>SHUG01000069.1 GCA_009694735.1 Acidobacteriota bacterium | reverse complement strand
TGGCGTCGACGATCGACGCCCACCCCTGCAGGTAGTTCACCCTGCGGAACTTGGCCACCTGGCCGGTGCCACTGGTCAGCTTCTCGACGACCCCGTTCTTGTAGTCGCGGAGTTTGTTGACGTCGATCTTCGGGGCGGCGAACTCGATGCCCCAATCCTTGGCGTGCTTCGCTTCATCCAGCACCTTGGCAACGTGCAACAGCGCCTTGGACGGAATGCACCCGCGATACAGGCACACGCCGCCCGGGTGTTTCTCGTTGTCGATGAGGGTGACCTTGAGGCCCAGGTCGGCCGCGTAAAACGCGGCCGCGTAGCCACCCGGCCCGGCGCCGATTACTGCAACGTGATGCGCCACGGTTAACCTCTGAGAGCGAGCGTGAACGGATTCTCGAGCGCTTCCGCGACCCAGCGCAGGAAGCGAATCGCATCGGCGCCATCGATCAGGCGATGGTCGTAGCTGAGCGACAGCGGCAGCATCTGCCGCGGCTCGAACGCCGTGCCGTTCCACACCGGCTCGAAGCCGCCGCGCGAGATGCCGAGAATGGCCACTTCCGGCCAGTTGACGATCGGCGTGAACGAGGTGCCGCCAATGCCGCCCAGGTTCGAGATCGACATCGAGCCGCCCGACATTTCGTCCAGCGTCAGCTTGCGCGCCTTGGCCTTCTCGGCGAGCTGGTTGATCTCGATCGACAGCTGGATCAGGTTCTTCTGATCGGCGTTGCGGATCACCGGCACCAGCAAGCCGTTCTCGGTGTCGACGGCAATACCGACGTTGATGTACTTCTTGTAGACGATCGCCTCGCCCGCCGCGTCGACCGACGCGTTGAACTGGGGGAACGCTTTGAGCGCGGTCGCAATCACCTTGACGGCCACCGCGGTCACGGTGAGGTTGCCACCGGCCTTCTCCGCCTCACCGCGATACTTCTTGCGCATCGCCTCGAGGCCGGTGATGTCGGCCTTGTCGAACTGGGTGACGTGGGGAATGGTGTTCCACGCGTGGCTCAGGTGCTCCGCCGTCTTGCGGCGAATGCCCGACATGGCCTTGCGCTCGACCTCGCCCCACTTCGAGAAGTCGGGCAATGCCGGGCCTGCACCCGCGGGGCGCGAGGCGGCGGCCGCCTGGCCGCCGCTGCCGAAACTGTTCATCACCCGCTTCGCGAACTCCTTCACATCGTCTTGCGTAATTCGGCCGCCAGGACCGGTCCCAGTCACCTGGCTGACATCGACGCCAATCTCGCGGGCGAGACGGCGGACCGACGGCGCCGCCGGTGCGGCCGTGACGACCGACGCCGCCGGGGGCGCTGGTGTGGGTGCCGCGGCAGGAGCCGGACGGCCCGCGGCGATGTCGACAACCTTCGGCCGCTCCGCGGCCGCGGGTGCATCGGGTGCAACAGGTGCAACAGGTGCCGCACTCGATGCACCTGACGCACCTGACGCACCTGCCTCTAGCACAAGAACAACCTGGCCCGGCTTCAGCTTGTCGCCGGCCTTGGCGCGAATTTCCTTCACCTTGCCGGCCACATCGGACGGCACTTCAATCGTGGCCTTGTCGGTTTCAAGTTCGACGATCGGCTGATCGACGGCGATCGTGTCGCCGACCTTGACCAGCACCTTGAGAACGTCGCCCTGGGCGACGCCGTCACCGAGATTCGGGAGAATAAAATCGGCCACGTTTAGCTCACCGCCGGGTTCGACTTCTCGGCGTCGATGCCGAGGTCCTTAATCGCCTGCGCCACGACCTTCGGCTCGATCTGCTTGTCTTGCATCAACGAGTGCAGGGTCGCCAGCACGATGAAGCGGGCGTCCACTTCAAAGAAGTTACGAAGCGCGGCGCGCGAGTCGCTGCGGCCGAAGCCGTCGGTGCCGAGCGACTGCAGTGGCCTTGGCAGCCAGCGGTCGATCGAATCCGGCAGCACCTTGAGATAGTCCGACGCCGATACGAACACGCCGGGCGCGTCCTTGGTCACCTGCGTGACATACGGCACGCGCGGTGCCTCGGTCGGGTGCAGGCGGTTCCAGCGGTCGCAGGCGTGACCGTCGCGATAGAGGTTCACGTAGCTCGTGACGCTCCACACGTCGGCGCCCACGTTGTACTTCTCCTCGAGGATCTTCTGCGCTTCGAGCGCCTGCAGCAGGATGGTGCCGCTGCCAAACAACTGCGCGCGCAATTTGGCCTTCGGCTTGCCGGTCGGCTGGCAGACGTACATCCCCTTGAGGATGCCTGCCTGCACACCGTCAGGCATTGGCGGGTGCTGGTACTGCTCGTTCATCACGGTCAGGTAGTAGAAGATATCTTCCTGATCGCGATACATGCGCTTGATGCCGTCGTCGATGATCACGGCCAGCTCGTAAGCGAAGGCGGGATCGTACGACTGGCAGTTCGGCACCGGCAGCGCCAGCACGTGGCTCTGGCCGTCTTCATGCTGAAGGCCTTCGCCGTTCAGCGTCGTGCGGCCGGCGGTGCCGCCCATCACGAAGCCCTTCATGCGCATGTCGGCGCCGGCCCAGATCAGGTCGCCGACGCGCTGGAAGCCGAACATCGAATAGAAGATGAAGAACGGAATCATGTTGATGCCGTGCGTCGCGTACGAGGTGCCAGCGGCAATGAACGACGACATTGCGCCCGCCTCGTTGATGCCATCTTCGAGAATCTGGCCGTCTGACGCTTCCTTGTAATACAGCAGCGTGTCGCGGTCGACCGGCTCGTAGAGCTGGCCGCTGTGGGCGTAGATGCCGACCTGGCGGAACAGCGCCTCCATGCCGAAGGTGCGCGCCTCATCGGGGACGATCGGCACGACGAACTTGCCGATCTGTTGGTCCTTCAGCAGCTTCGACAGCATCTTGACGAACACCATCGTGGTCGACGCCTTGCGCTCGGCCGTGCCCTTGTGGAACTCGTCGAAGGCGTCGGCGAGATCAGCGGTCAGCGGCTCGGTGCGCACGACGCGCTTGGGCACGGGGCCGTTCAAGGCGGCGCGGCGCTCCTGGATGTACTTCATCTCGACGCTGTCGGGCGCCGGGCGATAGAACGGCGCATCCTTGACGTCGTCATCGGAAATCGGGATGCCAAAGCGCGTGCGGAACGCCTTGACTTCGTCGTCGTTGAGCTTCTTCTGCTGGTGGCTGATGTTCTTGCCTTCGCCGGACTCGCCGACGCCGTAGCCCTTGATGGTGCGGGCCAGCACCAGCGTCGGCACACCCTTGGTCTCGGTCGCGCGCTTAAAGGCGTTGAAGACTTTTTCCGGATCGTGGCCGCCGAGGGTGAGCTTTTTGAGTTGCTCGTCCGAGAGATGCTTGACCATCTCGAGCAGGCGGGGATCCGCACCCCAGAAGTGCTTGCGCACGTAGGCGCCGGTTTCGACCGCGTACTTCTGGTACTCGCCGTCGACGATCTCGCCCATGCGCTTCAGGAGCAGGTTGTCGGTGTCTTTCTCCAGCAGGGCGTCCCACTCCGAGCCCCAGATGCACTTGACCACGTTCCAGCCCGCGCCACGGAAGATCGCTTCCAGTTCCTGGATGATCTGGCCGTTGCCGCGCACCGGTCCGTCGAGGCGCTGCAGGTTGCAGTTGATCACGAAGATCAGGTTGTCGAGCTTCTCGCGCGAGGCGAGCGTGATGGCGCCCAGCGATTCGGGTTCGTCGGTTTCGCCGTCGCCGAGGAACGCCCACACCTTGGCGTCGGTCTTCGGCTTGAGGCCGCGGTCTTCCAGGTAGCGATTGAAGCGCGCCTGGTAGATCGCCATGATCGGCCCAAGCCCCATCGACACCGTGGGAAATTCCCAGAATTCGGGCATCAGCCACGGATGCGGATACGACGAGAGGCCGCCGCCCTCCGCGAACTCGCGGCGGAAGTTCACCAGCTGTTCGTTCGAGAGCCGGCCTTCGAGGAAGGCGCGGGCGTAGATGCCGGGCGAACCGTGGCCCTGGAAAAACACCACGTCGCCTTCGTTGCCGTTGTCGCGGCCGCGGAAGAAGTGGTTGTAGCCCACCTCGTACAAGGTCGCGGACGAAGCAAACGTGGAGATGTGACCGCCAATGCCGTCTTCCACACGATTGGCGCGCACCACCATGGCCATGGCGTTCCAGCGAACGAGGCTCTTGATGCGGCGCTCGATTTCGCGGCTGCCCGGATAAGGCACCTGCTCGTCGGCGTTGATGGTGTTGATGTACGGCGTGTTGGCCGTGAATGGGAGGCGAACGCCCGACTTCTGGGCATGGGTGCCAAGTTCGCGAAGCAGGCTGCCCACGCGCGCGGGTCCGCCGTGCTTCATCACGTCGTCCAGCGAATCAAGCCATTCCCGGGTTTCGAGGGCTTCAAGCTGGGCGGCATCGGTAGGAGCGGTATTTCTCATGGCCGACTATTACCTTCCTGATAGGAGCGAACTTCTCGTCGTTTGGACAACCGGTCTATTTTATCGGGCTTGGGGAGAAAATGAAAGTGCCGGGGTGGGCGGAACGGCTTGTAACATGTTGCAACGCTTACACATCAGCCCTTCTCGCCGCAATCTGGTTCCGCCACTTCACGCCGGCGAAGCGCGCGAAGTCACGGTCCGTGGTTTCAAGCGTGGCGCCGTGCTCGATCGCCAGCGCGGCCAGCGCGGCGTCCATGACCAGCGGCCCCTTGACTTGGGATTCTGACAGGAGTCGTTTGAGGATGTCCCAATGTCGTTCACCAGGATCGAGCATCCCGACCGCCGGCTGATCCAGCCAGCTCGCCACCGCTCGCGCGGCTTCCTCGACTGATAGTGGACGTTCGAAGACGCGCGGGTTGGTGGAAATGCCGAGAAAGGCCCAGATCGTGACCCAGGCGAAGCGGACCAGCTCAGCGCCCGACACCGTGGCTTCCAACCAGCGCCGACTGGCGTCGTGTTGCGCCGATCGCGGGTCGTAAGCATGCAGCAAAAGGTTGGCGTCGATGAGACTCATCGATGGAGCGGCCCCTCGACTTCTTCCAACAGGTCGGCGACGCTGTCAAGACTGAGGCCGGGGCGTGAGGCCGGGGCGGAGACGTCCCAGGTCGCGGGTCTCGACCCTGAAAGCCGGCCCCTTGGCCAAGGTCTTCCGTCCCGCGAGTCCGTGCCGCAGGGCCTCGTTGACCACGTCACGAAAGGGGCGCCCGGAGCGACATGATTCGGAGTGGAGCTTGGCCGCAATGTCGTCATCCAGAGTCAAGGTGGTGCACACGCCCCAGTTTAACGCATCAGGATGTCTGATAGCAGCCGTCACGATGCTGACGTGGCAACCCTGCGGGAGTCTGTTCAGGCGGCGGCGGGCCGGCAACTGCGCTGCCTCGCGGCGCCCTCCGAGGACACCACCGTGCTCGTCACCGAAGGCTGTAGAATCGCTGCCCATGACCGCATCGCGAGCACGCTTGGCCCTCGCGGTACTTTTTTTCGCCTATGTCCTCCTGATCCGCACCTACGACCTCGCCAACAGCTTCCTGATGCTGGGCGAGCAGACCCGTGACTGGGCGATCGCATTGGGCTCGTGGACCGACCTCCCGCTCACGGGCGCACCCAGCACGGCGGGCGGCCGCGGTTTCGGCCCAGCGTATTACTGGCTGCTGTGGATCGGCCGGGTGATCGTCGGACCGTTCACGAGCAACCTGCCGCACGCGGGTGGCATCTGGGTCGCGTTACTGCAGTCGGCCGCTGACACGTGGCTCCTGGTGGTGCTCGCGCGCCGCGTCCCGACCGCGCTCGCGCTCGCCATCTGCCTGTTCATCGCATCGTCGCCATTTGACATCAGCATTTCCGGAGTGATCTGGAATCCGCCGGTGGCCGCCGCGCTGATCAAGATGGCGACCGCTCTCGCGCTCAGTCTTGGCGAATCCCCGTCGACCTGGCGAATCGCGGCCACTGCAGCGCTGTCGTGGCTCGCCGTGCAAGCCCACTTGTCGGCGATCTTCGTCGCCGCGCCACTGGTGACCGCGCTGGTCGCGCAGCCCCTGTTGAGTCATCGGTGGCGACGCGCGGGCCAATTCCTGGCCGTGATTGGCGCCGTCATCATCGTGCTTCAGGTGCCGTATTTCATCGTCCGCATCAACGAGCCCGACACCGCCGTGGGACCGACCGCCGCACTGGCCATCATGGCGCAGGCCGAATCGCTGCAGGTCGTCAACAGTTACGACAAGGTGGTGAACTCGATCGGCGAGTTGCTCGTACGGCAGATGAATACCTGGACATTTCAGTGGCCGTTCCTGGTCGTGGCGCTGGTCGTACTGGTCCGGTGGCGAAAAGACCTGCCGCGCTTGGCGGTGACGGTCGGGCCGATCGTCGGTGCCACGGTGCTGTTTTCCACCTGGACGCGACCCTACGACAGTTATTGGTTCTTGACGGCGACCACGGCCATGACCCTCACGGTCGGCCTGGCGCTGGCGGCCCTCCCCTCGGAGCCGATCGTTCAGTGGGCCGGCATGCTCGTACTCGCCGGCGTCGTCGCGTGGCAACCGGCAAGAATCGCGGCGTCGAAAGACTTTTTCAGCTACCCCCAGTATCGCACCATGCGGTTGGGGTCGATCGAGCTGGCGCGGCAGGCGCCGGCCCTGAGAGATATCCGTGTCGAGTTCGAGGGCGCGCACCCGACCATGGACAAGTACATCATGTACCGCATTCTCGGTGGCCGCATTGAACCCGGCGCACCGATCGCTTTTATCGGCGAGGGCGGGCACGTGAGGGTCGAATAGGTGCGGCTCAGCCTGATCATTCCCGCCTACAACGAAGCGGGTCGCATCGCCCACACCGTCGATCACGTCTGCGGCTACCTCGATCGACAGACCTACGAGTGGGAGCTGATCGTGGTCATTGACGGCGATACGCAAAACGCCGCCGCTGTCGCGCGGGCCGCCACCGAGCGGCACGCGCACACGCGGGTGATCGTCAATGACGTGAACCGCGGCAAGGGTTTCTCGGTGCGTCGCGGATTTGCCGAGGCGCGCGGCGACCGTCTCGCCTTCCTCGACGCCGATCTTTCGCTGCCGGTCGAAGGCCTGGCCGAGATGATGGCGCACTTCGACGCCGGCGCCGACGTCGTGATCGCCTCTCGAACGACACCCGGCGCGACGGTGGTGGGCGCGCCGCCGGCGTTGCGGTTGGTGATGAGCCGGGTCTTCAACCAGCTGGTGCAGGCGGTCGCGTTGCCCGGTCTCGCTGACACCCAATGCGGCTTCAAGGGCTTCACGGCGGCAGCGGCGAGGCGCATCTTCGCGAAGCACCAGAGCGATCGCTTCGGGTTCGACGTCGAAGCGTTATTCCTGGCCAGGAAGTTCGACTTCCGGATCAGCGAGATGCCGGTCACCTGCGTCTATCACGGCGGCAGCTCGGTGAACCGGGTCGGCGATGTGCTCAACATGCTGGGCGATGTCATCGCCATGCGGTGGAAGCACCGCGGCTGAGCGTCGCGCCCTCTTTACGACGGCCCCGCCCGTGACCCAGCCACTCACTTCTTGATCAGCGGGTTGACGTAGCCCGCGGCCAGGACGCGGTCCGGATCCGGCCGCACGCTCAGGTAGTCGACGTGATCGGCAATCTCCATCCAACCGTGGGGCACACCCGCCGGAATAATGATGATGTCGCCGGTCTTGACGACTTGCTTGACGACGTCGGCGCCGACAATCGGGCCGCTGCACGACGGGCCGTTCAACACCTTGGTGACTGCGCTCTCGGGCGCGGACTGGCGGCCGTTGACAATCCGGCCGCCGGTCACCAGGGTGCCGGCGCCTGACACGATGAGGTAGGTTTCGGTCTGGCCCTCGTGAGCAATGCCGCTGGCCGTGCCGGCCGGCGGCGCCACGGTGGCCCGATCGCCGCAGGGCTCGGCTACTGGCGTGGGCGCCGCGGACGTGACCGCGGGCGCGGGCACGGCCGGCGCGCCGCTTCGCCCCCGATGGATGATGCCGACCGCCAGGTTCAACTTGCCGATGTCGACGTTGACAATCTGTCGATCGACGCCGGGACTGGCGTTGACTGTTTTCACCTGTTCGTCAGTGATGTAGGTGGCGCCTTTCGGCGACTGGGCCCCTGCCGCCGCCGGCAACCACGCAAGTATTACCGCCGCGATCAACCGTGTTTTCATCTCGTGCCTCCCCTATGGCCGCCACTATAGCGCCGAACGGAGGCGCGCCGCGGGCGTGGGCGGCGCCCACGGCACGACGCCTACGAGGGGGCGAACGCGCGGCGCCCCGGGTTTTCCACCGGTATATTCGGGTCGATCGCCAGCCAGGCCACGGCGCCGACTGCGTAGATTCCCGCCGCCAGGTAGAACGGGATGACCCAGGATTGATATTCCGCCACCACGAATCCGACGACCAGCGGACCGACCAGGCCACCCAGGTTGCCCAGCGTGTTCATCCATCCGGTGACGACACCGGCGTGATCGGGCGCGATGTCGAGCGGGACGGCCCACGCCGCGCCCAGCGCGAAGTCCGCGGCGGCGAGCGCAACCGCCAGCAAGACAGCCTTGGCCACCGGCGCGTCGATCAGGGTGGTGACCACCAACAGGGCCGCGCAAGTCGCGAACGAGGCGGAGCCGAGATAGCAGCGGCCGACGCGGAGGCCGCGGGTGGCCGAGAGGCGGTCGGTCAGCCAGCCACCGGCGACGTCCGCGATGCCGGCCAGCAGAAACGGCAGCGCCGCGAAGGCGCCGCCCGCCAGCGTGGAGAAGCCGAGCACGCTGATCAGGTAGGTGGGCAGCCAGGCTCATGTCGAGCACACTCAAGCCGAGGTCTCGCATCATGTACGGTGCCGCGGCAGAAATGCAGATGCGATCGAGATAGGTGATTGCGGTGAGCGAGAAGACGAAGCCCGGCACTCGCGTCCGCACGCGAGACCGCGGCGCCGAGGCGGACGGCATGGCGATCAAAACGAGCCGCCTGCGCCGGCACCGCCGGAGCGGCCACCGCCGCCGATTGATGGATCAACGGGCGGCGCGGCTGGCGCGACCGGCACCTCGGCGTGCACCGCCGACACCATGGCCAGGCTGCCGAGTGTCGATTGATCGGAGGCCAGCAGCCGCGACGCCGTATAGCCGTGGCGCATCTCCCCTTCACCCGATACGAGCCAACGCCGCACGCCGACGGCAACCCCCATCAACAGCACGCCAAACACGATCGGATCCCATTCGTACCGGGTAGATCCCAGGTACTCCTTGTTCGACAGCAGCGTGCCCAACGCCATCACGATACTCACCAGCAGCAACGGGCGCTCGCGTCCGCATAGCGCCACCCACACGCCAGCCACCGGCAGCAGCCAAATACCGGCATAGGTGATCCAGAAGGCACTGGCTGCGCGATCCAGTGGCGTGATGCCACTCGACACCACGAGGTTTACGAGCAGGTAGGTGCCAAGCCAGGCGGCCGCTTCGATCACGGTGAGGGCGTCGGCGGGATATTCGTCGCCCTGATCAACGCGGGCAACCCGCACAGCCGAAGCAATGGCGACCAGGATCACGCCAGCAACCGCCCGCTGCACCATCTCGGTGTCACCAAACTGGAACGGCAGCGCCGGCGGCGGTCAGGCCCGCGGCGCAGAGCGCGACCGCTTCTTCGACACCGAAGCGATACAGGCGGTAGCGGCCGACCAGCCGCGAGGCCAGCCAGAAACACCCGCCGCCGGCTGTCAGGCACAACACCGCCATCCAGACCCGGTCTCGCAGCGCGTCGATGAACATCGCGACCAGGCTCAGGGCCGACTGCAAGATCAACCCGCCGAACAGGAACAGGATGATGCGCAGGAACTTGTTGGTCCGCCGCAGATCGACGGCGAGTTGCGGCATCACGATGTCGCGCTGCGCCGGGGTCAGCAGGCCTGACGTGGTCCAGTCGTCCACCAGGCGGCCGGTGCGAATCGCGCGTTCGTCTTCGAGTCGGTAGGCGCTCATTCTTCGCGTCCAAACCGCCGTGCCAGCGCCACCAGTGCCACCAGGACCAGCGTGCCGGTGACCACACCGTAGAGGAAGATCGCCGTGGGCCCACCGAAGTCGTCGAGCAGCTTGAAGCTGACCGCGCCGTAACCGTAGAGGATTCCGTAGGTGACGAAGGCGAACCGCCGGTAGCGAATCCCAAGGACGACCGCCGCCGCGCACAGGCACAGGAGCGCGGCCAGGTAGACCAGGCCCAACGCCGGTTCGCCCAGACCAGACCCGAGCGCCGCCAACACGACGTTGGCCGACAGATGCAGATAGACATCCAGGAAGTGCGCCTTGATTCCCTGGCGCGAGAGCCAGGTGCCGATGCCGGCGACGAACGCACCGTAGATCAGGGCCGTCGCCCGGAGGGGATCCGCGGCAACGATGTCGAAACCCGAAATGCGCAGGCCGAGCCAACCCGCCAGCGACGACAGCGCCAGCGACAGCACGAAGCGGTTGTCGAACCGGTAGGCCAGGGCGCCGAACATCACGCTGACGATCAGCAGGTGATGGTGCCAGTTGTCGAAGATGTGGAACCGGAACTCGAGGTAGCCAATCTCGGCGGACAACACCAGGCACCCGAGATACAAGACGTAGTCGAGCGCCAGGGTCGGCGATTCCACTTCGGTGTTCGCGTACGGTTCAACCTTGGCGAAGCAGTAATAAAAGGCGGCGACGACGATCAGCGACAGCAGCGACAGGATGGCCGCGTCACCCAGGTTGGCCACATCCGCGCGCATGGTCCAGCCGAGGCCACCGACGAAGGAGAGCACGCCCAGGTACCACAAGGCGCTCAGCTCAACGTAGACTGAAACGCGCTCCGTGCGGACCATCGCCGCCAGCGTGTTGTGCTGCGCTTGGGTGATGGTGCCGACAGCTTTCCATTCGTCGAGCCGCTCGAGGGTGGTCACCCGAGAATCCACTTCAGCCTGGCCTGATCGAGGTTGCCGCCGCTCATGATGCAGACGACGCGCTGGCCCGTGAGCTGATCCTTCAACTTGATCGCGGCCGCCAGCGACGCCGACCCGGCGCCCTCGGCCAGGTTGTGCGTGGTGCGAAGCGCGAGCCGCACCCCCTCCGCCAGTTCGTCTTCGGTCAGCGAGACAAAGTCGTCCAGGTATTGCTTGAGGATGCCGAAGGTGAGGTCGAAGGTCACGCGCGTCGCAATGCCTTCCGCGAAGGTGTTCGCCGACTCGCCCACCACCCGCTCGGTTCCCCGCCATGACTGCTCGACGGCCGGCGCGTTGACGGCGCCGACGCCGATGATGCGGGTTTTGGCACCGAGCGCATTGCGCACCGTGATCAGGCCGCAGGCGCCGGAGCCGCCGCCGATCGCGACCAGCACGACATCCGCCGTCGGCAGGTGCTCGAACACTTCCAGTCCGTAGGTGCCGACACCCGCGAGCAAGAGCGGCTCGTTCGCCGAATGCACATAGCGGGCGCCGGTGTCGGCGGCACGCTGCTCGCAGTGTTCGCGCGCCTCGTCGAAATCCTGCCCACCTTCTTCGACGGTCGCGCCGTACGCGCGCATGGCGGCGTTCTTCTCGGGGTTGTTGCCCTCTGGCACGAACACCGTGCACGCCACGCCGTGAATGCGCGACGCCAGCCCGATCGACTGACCGTGGTTACCGGTACTCGCGGTCACAATGCCGCGGGCCTTCTCGTCTGTCGTGAGCGACCCGACCAGGTTGAGCCCGCCGCGGACCTTGAACGCGCAGGTCGGATTGTGATTTTCGTGCTTCACCCAAATCGACAGGCCGGTCGCTTCATCCAGCAGTGGATGCTTGAGGAGCGGGGTCGGTAGCAGGTGCGGCGCCAGGCGTTCGCGCGCGGCGTAGACGTCGTTCAAGGTCGGCGGAGTCATGTTCATTCGGCGGGTTGGCGCTCGTTATACCACGCGGCATTCACTTTCACGGCGACGTCGGGGCGATCCGAGATCAGTCCGTCCACACCCCAGTCGAGTAACCGGATGATGTCGGGCTCGTCGTTCACCACCCACACCTGGATCACCTGCCCTTCGTTGTGCACCTGGTCGATAAACGCCGGCGTCACCACCCGCAACCGGCCGGCGCGCTCGGGCACCTGGAAGGCGACATACGGGCGCGGGCCGATCCACGGCCAGCGCACCCACGAGCGGTGCAAGGCCCACCGCGCTTCCGGCTGCGAGGCGCTGGTGACGATCTCCGGCGATTCGGTTCGCAGCGTGACGATCGAGCGTTGATGGAATGAGCCGACGCACACGCGATCGACGGCAGCGGCCGCGCGAATGTCGCGCGCCACCGCCCGCGCCAACTCGGGCTGGCCGCCTTTCATCTCAATGATCACGCGCGTGTCGCGATGCCGGGCGAGCACCGATGCCAGCGCCGGCACTCCCAGATCCTGGCCGCGAAACGGATGCGCGCCGTCACGCTCGAACCGATAGCCTGCGTCAACGCGCGCCAACTGGTCGGCGGTCAGGTCGTGCACGGCGCCGACGCGATCGGTGGTGCGGTCGAGCGTCTGGTCGTGAATGACCACCGGCACGCCGTCCGCCGACAACTGGACGTCGATCTCCAGGCCGTCGGCGCCGAGCGCCAGGCCGTTGTCGAGTGCCGCCATGGTGTTCTCGGGGGCAAGCCGCGCACCACCCCGGTGTGCAAATACCAGGGGCCGGGGCGACTGGAACACGGGCACGCGCACCCGGGTATGTTCGCATGGAGTCACCGCGGCTGCGTATACTCGCGCCATGCGGATGTTTGACGCGATCGGCGCCGGCGTCGTGTCACTGCTGCCGCGACGATACTGGTCCCGCTTCGACGGCTTGCCGCTTCAGACCATGGTCCCGGTGTCAGGGATCCTGACCAGCCTCGCGGGAGCGGCACTTGGCATCCGTGGCTTCTTTGCATATCTGGCGCGCCTGTCAGGCTCACCAGCCGCGTCCATCCTGGACATTTCGCGACTACAAGTCGAAGGCCAGCTGCCAGAAACCGCCGCGGTCAGTGCGGTACCCGCCGCGATGTGGGCGGTTGCTCCCGTTGCCTTCGCGTTCTTCACGCCGATCGGCCTGTTTGCCATCTACCTGGTCACCAGCGGCTGGTTCCGGGCCGCGTCCTGGTGGGTTGAGTCACCCCATGGCGATCCGTTACTGACGGGCATTGACGCCCTGATTCAGCGCACGAGGCACTCCTCGGCCGCCAAGAAGGTGCGGCAGAGCCGCGAACGCGCGGAGGGGGCGGACGAATCCGACCGCCGCTACCCGAGCGCATGGGCGGATCTGGCTGATGCAGACTTCGTGATCGTCGCGGCCCGCCGCAAGGCCGACTGGACCACCGGTACATTCGTGATCACGCCTGACGGGTGGTTCACCCTGGGCCACCCATTCGACCGGCCCATGCCGCAAGGTCTCCGGACGATCTATCCCCTGACCGCGTTGACCACCATGGACGTGATGAGAAGGGGCGTCGCTTACGAGCTGCCGCCGCTTCGGCCCTATCTGCGCCGCCGCAGCGATACGCCGGCTGAACCGTCGAAGCCGCCGGGCGAGTCATAATAGGCAGATGTCGTCTTCGCCACGGATTGAGACCCTCGGACAATTGAAAGCCGCCATCGCGCGAGGAGACGTCCGCCGGCGTCCCGTTCGCGACGAAGTGCGCGAGAACCTCGCCGAACGGCTGCGCCGTAAAGAGACGCTGTTTCCCGGCATCATCGGCTACGACGACACCGTCGTGCCGCAGCTGGTCAACGCCGTGCTGGCGAAACACCACTTCATTCTCCTGGGCCTGCGCGGCCAGGCGAAAACGCGCATCCTGCGCGCGCTCACGACACTGCTCGACGAATGGCTGCCGGTGATTCCTGGCAGCGAGATCAACGACGATCCGATGGCGCCGCTCTCGGCGTTCGGCCGGGCCAAGGTCAAGGCGGAAGGCGACGACATGCCAATCCGATGGCTGCACCGCCACTCGCGCTACGTGGAGAAGCTGGCGACACCTGACGTGACCATTGCCGACATGATCGGCGACATCGATCCAATCAAGGCGGCGAAGGGCGGCCTGCAGCTCGGCAGCGAGTTGTCGATGCACTTCGGCCTGCTGCCGCGCGCCAACCGCGGCATCTTTACCATCAATGAGCTCCCCGACCTGGCCGGCAAGATCCAGGTCGGCCTGTTCAACATCCTGCAGGAAGGCGACGTCCAGATTAAGGGTTACCCGGTGCGCCTGCAGCTCGACGTGCTGATCGCGTTCACCGCCAATCCCGAGGACTACACGGCGCGCGGCAAGATCATCACGCCGCTCAAGGACCGGATTGGCGCCGAGATTCGCACGCATTACATGCAGAACCGCGTCGATGCGATCGAGATCACGTCGCAGGAAGCCTGGGTTGAGCGCGGCGGTGCCATCGAGGTGCCCCGCTTCGTGCGCGAGGTGGTGGAAGAGGTCGCGTTCCAGGCACGCAGCGAGCGCAAGGTCGACAAGCGCTCGGGCGTCAGCCAGCGCCTGCCGATCAGCGTGCTCGAGACCACGGTGTCGAATGCCGAACGGCGCGCGCTGGCGACCGGCGAGACGCCCACGGTGGCGCGCGTCACCGACATCTACGCCGCGCTGCCGTCGATGACCGGTAAGTTCGAGCTGGAGTACGAGGGCGAGCTGAAGGGCGCCGACCAGCTGGCGCGCGACCTCGTGCGCGCGGCGGTCTCGAACGTGTTCGACAGCTACGTCCGCGATTTCGACCTCAAGCCGGTGATCGAGTGGTTCGACCTCGGCGGCGCGCTCAGCCTGTCGGACACCACTTCGTCGGCGGAGCTGGTGGCGCAGGCCACGCGCGTGCAGGGCCTGCTGGAACTGGCGCACCTGGCCGGAATCGCGCCAGACGCGCCCGCGCCGGTGCTGGCCGCCGGTCTCGACTTCGCCCTTGAGGGGCTCTACTCGCAGAAGAAAATCAGCCGCAGCGACGAGCGCGGCTACCACGCCACCGAACCAGTCCGTCGCCCTCAACCGCAGCAGCCGCGCACGCCGGTGCTGACCCCCGACGATGACGAGGACGACAGCCCGACCGGCAAGAAGAAGAAGCGGTACTACAACTGATGGCTTGGGGCTTGAGGCTTGGGGCTTGAAGTACAAATACACGAAGTACGTTCCTAACCTGCTCGACGACCTCGACCTGGACGAGCTGATGTCGAAGTTGTCGGACCTGCTGATGTCGAGCGGGTTCGGCAACCCGCGCGACACCGGCGACGACAGCGACCGCACCATGCAGGCGCTGCACGACGCGATTCTCGAAGCGCTGTTCAATGGCGGCGTGCTGCCTGACGACACCCTCGAGCGCATGTTCGGCGACCAGGCCGAAGGCAGCGAGCAGCAGATGCGCGATCAGCTGGAGCAACTCATCCAGCAGATCATTGAGCGCATGAAAGAGTCGGGCTACATCACCGCCCCACCCAACCTGGATCCAGAGAAGGCACGACGTGCTCAGGGCGGCGGTCCCGGCGAGGGCGAGCCGGGTGAGGTGAAGTTCGAGGTCACCGACAAGGCGCTGGACTTTCTCGGCTACCGAGCGCTGCGCGACCTGCTCGGCTCATCGGGCCACAGCAGCACCGGCCGCCACGACACCCGCGACTTGTCCACCGGAATCGAGACCAGCGGCGCACCCAAGCCTTACGAGTTTGGCGACGTGATGAACATCGACGCCACGGCGACGATTCTCAACGCCGTCCAGCGCGCGTCGGAGGCCGCCCAAGCGAACGTCGAGGCGGGTCCTGAGAGCTGCCCGGACGGCGCCCCGGCCGTGCACACGTCGGGCATCGACATCGACTACTCCGACTTGATGGTCGCCCAGGGCGAGTACCAGAGCTCATGCGCCACCGTGCTGATGCTCGACTGCAGTCACAGCATGATCCTCTACGGCGAGGATCGGTTCACGCCGGCCAAGCGCGTCGCCATGGCGCTGTCGCACCTGATCCGCACGCAGTATCCAGGCGACACCCTTCACGCCGTGCTCTTCCACGACAGCGCGGAAGAGATCCCGCTGCGCGAACTGGGCCGCGTCCGCGTGGGCCCGTACTACACCAACACGCGCGAGGGCCTGCGCGTGGCCCGCCGCATCCTCGAACGCCAGCGCAAGGACATGCGGCAGATCATCATGATCACCGACGGCAAGCCGTCGGCGCTGACCCAGGCCGACGGCAGCATCTACAAGAACCCGTTCGGCCTCGACCCGTTCGTGATCGGCGAGACGCTATCGGAAGTGTCGGCCTGCGCCAAGGCGGGGATCATGATCAACACGTTCATGCTGGCGCGCGATTACGACCTGGTGGCGTTTGTCCGCCGGGTCGCCCAGATGTGCCGCGGCAAGGCGTACTTCACGACGCCGTATACGCTCGGTGAGTACGTCTTGATGGACTACATGGACAAGAAGACCAAGACGATTCACTAGGCCGGGACCCGGGATCCGGGTTCCGCGCATCACATGATGTTCCCATCTTCTCTACCAATTTTTCCGCTCCCCACAGTCGTTCTGTTCCCGAGCGTCTTCTTGCCCCTGCACATTTTCGAATCGCGCTACCGGCAAATGGTGGCCGATGCGCTGGCGGGCGACCGGCTGATCGGGATGGTCTTGCTCCGTCCCGGGCACAAGGCCGACGACGAAGGCCGGCCGCCGGTCTACGGAACCGGATGCACCGGCCTGATCACCCACGCTGAGCGCCTGGACGATGGGCGGTTCAACCTGGTGTTGCGAGGGCTGGATAAGTTCACCATGTTGGGCGAGGAAGACCCGGCGATTGGCCAGCTCTACCGCCGGGCCATCATCACGCCGATCGACGAGACCATCCCGGCCGGGGATCGGGACCCGCTGAAAGCGGCGCGCCGCAGGCTCGAAGAGCTGCTGGTGCCCCTGTTCGAAGGCACGATGGAAAGCCGCCTGCCGCACAACATGCCAGACGACGACCTGATCAACGCGCTGGCGCAGTACCTGGACTTCGATCCGCTGGAGAAGCAGGCGCTACTGGAGCGCCTGGGTCCCCTCGCCCGCTGCCAGTCGATGATCGAGCTTTTGGAGATGAAGGCGCTGCTGAAGAACTCCGCCGGTGACGCTGGCTTGGTGCATTGAGGCGCACGCTGCAAAGGCCGCTCGCCATCAGCTTCCGCCCTCTCTCCACACGGCTATCAACTCGCCGCTCGGCCTGATTTCACTGGAGCTCTCGCAGCGAGTTGTCTGTAAGTGGCCTGCCCGTCGGGGCGCTGTTGATTCCCCTCGTCCAAACAGAGATCGGTCGCCCCGACTCCCGCCGACTTGCGTTCGGGCTCCAGCTGACGGCGAGCCGCCTGATCCTGGCGGGCCTGATCAACGTCAGCGCTGAGCCGCGCGCCACGGCGAGAAGTTAACCTGGCGCAGTGCGACGGCTCCAGCGCATGTTAAATGCGTATCAATCCAAGTCAGTAGTGTCCGGTTGATTTGATGCCAGCGGGCAGCAAAGCCAAGGCTGACTTGAGTTTCAAGGGCTTCATGGGTGTCCACGATTTGAATTGCGGATGGTTGATTTACGATGCGCGCGGGTGTGAACGACCCGGGGTGACGCATGAACGTGGGCCAGACGCTGTTCGCGCAGGTGATGGAGTTCGTGCCGTGGAAGACCTTCGGTCGCATCATCGAGCGGCACCAGGGCGATGCCGGCGTTCGCACGCTGGGCTGCGCCGACCTGTTTCGCGTGATGGCCTTCGCGCAGCTCACCTGGCGCGAGTCGTGGCGAGACATCGAGGCCTGCCTGGCCGCCAATCAGGCCAAGCTGTTCCACATGGGGTTGAAGGCGCCGCCGGCGCGCGCGAC
>SHUG01000068.1 GCA_009694735.1 Acidobacteriota bacterium | reverse complement strand
TGCTGAAGGTCGGACCCCAGATTCGCATCAGCTTCAAGGGCACGATCGCGCGTTAAGGCCTTCATTATGAGGTTGACGTCATGACCGCACGACACGTCCTGGTGTCATTCCTGCTCATGCTGATGACGCATGCATCGGCGATGGCGCAACCATCCGAGGGCGGGCGCCAGGTGTTGACGATAAGCCGTATTAGCGGCCTCAAGTGTTAACGGAAGTCCCGTTCTCAGACTCAGCAGGATGTCCCGCAGTACGCCGCTACGATGTCGTCGAGCAGGTTCAGGTACTGCTCGCGCGAGACGGTCGGTTTGCCGTCGCTGAAATCAGTCTTGTGTGCGACGACGAGATCGAGCTTCGGCAGCACTGTGATGAACTGGCCGCCGGCACCTACGCCGGTGTACGCGCCCTCGTAGGGGCCGCGCGCCTGCGGCCCGTCGAAGATCCACCACAGGTACCCGTAGCCCAGCCGTTCGCTGCGGTAGTGCGGCGGGTTCATTTCGGTGATCGGCGTGTTCAGCTTGACGATGCGGCGCGCCCAGTCGGTCGGCACGATCTGCCGGCCCGCCCAGTTGCCTCCCCGCAACATCAGGTAGCCGATTCGCGCCATGTCGCGCGTTGAGAACCACATCGGATACGCGGGGTGCATCGACTTAGTGAGGTCGCCTTCCTTCTTCTGCAGATCGCGCCGGAAGTCCTGCATGCCGACCGGCCGGGCGAGGTCGGTCTCGAGTGCATCGTAAATGGCGCGCCCGGTCTCCTTCTCGAAAATGGTGCCCGCCACGTTGAAGTCCCAGTTGCTGTACAGGTAGTACGTCCCGTGCTTCTGCGAGTTGCGGGGCGGCGCGCTTGCCAGATCGTCGCCGCTGTACGAAGCCGGATGATAGACACCGGACAACGCGCCAAGCAGATCGACCACCGTGGCCTCGAGTTCCTGGTCGGAAAGCCCGCCGATATCGGTGATGCCGAGCTCCTGCAGTGTCTTGTCCAGGCGGATCGTGCCGTTCTTGACGTAGTTGCCGTACAGCATCGCGAGCACACTCTTGCGGACTGACGCAATGTAGCTGAGGTGCGTCGTGTCGCCGTAGTCCACCAGGATGCGGCCGTTCACGACCGCCACGAAGGACGTCGTCGCGAGCTGACGGGCGTGGGCCGCGGCCGCATCCAGCTTGGCGCGCGAGAACCCCACCGACTCGGGCGAGGCGATGCGGTCCCAGCCCTCGCCCGGAAAGACCGCGGTGCGAGACGTGGGCGCGGCTGGCGCTGCGCCCTGGGGAACCCTGGGGGCGGCGGGCGGCGTGCAGGCAGTGACGAGGGCGAGGAGCGCGACGACGAGGGCGAACGCGCGGATGCGGACGAGCACAGCAGCCATGGGGCCTCCAGATCTGGATGGTCCCGCATCTGGCGAGTCGGACCGACCACCGGCCACACCCGGAAGTCGACAGCGGCTCGCCGCGACGCAGAATGAGAGTTACAGAGCGTGTGGTTTCCTACTTCTTCGCGTCGTCCCCAGGGGCCTTCTCCCACAGATACGGCCGCTTCGTCGCGTACTTCTCGAACCAGTCGAGTTCGACGTTCACCTTGAACAACTCGTGGCGCAGTTCCTGCCAGCCGTGCGGTTCCCGCGGCGCCATGTACAGATGGGTCGCCACGCCGTTGGCCTTGAGTGCCCGGTAGATTTCGATCGACTGCGGTGGAGGCACCCGCACATCTTGTTCACCAACGAGCACGAGGGTTGGGGTCTTGACGTTCGCGATGTCCTTGAGCGGAGACTGGTTCCAGTACAGGTCAATTGGCGCATTCTTCTGCCACGGCGTTCCCCCAAACCATGGCGTACGGTAGCTCCGCACATCGCTCTGGCCGTACATGGAAATCCAGTTCACCGCTCCCGCCCCAGATGAGGCTGCTTTGAACCGATCGGTGAAGGTGATGATCTTGTTCGTCATGTGGCCGCCACCGCTCCAGCCCATCTTCACCATCCGTTCCGGATCGGCAATGCCGATCTTGATCAGGTGGTCGACAGCCGCCATGACGTCGAGGTGAGAGTTCTTGTAGTAGTGACCCACCATGTCTCGAAGGAACGGGTCGCCATACCCGGTGCTGCCTCTGTAGTTGGGTTGCACCACCGCGTAGCCCTTTGCCGCCAGCACCTGGGTGTAGTTCTGCCACCGGCCGAATCCGAAGCGGTCGGAAGCGGCCGGCCCGCCATGGGTCTGGACGCACAGCGGATAACGCTGCCCTTCCTGATAGTCGAGCGGATAGAACAGCAGTCCCTCGACGGTGACACCATCGGCCCCCTTCCATTCGATTCGTTCCTGTCGAGGCAGCTTGAAGTCACGGACCAGGTGGTCGAAGACGTGGCTCACCTGCGCTGGCGCCTTGTCGCCCGGCGTCATCGTCCAGACGTCGCCGGCGTTCGTGGGCTCGTCGATCGTGAACACGAAACGGTCGAGCCCGGGCCGATACGTCACGGCACCCAGCGAGTGGGTGCCGTCGGTCATCTGGCGCGGTGTGCCGCTCGCCAGTTCGAGTGCGAACAGCTCCGAATGTACGCCCATATTGGCCGAGAAGTAGATGGCCTTGCCGTCCTTTGACCACGTCGCCCCCGTCACTTCATAGGGCAGGTCCTTGGTCAGCATCCTGATCTCGCCACCAGTGGCCGGCACGACGAAGATGTTGTCGTTGTAGTAAGACTCCCACGTCTCGTTGCTGTCTGCCACGAAGACGACTCGGGAGTTGTCGGGCGACAGCTCGGCGCCAGCTTCGGTCACGCTGTTCGTGGTCAGTCTGAGGGCTCCGCGGCCATCGGATCCCATGACCCACACCTCACCCTGGTCCGCGTCTCCATACAGCGGGGTCGGAGCCCTGTGAAATGCGATCTTCCTGCCGTCAGAAGACAGACGATAGCCGATCACCGAAAAGTCTCCCGCTGTGATTCGCTGCTCGGTCGCCTCACGCACCGCGACGTCCCACACGTGCTTTTGCTTGAAGTTCTCGTCGAACGCGAACACGTCATCTTTGGCGTCGTCCCGGGCCGTCTCTTCTGAGGACTTCGGATCGGACGCGACGAAGTAGATGCGCGTACCGTCGGGCGACCACGTCAGATCCGCCACGGCGGTCTTGTGCCGGGTGAGCCGCCGGGCTTCGCCGCCGTCAGTCGGCAACAGGTACACCTGGTGCGCCTCATCGTCGCCGCGCTTGGCGACGAAGGCCAGCGTCTTGCCATCTGGCGACCAGCACGGCGAGGTGGCACTTTCGGTCCCGGAGGTCAGTTGAATCGGGCTGGACCCGTCAATGTTGACCCGCCAGATCTGGCTGATACGTTCGTTGGCCTTCCAGTCGGCCTGGGCCTGCACATAGACGATGTGCCTGCCATCTGGGGCGATCTGCGGATCGCTAATCGACGGCAGGTTGATCAAGTCGACGAGCGACATCGGGCGCGGGGACTGGGCGGCAGCAGGGACGATCGTCCCGACCATCGCCGCGACAACGATCCGGTTCACAAGCCTCAAATGGATGTGTGGCATAGGGTACTCTGTCGGACACTCGTCTGTGGACTTCAGCCGTGCGCCCGATCCTACACTACGTCCGGCCCGGATGGGGCCCGCAGCCGGAAGAAGACGGCTCCTGTGGTACCATCTCGCGAGCTGACGGCCACGGCGTGGTCTGACCGGACGTGTCGAAACCCATCCAGCCGAACGACAACAACATGAACAACGCCAGCCCTGTCGTCCTTCCCCGTCCATCGCGGTTCTGGTGACGTCTCCGTCTCACTCTCGGGATCGTCGGCTCCACCGTTCTCATCGCGACCGTCGCGGCGGGCCTGTGGGTTCACCACGAATTGGCTGGGAGTCTTCCGCAGCTTGACGGCACACGCGTGCTGCCCGGTCTGTCGGGCACGGTGCGCGTAAAGCGCGATGGACCCCGGACGCTGTGACGCCCCGATTCGATTCGCTCGCCGCGCTGGGGGTGGGAAGCCTGGCGCAAGCACCCCAGGACTGGGACGACGAATTTCGCGGCAGCAACAACTGGGTGCTGTCTGGCGCGCATACGGCCAACGGCGCCGCGCTTGTCGCCGACGACATGCACCTGCGTCTTGCGGTCCCCAACACGTGGTACCGCGCGTCGCTCGAGTGGCGCGAGGCACACGGCGATCACCGCATCACGGGCGTCACGTTGCCCGGTCTGCCAGCCGTCGTGGTGGGCAGCAATGGCACGCTCGCGTGGGGATTCACGAACGTCACCGGCGATTTCAGCGACCTCGTGCTCATCGAACCCGATCCGGCCAGCCCGGTTCGTTATCTCACGCCATGACGATAAGCCGTATTAGCGGCCTCAAGTGTTAACGGAAGTCCCGTTCTCAGACTCAGCAGGATGTCAAGTTGTCGTACGGGTCGTTTGTGAACAACTTGATCCCCATCAAAGCGAATTACTCGTTCACCACGCTGACGAACCTCTCGGCGTTGTTGCAGTACAACGGCCAGACCGGGCAGTTTTCGTCGAACATCAGGCTGGCCATGCTCAACCGCAGCGGGACGGGCCTGTTCGTCGTCTTCAACGATCGCCGCGATCTGCTCAGTTCCACCACGGTGGAAACGCTCGGCCGCTCGTTCGTCATCAAGTACACGCGTCTCGTCGACTTCTAGCAGTCGCGTGCCAGAGACGAGGGCGAATTCCTTGCGCCGAAGTGATTTCTACGCTACGGTGTATTCTCTTTTGTGACCGCATCCATTCGGCAGGGGGTCCCATGACAAGTAAGTGGCGTTCGGCTCGTTTTGTCGGCGCGGCACTCGTGGTGCTGTGTTTCAGCGTTGCTGGGCCGGCGAGTGCGCAGAGCGGCTTAGGCGGCTTGCGCGGCGCAGTCACAGATCAGCAAGGCGCGGGGCTACCGGGCGTCACCGTGACAGCCACCTCGCCGAACGTTCTACGGCCGCAGAGCGATGTCACCAACGATCGCGGTGAATATCGGCTGAATAACCTGGCACCGGGGACGTTCACCCTTACTGCAGAACTACCCGGGTTTGCGACCTTCAAGCGCGAAGGCATTCTGGTGCGGGTCGGTGCCACGTTTGCCGTCGATGTCACCATGCAGCTCAGTAGCCTTCAGGAAACCGTCACGGTCACCGGCGACTCGCCCATGATCGAGGTCGACAAGCCCGGCAACGTGCTCAACATCGACGGCGACTTCCAGCGGCTCATGCCGATTCAGGCGCGCCGTAACTACAGCGACTTCCTCGAGTTGACGCCGGGGGTCATTTCGCGCAGCTTCGACGATGGCAGCGGCCGACAGGTGTATTTCGGCCATGCTACCGAGCACTTCGCGCATGTGCTGCAATTGGAAGGCACGATCGCCACCAACTATCACGACGCGCAGCTGACCTATGTGTCGATGGGCGCCGACATGGTGCAGGACATTCAGGTCAAGACCGGCGGCGTGGATGCGAGCTCGCCGATGGGCGTTGGCCTCGTGATGAACATCGTCACCAAGAGCGGCGGCAACACGTTCAGGGGGAGCGGGGCGGTGGGGTATCAGCCCTTCAACTTCAACGGCAACAACGTCGACAACTGCTCCGCGGGGCCCGGTTGCAAGCCCGGGACGGGCGGCACGCCGACGACGGCGTACGTGAGGCAGTTCGACGTGGCGCTGGGTGGGCCGGTCATGAAAGACAAGGTGTGGTTCTTCGGCGCCCTTCGCCGGGCGGTCTCCTCCGCCGGCATCAGTCGGACCTCGGCCGAGGTCGAACGGATCAAGGCGTACAAGCCAGGCGCCGTGCTCTTCAACAACAACAGCGAGAGCTGGCAGCCGTTCCTCAAGATCAGCGGGCGGGCCGGCCGGCACGACATCCAGGGGTTCTTCCAGCAGGACCGGCTGTTGCTGACGGGAGACCGCGAGTTCAACTACGAGCAGATTTCGGCGCAGTCGACCGGAGGCCCGCTCTACAGCGGCAAGGTCACATCGGTGTGGGGTCTGCGCACGACCACCACCTTCACCGCCTCGTATAACGGCAAGGGTGGATCGGATGCATCAACCTTCGCGGCGCTCGGGCTGTCAGGCCCCCAGGTCGTGATCCACGACTCGGCGAACGTGCAGGGCGGCACGGTCCAGGGGTCGGGACGCATCCTCGAAGGCGGCAATCTCCAGTCGTATAACTTCCAGCCCGCCTCACAGATCGTGGTGCGCGGCGACGTCACGTACTACAAGGACGGCTGGATGGGGAGCCATCAGTTGCAGACCGGATTCTTTGCCGCCCCACGCAGCACCTACGACCAGCAGACCGAGTATGTGAACGGCGGGTTCGTGCTGGAAGAGCGTCGCCTGCGCACACCCGGAGATGTCGCCGGCGGCACGGTGCCGTTCCATCGCCGTTATAACTCGCCCGTTTCGCTGACCACCCGCGCCGCCCGCGACAGCGACATCGGCATCTACGTGCAGGACACGTGGCATCCGAACAGTCGGTTGACGCTCAACCTCGGTATTCGGGCCGACTTCGTCACCCGCAACGACGACATCTTCAACATCCAGCGACAGAACAGCACCTCCATCGGCCCGCGGTTCGGCTTCTCCTACCTGCTCACCAAGGATTCACGTAACGTGCTGCGCGGCAGCTACGTGCGGGTGCACGAACAGGTGATGGGCCGCGACGCGATTACGCTCTTCGGCGCCAACGAGGCCGCCGGGGAACGTAACGAGTACGACGCCGACGGCGACGGGCGGTTCGAGATTGTCATCCCGACGGCGGCCCGCACGGCATCGATTGCCGCCGACGAATTTGCGAAGGGCCTGCATCAGCCGTACGTCGACGAGATGATCCTCGGGTTCCGCAAGCAGTTCCCCGGCCAGATCAGCCTCGATGTCGCCGGCATCAGCCGCAGCTATCAGGACATGTGGGCGCGGGTTGACGTCAACGGCATCTACCCGAGCGGACCCGACCAGCCATTTGGAGGCTTCGGCAAGATCGACCCGACACGCGGGATCATCTTCCAGCAACAGAACAACTCGTGGAGCACGCTTGATTACCGGGCGGTCGAAGTCACGCTGGCCAAGAACCTGTCCAAGGGCTTCCAGGCGCTCGTCGGCCTCAATCGCCAGTGGCAACACTTCGGCGGCACGTGGAACCCCACCGATCCGGCGAAGTTCATTCAACCGAATACGTTTGCCAGCAACACCCTGCTTTATATGCCGCGTGGCAACAACGAGGAGAACAGCCTGCCGATCGCGACCGGCACCACGGTCCACACCTACGGCCCGACGTGGCAGAAGTATTCCATGCGCTTCGGAGGTTCCTACCAGGCTCCGTGGGGAGTGAATGTTTCGGCGAGCTACACGATTCTCGCCGGGCCGTGGTCTGGGCCGATCGTTGACCTGCTGCCGGTCGGCGATCCGCAGTTGGCGGTGTTCGGCCCTGGTCGCACGTCGAACGGCCAGAGTAATCCCTTGTCGACCCGCATGCGGTTCGTAAACCCGACTCGCGGAGAGGGCCAAGAGCAGGCGCCGGCGATCAAGACGCTGGGGCTGAACCTGAGCAAGTCGATCGGGTTCGGTGGCGGACGCGAGGTGGTCCTGAGCGGCGCCGTCTTCAACCTGCTCAACGATGGCAACTACACCCAGTACAACTACAGCGGCGCAAACGAGCGCTTCAACACGGTGAACTTCCTCCGACTGCGCAACCAGCAAGCGGCGCGTGCGTTCCAGGTCACGGCACTCGTGAAGTTTTAAAGGCCCCGCTGGTCGGGAGGTGTCCTCCCGACCAGCGGGGCCCTCCCGACAAGAAAGGCCTGGTGACCGTGCGTCGACTACATCTGTGCGTCGTGGTCTTGCTTGCCCTGAGCCCCGTCGAAGAGATGAGCGTCTGGATCGCACGCGGCGATGCACAGACGGCGAAGACGGGGCTGACGCTGGCGCTCGAAGCGGAACTCGATCGGTTTCCCGCCACGACCAGCCTCTATGTGAAAGATCTCAAGACCGGCGTAGAGACCGCGGTTCGCGCCGACCAATCCTTCAACAGTCAAAGCGTCATCAAGATCCCGATCATGGTTCGCGCCTTCCAGCTGGCCGAGGAGGGCAAGCTGAACCTCGACGAGCGGGTCACACTGCGCCGGGCGGACCTGCGCGACGGCACCGGCGTGTTTCAGTATGCGGACCTGGGGCTGGCGCCGACGGTGCGCGATCTCATCCTGCAGATGATCATCACCAGCGACAACACCGCCACCGACCAGATGACGACAAGGGTGGGGGGCGTCGACGCGTTGAACGCGTGGCTTGAGCGCTCGGGTTACACCATGCGCATGCTGAATCGCGGGCACGAATACCGGCGCAAGCTGCTGGCGCGGCTGGATCCGCGCCTGGCCGGCATCACGGCGGAGGAAACGACGGGGCTGCAGTATGCGCTGTCGGACAACCCGGTGTTCGATCTTTATCGCCCGCTCTTTACCGGCGAGCGCGCCGCCTGGCTCGACGTCGTTCGGAGTCCGGTCAACCGCCGGACGCAGACCGCGAACCAGCTGAAGCTGATGGTCGAAGACCGGAATTATTGGCTCGGCGACATCAACGCGCGCGAGATCGGCCGCATGCTCGAAGGCATCGAGCGCGAGACGATCGCGTCGCCCGCCAACTGCAGGACCATGCGAACGTTCCTGCAGCGACAGCTGGCCGGCTCGCGCCGGTTGCCGCATTTCGTCGACGTGCCGGTGGCGCACAAGACCGGCGACAGTGGCAACATCGCCAACGACGTGGGCATCATCTACGCGCGCTCCGGCCCAATCGTAATTGCAGTTCTGGTCAATGGCGTGCGCGGTTCGTACGGCGAAGCCGAAGATCGCATCGGGCGGATTGCCCAGCTCGTCGTCAGTCACTTCGACCCTTCGACTCTGCCGGCTCCGCAAGCGGAGCTGGCTTCGCTCAGGGCAGGCCCCTCGACTTCGCTCGGGGCAGGTGCGGCGGCGCAATCGCCGGATCGGAAGCGCGTGATACAACCGTCTGGATACAAGCCCACCCTGTCGCCGTTGTCGCCGGGGAGTCTGGTGGGCGATACGCTCTATCTATCGGGCAGCACTGGTGGCGATCCGGCAACCGGCCAGTTGATCACAGGCGGATTCGAGCCGGAGATGCGGCAGATCATGTCGAACGTGCAAACCGTGCTCGCGGCGGCGGACATGACGCTCAGTGACGTCGTCTCGGTGACGGCATATCTCGCCGAGATGTCGGACTTCGCCAGATTCAACAAGATTTACACGGAGTATTTCACGTCAACCCCGCTGCCGACTCGATCGACGGTTGCGGTGACAGCGCTGGCCCGCGGTGCGCGACTCGAGTTGACGATGACCGCGGTGAGGTCACGATGACGAAGGTCCTGGTGCTGCTGGTACTGCTGATCCTTCCCGCCACGGTGTCGGCACAGGATGCCGCCACTGTCGGCGCCGCTCAGGGCGGCCCCTTCGACGCCGCTCAGGGCAGGCCGGTCAATCCGCTATGGCGCGAAGACAAAACGCGCAACTACCTGCCCCACATGACGTGGCCCGAAGTGCAGGAGCTGCGCACGCGGACCGACATGGTGATCATTCCGGTCGCGGCGATGGAGCAGCACAGCCTGCATCTGCCGATCGGCACCGACTTCCTGAATGGCCTCGAGCGCGCCAAGCTCGTCGCACAGAAGGCCGACGTGCTGGTCGCGCCGATTCTGCTGCCAGGCAACTCGCCCTACCATATGGAGTTTCCGGGCACGATCACGCTGTCTTCGCAGACGATTCAGCAGGTCTACTTCGAAGCGGTGCAGAGTCTCATCAAGCACGGCTTCCGTCGCTTTCTGTTGCTCAACAGCCACGGTGGCAATCAAGTGATCACCCGATATATCGCCGATCGGATCAACCAGGAAACCGAAGGGATCGCCGTCGAACTGGGCGAGGCGGCGCTACCGTTTCTTACGCGCGCGCCGCAGCCCGCGGATCCCGCGGGCCGCCTGTTCGATCGGCACGGCGGCGTCGGCGAGACATCGACCTCGCTCTACATGACGCCCAACCTCGTGAACCTCGAGGCCGCTCGCCGCGCCACGCTCACGATGCCCGAGCATCTGCGGAAGATGCTGCCCGAGGTGGTTGCGGGCGATCCCACCGCGACGCTGGTCTTCCTGGCGGAAGGCCTCAAGGCCAAGGGCACCGGCAAGAACACGTCCACTCGCGAGATGTCGGACACGGGTACCTGGGGCCTGCGTGATCCGCGCGAAGCGAGCGCGGAAGCGGGTCGCCTCGAGACCGAGAACTTCGTGCAAGCCGCCGTCAAATTCATCGAGAGGTGGAAGCAGCTGCGGCCGATGAATCGTTGATCGGACGGGCAATACGCAGCCTTGACTTGCTCGTACGACGGGCGTAGCCTGCGCGGCAGGTTACCCGTCCGGTACCACCACCCCGCCACAGCCCAGGGAGGGTAGAGATGTCTCGGTGCCTGCTAGCGTCGGTCGTCGCCGCATTCGTCGTGACTGTTTCCTCCGCCCATGCCCAAACCGGCGACGGTAGCCTGCGGGGATACGTCAAGGACGACCAAGGCGCCGTGCTGCCCGGAGTCACGGTTACCGCGACCAGCCCAGTGCTGTTGACGCCAGTGGTCGGCGTGAGCGACAGCGGTGGCTATTACCGGCTGCTTAGCCTGCCGCCCGGCACCTACACGATCACGGCGGAGCTTGCCGGCTTCGCCTCGTACCGCCGTGAAGGCATCATCATGCGGGCCGGCACCACCTTCACCGTTGACGTGCAAATGAAGGTCGGGGCCCTCGCCGAGACGATCACCGTGACGGGCGACTCGCCGATGATCGAAACCGGACGGTCGACGAGCGTGCTGAACATCGACGGCGATCTGATCCGCGCGGCGCCGATCACGTCGCGCCGGCTGTTCAGCGACGCGCTCGACCTGGCGCCTGGTGTCGGGTCTCGAAACGTTGACGACGGCATGGGGCGGCGGGCCTACTACTTCCGTGGCTCGCGCATTTACGCGCACGCCTTTCAGCTCGAAGGTGCGCCGGCCTCCGCGTACGTC
The DNA here is from genome assembly GCA_009694735.1 of Acidobacteriota bacterium. Classification (GTDB taxonomy): domain Bacteria; phylum Acidobacteriota; class Vicinamibacteria; order Vicinamibacterales; family UBA2999; genus 12-FULL-67-14b. The sequence goes on along the minus strand of SHUG01000068.1, from coordinate 6,688 downwards.
GACTCCGCCGCTCATTCGATGGGAATGGGGGGCGACACGGTGCAGGACGTCGAGATCAAGCTGGGGGGCGCCGACGCGTCCACCCCGCTCAGCACCGGCGTGGTGATGAACATCGTGACGCCGCGCGGTCAGAACCAGTTCAAGGGATCGACGTCGTTCTCGTATCAACCCCTCAGCTGGAACGGCGACAATACCCAGAGCGGCGCGGCGCCCGGCGGCCTGCCGACATTCCAGGAGGTCAACCAGTGGGACGCGTCGCTCGGTGGCCGCATCATCCGCGACCGTATGTGGTTCTTCGGGACCTACCGATATGCGGACCTGGTCAACGGCATCAGCCGCACACCCCAGGACCTCGCCAATCTCATCGCTTTCAAGTCCGATTTCAAGCCGTTCGATAACTTCGCCGTGAGCAAGCAGCCGTACCTCAAGGTCACGACGACCCTGAGCAACCGCCACGAACTCTCCGGGTTCTGGCAGAACGATCGCAACACGTTCACCAGCAATCGGGAGCGCGTCACGCTCAATATCAACCCGCGCGGCGCCGGCGGGTCGCTCTACCAGGTCAAACTGAATTCGGCCTGGAGCAACCGCCTGCAGACCATGTTCTCGGCGTCGTACAACAACAAGGGCGGCGCCGAGGAGGACACCTATCAGGACTTCCAGGGATTCGGGCCGTCCATTGACGCGAGGGGCTCGATCGGGTGACCGGCGATCCGGCGATTAAGACGGCGGCCGAGGAAGTGAATGCACAGCTGATGGCCGTCGAGATGAACCTGATCGACCTGCGGATCACCGGCGGTCAAGAGACGATAAGCCGTATTAGCGGCCTCAAGTGTTAACGGAAGTCCCGTTCTCAGACTCAGCGCCGACCAGGCCGCTTCTCAGCGGGGTGTCGCAGAACAGGGACGGAAGGCATTCAGCCGGTGAGGCACTAGCCGACATGGGACACTACCGCAAACTCATCAGACCGGTCATGGCCCTGGGCGTCGTTGCACTCATGGGGCCCTCTCTTGTCACGCCGCCACTGGCGGCTCGACAGCGGCAAACGTCGAGCCAGCCCGCCGCTGCCGGCGAGCCCGCTCACTGGCCCCGGTTTCGCGGACCGGACTCGAACCCGGTCGCCGACAATCCCAACCTTCCCGTCAAGTGGTCCAAGACCGAGAACGTTGAGTGGGTCTCGGACGTTCCGGGAGTCGGCTGGTCGTCGCCAGTGGTCTGGGGAACGAGAGTCTTTGTGACCGCTGCGACGAGTGAGCAGCGGATGAAGCCACCGTCCCTCGGAACAGAGTTCAGCAACGAGTACATCGCCGAGCTGCGGAAGCAGGGTCTTTCCGCTGACGAGATCACCAAACGCCTCTGGGCGCGGGACCGCGAGATGCCGCAAGACATCGTCATCAGCCTGATGCTGTTTTGCTACGACCTCGAGAGCGGGAAGCGGTTGTGGGAACGCCAGATCTATCACGGAAGCCCGCGAGGCGGACGACACGTCAAGAACAGCTTTGCGTCAGAGACGCCGGTCACCGACGGCGACCGTGTCTATGCGTACTTTACCGACTACGGCCTGTACGCCTTCGATTTCGAGGGGACACCAATGTGGGCCACGCCGTTCGAGCGCCGCGAGACGATCCGTGACTATGGGACCGGCGCCTCTCCGGCGTTGCATCGAGACCGCTTGTTTGTGTTGAACGATAACGAGGAGCAGAGCTTCCTGGCCGCCTTTGACGCGCGAACCGGGAAGGAGCTATGGCGCAAGCCTCGCACCGTCGAACCGGCCAGGAAGACCGGCTGGTCCACGCCCTTCGTGTGGGAGAACCGCCTGCGCACCGAAGTGGTGACCCTTGGCCCCGGCGTGGCCATCAGCTACGGTCTCGATGGCCGCGAGCTGTGGCGCATCACGCGGATGGGAGCCGTGGCCATCCAGAGCCCATTCGCCTGGAACGATGTCCTGTTTGTGACCTCCGGCACATCCGGCGACGACAACAAACCCATCGTCGCCATTCGCGCCGGCGGTGCGGGCGACATCACGCCGCCAGAGCCAGAAAACAAGAATGCGCACGTCGTGTGGTACGAGCGGCTTGCCGGCGGAACCTATCTGCCGACACCGCTGGTGTACAAGAATGCTCTGTATGTCCTCTACGACAAGGGGATCGTCTCGCGCTACAACGTTGAAACCGGCGAGCGCGTCTTTCGATCACGTATTGCACCCGAGGCCTCGGCGTTCACCGCTTCCCCCTGGGCCTACGATGGAAAAATTTTCCTGCTGAGCGAGGAAGGCAACACCTTCGTGGTTGAGGCGGGAGCAGAGTACCGGCTGCTGAGCGTCAATTCGCTTGACGAATTCACCCTGGCGACGCCGGCCATCGTCGGCGACCGCCTCTTGATCCGTACGCAGAGTCACCTCTATTCCATTCGTAATCGCCGCTAGAGGAGCGCGAACTGGCCCTAGCTCCAGCGCAGCCGCGGCCGAGGATCGAGGGAGGCGCCTCAGCAGGATGCGGTCAGTGGTGCTGCGGCTGGTTGGCCACGGGCAGCCATCGTGCGAACCACGCCAGGTTCGCATCGAGCGCGTGCTTCACGTGCCGGGGTTCTCGCAGCAGATGGCCTTCCCGGGGATACACCGACATCTCTACCGGGACCTCGAGCGCGTCGAGCGCGCGCTTGAACGTCAGGCTTTGCGCGATCGGGACACGAGGGTCCGCCTCGCCGTGCTGGATCAGGATGGGCGTCCGTGCCGCCGCGACATGCGACAGCGGCGAGTGACGGCGATAGGCGTCGGGCTGCATCCACGGAGGGCCGCCCTGATACGCCTCGATGAACTCGGGGATGTCGGTCGTGCCCCAGAAGCTCACGAGCTCCGTCATCGGCGCACCGATCGACAGCGCCTTGAAGCGACGTGAGTGCGTGGCGACCCAGGCCGCCATGTAGCCGCCGTAGCTCCACCCGAGCAGGCCCAGCTGATTCGGATCGGCGAGGCCCCGTTCGATCAGGACGTCGGCACCTTTCAGAATGTCGTCGAAGTCGCCTGCTCCCCACTGACCGACGTTCGCCTTCCGGAACCGCTCGCCGTAGCCGCCGGATCCGCGCGGGTTCGGCATCAGGACGAGATACCCCGCCGACGCGAACGCGTGCACGGGGTAGGCGCCCTGGCGAGGGGCGAACGCGTAATCGAAGACGCCCATCGGTCCGCCATGCACGATCACGAGCAGCGGCCGACGCGTCCCCGGCGTCCAGCCCCGCGGTTTGACGAGCAGCGCATCGATCGGTGTCCCATCGCCGGCGCGGTACGACAGCCGTTCGGTCGTCGCAATCGTGTCTCGGGGATAGTCGGCGTTCACCGACGTGAGCATCGTCTCGCGCTGCGGCGGCGCGCCGAGCAGGTACAGCTCCGGCGGCGTCCCGGCGTCGCTCGCCACCAGCACCACGGCGCCGCTCGACGCCAGGTCGAAGGAACTCACGACCTTCGCTTCATCCCACGTGCTGACCGTCGAGACGCCGGCGGTGGCCGCGTCAACGGCCCAGAGGCGATGCGCTGGTCCCTGGGGACCGAGGAAATAGAGGCGCCGACCATCGGCTGCCCAGCGAAACGCCGTCTCCTTGTCGGCCAGGTGGTATTCGATCCGTTCGTCGAAGGCGCTGGTCAGGTTCCGGAGCCCGGCGCCATCCACGCCAACGGTGCTGATGCCGTAGTTGCCGAGCCAGTCGGCCACACCGCCCATCGACACGAAGGCTACCGTTCTGCCGTCGGGCGAGAATTGTGGTGATCGGTCCATGCCCGGCCGGGCGACGAGCGTCCGCGCGGCGAGCGTCGCGAGGTCGAGCACGCGAAGATCGGAGCGCAGGCGGCCATCGCGAACTAACCGGGAAGGCTGGACGGTGAACACGACCCGGGACTGTCCATCTGGTCCACGGGCGACGTCGAACCCGTCGACATGTTCGTCGGCGGACGTGAGTGGATCGGAGGCCGTTCGGTCGAAGCGACGGCGATACAACCGGGAACTGGGCTGGCTGGCGCCCGGGGCGCGCGCGTCGTCACCGCGTTGGACCGTGGCCGCATCGGGTGTCGGTGCCCTCACGGTGAAGAGGACGCCCGATCCATCGGGCAGCCACGCGTACTGTTCGATCCCGGTGTCTGCCCGGACCACTTCGACGGCGTCTGCGCCCATGGAGTTGGCGATCCAGATCGCGCGTCGATCACCACGATTCGACAGGAACGCGAGCCGCTGGCCATCGGGCGACCATCGTGGCTGTTCCTCGTGTCCCGTCGAGCCGGGCAACGCCGCGGCCCGGTGCGTCGCGAGGTCGACCAGCCACAGCGTCGATTCGACGCGATTGGTTTCCACGTCGAGGCGTTCGACGACGAACGCGGCGCGTTCGCCGCGCGGGTCGACCTGCACGTCGCCAAGCGTGCGCAGGCGGAGCGCGTCGTCCATCGGCGCGGCTGACAGTCGTGCGACGCCACAGAGCGCGATCAGCAATATCAGCCACCCGAGTGAGCGCGTGAGCATGCGAGATCTCAGAGATTTCGGCACCATTGACCGCTAGCCTACTTCAACGTCGCGTACCCGATCCTTGGATAAACTGGCGCATGCCATCGACCGACGTGAGACCATAAGCGATATTAGCGGCCTCCCGAGTCAACATAAGGCCCGTTCTCAGACCCAGGCTCTTCCATTGCTCCGGGCGGAATCCTTCAAGGGAGAGAAAGGGGAAAGAAGATGAGACCTGCAATCACGACGGGAATGCTGTTGCTGACAGGAATGGCGCTGGGGGCGTGCGCGAAGGCACCGGATACCAATGCCGAGGCCGCCGCGCGGGACGAGCGCGTCGCCAAGATCCACGAGAGCTACGTATTCGTCGACACCCACGCCCACCCCAGCCGCTTCCACCGGGCGAACATCGAGAAGATCGAGCCCGAGGAGCTGGAACGTTACCGCCGCGGGAACATGGACCTGCTGGTGGCCAACGTCAGCAGCGACGCAGCCTTCCATGGCGGGTACACCAACCGCGACGGCACGGAGGTGCCCCGGCTGCAGGGCGACTCGGTCCACCCGACCAAGCCGGGGGATGGCATGGCTTTCACCCTGGACCGGCTGGACCGGATCTTCAAGACCGTCGAGGACGGCGACGCCGTGCTGGCCGACTCGCCCGCCTCCGTGCTGGAGGCGAAGCGCCAGGGGAAGATCGCCGTCATGGCGGCCCTGGAGGGCGTGGACGGCCTCGAAGGGAACCTCGACAACCTGCGGGAGATCCAGCGCCGCGGGGTGCGGCTGGTCCAGCTCATCCACTTCCTCAACAACAACGTCGGCCACAAGCAGACGGAGCCCTACATCGATGAGGGCCTCACCGACTTCGGCCGTGAGTTCGTGCGCGAGGCCAGCCGCCTCGGGCTGATCGTGGACCTGGCCCACGCCAACACGCCGACCATCATGGACGCCCTGGAGGCCTCCTCCCAGCCCATGATCTTCAGCCACACCGGCGTGAAGGCGCGTCACGGCGGCGACCGGGACGTCACCGACGAGGAGATCCAGGCCATCGCGGCGGAAGGCGGCCTGATCGGCATCTGGCCGTCCGAGTCCCTGGGCACCATCGCCGAGATGGTCGCGCACATGGACCACGTGAAGAAGCTGGTGGGGGTGGATCACGTCGGGATCGGCAGCGACCTGCGCGGTATGAGCTACATCCCGGCGTTCGGCGAGGAGGCCAACTTCCGCGCCATCGTCGACGGGCTCATGGTTGCGGGGTACACGGACGACGAGATCGGAAAGGTCATGGGCGGCAACTTCTTCCGGCTCTGGGAGCAGGTGACCGCGGCGGCACAGCACAACTAGGGCTGCCGCGCCGGGGCGGGAGGCGCCACCTCCGCTGCCGGCGTCTCCTGGCCCCCATCAAGGCGACCGGACCGGCTCGCGCACCGTCGCGAGCCGGTCCGGTCTTTTCTTGCCGCCCTGCCTGCGCCCGGATGGCTCCGGTTCCCGGAGCCCCGTACCTTCGCCCGTGCACCCCTCCTCCGACCCATCGATCGATGGAGCACGCGCATGATCGGCTATCACGCTCTTCCCCGGATACCACGCCACGCCCTTTCCTCGCTCCTCCTCCTCGCCCTGGCCCTCCCCTCCCCGGCCATGGCCCAGGTCTCCACGGCCCCGGTCTTTCCCGGAGAGGAGTGGGAATATGTGCCTCGCCGGGACCTGGCTGCCTACGGCTGGGACACAGACGGCCTCCAGGGCGCTTTCGCCTTCCTCCGCGACAGCAGCAACGCGACGGGTCTGGTGGTGGTGGACCGGGGGCGGATCGTCTTCGACTTCGGCGACGTCGAGGAGCTCTCCTACATCGCCTCCGCACGGAAGAGCATCCTGGCCATGCTCTACGGAGATTGGGTGGAGAAGGGCATCATCGATCTGGAGACCACCATCGGCGAGCTCGGTCATCGCCGCAAACGGCTCGACCATTACGTACGAAGGCTTCCCGCCGGCAAACCAGGCGATGGATCCAGGCGAGCGTGTGACGGTGAGCTTCAACTTGATCAATAACGGAGCCGCCGCCTCCAACGTGGTGGCGACATTACTCAATACCGGCGGCGTCACTGCCGCGAGCGCGGCCCAGACCTACGGCGCGATGGGGGCCGGAGCGTCCGTGGCTGGGTCTGAGAACGAGCGTTCCGTTAACAGAAGAGGCCGCTAATACGGCT
>SHUG01000067.1 GCA_009694735.1 Acidobacteriota bacterium | reverse complement strand
AGGGCCGCAGGGCCGCCTCGCGAGGTCGATCCACGGGCCGCGCGGTAACCGAACTTGCCGAGTAGCCGCGCGATCCACTCGCCATCAAAGTTCTCGCTGGCCATGGCGACGATGCCGCGGTTGGCAAAATAGGGAGTGGCGGCCAGAATGCGCCCGTGCCAGAGCGCCAGAATGGGATGGTGTCCGGCGTTGGTGATGGCGTCGACGTGTTCGGCGCCGCTCACCTTCCAGGTCCAGGTTGACGTCAGCGCCCGAACCACGGGATACCCAAGTGCGGCTATGGCAGCCACTTCAGCGCGCTTGCGCGGAGACTGCCGCCAGTCGGGGTTACTCGTCACATGCCGTCGTAGGAGGGGCCTTCCCCGCCTTCAGGAGCGACCCACGTGATCACGCCGTACGGGTCCATGATGTCGCAGGTCTTGCAGTGGACGCAGTTCGAGGCGTTGATCTGCAGCTTCAGGCCGCCCGCGCCGTTGTCGACCATCTCGTAGACGCTGGCCGGGCAGAACCGCACGCACGGGTGACCGTACTCCGGGCCGCAGATGCTGTGGCAGACGTCGGTTTCCACGAGCAGGTGCACCGGCTGGTTCTCGTCGTGATGCGTGCCGGAATAGTGCGCGCCGGTGACCTTGTCGAACGTAATGCGCCGATCGATGGGCGCGGCATTGGACGGGACCAGGATGTCGCGCTTGGTCATGCCGTAGTAGTTCTCGATCTTCTGCATCGCCTGATGGCCCGGATGGCCCGAGATGTCGGGCAGACCCTGACCGTTGGTCAGCATCGCAATGCCGGCGTAGACGCCACCGAACATGGTGCCGGCGCCAAACGCCTGGTGCACATTGCGCACGGGATACAGCTCGGTCTTGATGACGCTCGCGTCGACCAACACCTTGTAGCGCGCCAGTGACAGAGAGCTCGTATCGCCCGACCGCACGGCATCGAAGGCCGCTTCGGCGGCCAGCATGCCACTGCGCATGGCGAGGTGGATGCCCTTCAGGCGCATCGAGTTCATGAAGTTCGCGGCATCACCGACAATGACGCCGCCATCGAAATGAAGCCGCGGCTGAGTGTTCCAACCGCCTTCAGGCAACGCCTTCGCACCGTAGCGAACGATCGACCCGCCGTCGAGAATGCCGCTGATGAACGGGTGGCGCTTGAAGTGCTGGAACGCCGCGTGCGGGTCGAACAGCGGATCCTGGTAGTCGAGACCGACCACGAATCCGATCGACAACCGTCCATCGGGCAGCGCGTAGAGCCAGCTGCCGCCGAACTCCTCGTCACGCAGCGGATAGCCCAGCGTGTGAATCACGGTGCCGGGTGCCAGACGGTCTTTCGGGATGTCCCACAGTTCCTTGATGCCAATCGCGAACTGCGCGGGCTCGGACTCTTCCGCCAGGTGCAGCGTTTGAATCAGCTCCTTCGTCAGGTGACCTCGCACCCCGTCGGCGAAGATCGTGACCCTGGCGTGAATGTCAGCGCCAGGCTCGAACGCACCCTTCGGCTTGCCGTCCTTGCCAATGCCGCGATCGCCGGTCCGCACGCCAATCACACGGTCACCATCGAACAACACGTGCTGTCCGGGGAACCCCATGAACAGGTCAATGCCTTCGGCTTCAACCTGGCCCGCCAGCCATTTCGCGAACTGGTTGAGCGAGATGATGTAGTTGCCGTGATTCTGAAACGGCGGCGGCGTGATCGGCAGACGGAACTTCGACTCTGGCGACAGGAAGTAGATGTTGTCCTGGAGCACTTCCTGGGCAAGCGGCGCGCCCCTAGCCTGGAAGTCCGGGATCAGCTCGCGCAGCGTCGACGGATCGAGCAGGGCGCCAGAAAGCTGGTGCTGGCCGGCGTTGGCCGCCTTCTCGATGACCGCGATCGCCAGCGGCTCGCCGCCGTTCAGCTTCTGGAGTTGCGCGAGCCGCAGCGCCGCGGAGAGCCCGGCCGGCCCACCGCCGACGATGAGGATGTCGACTTCAAGCGTCTCGCGCTCAGCCATTAACCCTGGACTTGGGGCTTGAGGCTTCCACCCCAGCGCGGTTGCCGCGCTGGGGGCCCGGTTGAGGCTTGGGGCTTGGACGACTTCATCTGGCCGCACTCAAGCCTTCTGTAGTTCCGCGGTCAGCGCGGGTGCCAGCTCGAACAGATCGCCATGGATGCCGTAGTCCGCCACTTCAAAAATCGGCGCGTCGGCGTCCTGGTTGATGGCGACGATGGTGCGCGAGCCCTTCATGCCGACGAGATGCTGAATGGCGCCGGAAATCCCGACCGCGACATACAGCTTCGGCGCGACCGTCTGGCCGGAGCTGCCAATCTGGCGTTCCATCGGCAGCCAGCCGTTGTCGCAAATCGGGCGCGAGGCCGCCAGCTCCGCACCAAAGGCCTTGGCGAGCTGTTCCATGATGGCAATGTTCTCCACCGACTTGATGCCGCGGCCCACCGAAACAATGCGCTCGGCCTGCGACAGGTCGACCGCCTGCTTGGCTTCCTGGAACGGCGCCTCTGGCTGCTGGCGAATCTTCGACTCGTCAATCGTGATCGCGGCGGCCACGACCGGCGCGGCCGCACTGCCCCGTGCCACCGCATCGGCGCGAAACGCGCCAATCTGGATGCTGACCAGAAACGGCCCGGCCCCTTGGGGCACGACGTCGGCAACCAGCTTGCCCTGGAACATCGGCCGCGAAAACGCCGTGGCGCCGGCCACTGACTTTATAGCAATCACGTCGGTGACCAACGCCCGATCCATGCGGGTGGCCAACGTCGGCGAGAAGTCGCGCGTCTGATAGGTGTGCGAGAAGAACACGTAGGCGGGCGCGATCTGCGCGATCGCCTGCTGCAACGCCTGCACGAACCCGTCCGGTGTGTAGGTGGCGAGCGCAGCGTGCTCGATGGTGAATACTTCGGCCACCGCCGCTTGTGCCAACTCCGCGGCCACTGCCGCCAGCCCCTGTCCGGCCACGGCGACCTTCACGGGCATGGCGCCGCCGGCCAGTTGCTGGGCCGCCGCAATCGCTTCCCAGCTGGCGCGATTGAGCTTGCCGTGCTGCTGCTCTGCAATCACGAGAATCACAGGACCCTCGCTTCTTCGCGCAGCCGCTTAACCAGCTCCTTCGCCGCTTCCGCCGGCGAACCGCCAATCATCACCGTCTGCTTCGACTTCTGCGGCGCGCTGAGCGCCACCACCTTCAAGCGCGGCGTCAGCCCGGCCGGCGCCGCGACCTTGGCGATTTCTTTCTTCTTGGCCGCCATGATGCCCTTCAGCGTGGCGTAGCGGAGCTGGTTGATGCCGCTCTGGATGGTCAGCAGCGCCGGCAGCGGCATCGCGACGTGCTGGAACCAACCGCCTTCAAGCTCGCGCTTGACCTTGAGGTTGCCGGCATCCACGAGGACTTCCATGATGATGGTCGAGTGCGGAATGCCGAGCTTCTCGGCCAGCACCGGGCCGAACTGCGCGTGGCCCTGATCGTCTGATTGCAGCCCGGTCAGAATGAGATCGAACTTCTGTTCGGCCATGGCCGGCGCGAGAGCCGACGCGGCAGTGAACGCATCGGCAGCGCCCAGTGCATCGTCTTCGACGTGCAACGCGCGATCGGCACCACGGGCCAGGGCTTCGCGAATCACCTGCTGGACGCGGCTCGGCCCGGCCGAGCACACGACCACCTCACCGCCATGCTTCTCGCGCAAGCGCAAGCTCTCTTCGAGCGCATACGCGTCCGGCTCGTTCATTTCGTAGCTGACATCCTGTTCGCGCACCCACGTCTTGTCGTCGTTCAGACGTGGCTGCCACTCGCGGGTCGGCACTTGCTTGATACAGACTGCAATTTTCATTCGGTAGTCCTGCCGTCCTGCGTTCGGAGAGCGACGGCTTCAGCCGTCGCTGCAGCGGCGGCCGCTAAAGCGGCCGCCCTCCGAACGTCACGGTCGTCATCCGTCGTATCGCTTCATCAGTAACGCGCCGTTAGTACCGCCAAACCCGAACGAGTTCGACAGCGCGTAGTCGATTTTCATCGCGCGCGCCTGGCCGGGCACGTAGTCGAGGTCACAGCCCTCGTCGGCGTGCTCGAGGTTGATGGTCGGCGCCACCATCTGGTGCCGGACCGAGAGCGCCATGATGCCGGCCTCGAGACCGCCGGCCGCGCCCAGCAGGTGACCGGTCATCGACTTGGTTGAGGAGATCGCCAGCTTGCGGGCGTGCTCGCCGAACGTTCGCTTGATCGCCGTCGTTTCGATGCGATCGTTGTGGGGGGTTGAGGTGCCATGGGCGTTGACGTAGTCGACCTGATCGGGACGAATCCCGGCCGAGGCGATCGCGGCCGTCATCACGCGGAACGCACCGTCACCGTTCTCGGACGGTGCCGTCATGTGATACGCGTCACCCGACATGCCGTAACCCACCATCTCGGCGTAGATCGTCGCGCCGCGGCGCTTCGCGAACTCGAGCTCCTCGAGCACGACCATGCCGGCGCCTTCGCCCAGCACGAAGCCGTCGCGGTCCTTGTCGAATGGCCGGCTCGCGCGCGATGGATCGTCATTGCGAGTCGACAACGCGCGCAGCGCAGCAAACCCACCGACGCCCATCGGGCACACGGCCGCTTCGGCGCCGCCGGCAATCATCGCGTCGGCCGCGCCGCGCTTGATGATTTCGTAGGAGTCGCCAATGGCGTGAGCCGACGCCGTGCAGGCCGTGCAGGTCGCCAGGTTCGGCCCCTTGGCGCCGAAGCGAATCGACACCTGGCCCGCGGCGAGGTTGATGATCGATGACGGGATGAAAAACGGAGAGATCTTGCGCGGACCTCCGGCGAGATAGGACTCGTGCTCCCGCTCGATGGTGGTAAACCCGCCGATGCCCGACCCAATGAACACGCCGACGCGGTCCGCGCACTCGGGCGTGATCTTCAGCCGCGCATCGTCCACGGCGTACTGCGACGCCGCCACGGCGAACTGCATGAAGATGTCCATCTTCTTCAGCTCTTTCTTCTCGATGAACTGGAGCGGATCGAAGTTTTTCACTTCGCCCGCGAACCGGGTCGAGAATGCTGCCGCGTCGAAGCGCGTGATCGGGCCGATGCCGCTGCTACCCGCGCACAGCGCGTCCCAGTTCGCCTGAGTGCCCATGCCGACCGGCGACACCAAGCCTACGCCAGTCACTACGACTCGCCTGCTCACTTGACCTCCGAACGCAATGGCACCCCATCGATGGGGTGCCCTAACTGGTCGCGTGCTACTTCTTCTTGGCGTGCGACTCGATGTAGTCGACCGCTTCCTTGACGCGCGTGATCTTCTCCGCTTCGTCGTCAGGAATCTCGATGCCGAACTCTTCCTCGAACGCCATCACGAGCTCGACGGTATCGAGCGAGTCGGCGCCCAGATCGTCCACAAACGAAGCGTCCGGCGTGACTTCTTCCTCGTCCACACCCAACTGCTCCACGATAATGCTCTTCACCTTGTCGGCAACGGCCACGAGTCCCTCCTACATGTACATCCCGCCGTTGACGGCGAGAACCTGACCAGTAATATACGACGCCTCATCGGACGCCAGGAAGCCCACTGCCGCCGCAACGTCGTCCGGCGAGCCCAGGCGGCCCAGCGGAATTTGCTTCGACCAGTCGCTCTTCATACCCTCGGTGATCGCGCGCGTCATGTCGGTCTCGACCAACCCTGGCGCCACCACATTCACCGTCACCTGGCGCGACGCGACTTCACGCGCCAGGGCCTTGCAAAACCCAATCAATCCCGCCTTCGATGCCGCGTAGTTCGCCTGCCCGGCATTGCCCATCTGCCCCACCACCGAGCTGATGGCGACGATGCGGCCGGCGCGCTGCTTGATCATCGGCTTCAGCGCCGCCTGGCAGAGCGTAAAAGCCGCCGTCAGGTTGGTCGCCAACACGTCATCCCAGTCGGCGCGCTTCATGCGCAGCATCAACTGGTCGCGGGTAATGCCGGCGTTGCTCACCACGATGTCGAGACGGCCGTGCCGCTCGACGGTGCCTTTGACCAGTGCCTCCACCGCCGCCGTGTCGGTCACGTCGACACCATGCGCGAACGCCTGGCCACCACCGGCGACAATTTCCGCCGCGGTCGCCTCGGCATTGGTGCCGCGCGCGACGCACACCACGGTGGCCCCGCCAGACGCCAGGCGCTGCGCAATCGCGCGCCCAATGCCGCGCGACGCACCCGTCACAATCGCGATCTTGCCGTCGAACTGTCTCAGAGCAATCCCTCGATCGCCATCAGGTCATCAGGACCTTCGACGTTCAGAATAGTGGCGCCCGGGACGATCTTCTTCACCAAACCGCTCAGTACTTTCCCCGGACCTACTTCAACATATCGGGTGACGCCTTCCGACGCAAGGCGTTGGATGACGTTTTCCCACCGCACCGGCGACGACACCTGCCTGATCAGCGCTTCGATCGACGCCGCGGCCGTCCGCTTCGGCTCGGCGTCGACGTTGGCAATCACCGGCACGCGGGGGTCGTGCGACGCGGCGGCGCGCAGTTCCGGCGCCAGCCGTTCTTCCGCCGGCTTCATGAGCGCGCAGTGGAACGGCGCGCTGACCGGCAGCGGAATCGCCCGCTTGGCGCCGAGGGCCTTGGCCCGCTCGCTGGCGCGGGCGACGGCGGCAGCCGATCCGGCAATGACGATCTGGCCGGGGCTATTCAGGTTCGCGGCGCTGACCACCTCGCCCTGCGCTGCTTCCTGGCAGGCCTGGTTCACGCCGGCTTCGTCCAGACCCAGAATCGCGGCCATCGCGCCCTGCCCCACCGGCACCGCCTCTTGCATATAGCGTCCGCGATTGCGGACCAGGCGCACCGCGTCGGCAAACGCCAGCGTGCCGGCCGCGACATGCGCCGAGTACTCACCCAGGCTATGACCCGCGACAAAGGCCGGCGATAGTCCGCGGTCGCTCAGCAACCGCCAGACGGCGACACTCATCGTCAGGATGGCCGGCTGCGTGTTGGCGGTGAGCGTCAACTGCTCCGCGGGACCGTTGAAGATCAGGCCGCTCAGGGATTCACCGAGCGCCGCGTCGGCTTCAGCGAAGGTCTGCGCGCAGATGGGAAACTGGTCGGCGAACGCCTGGCCCATGCCGACGGCCTGGGAACCCTGCCCCGGAAACAGGCAGGCAATCACGACTGTGTCACCGCAACGGTTGCCATCTCGACTCGCAGCCGCTCCACCATGTGACTACCCGCCAGGCGCGATGCCATCGCCACCGCATTGCGAACCGCCTTCACCGACGAGCGTCCGTGCCCGACGATGCAGACGCCGGCGACGCCGAGCAGTGGCGCACCGCCAAACTCCGAATAGTCCACGCGCTTGCGAAAGCGGCGGAACGCCCGCCGCGACAGCAGGTAGCCCATCTGGCTGGAGAAGGTGCTCTGCAGCTCTTCGCCGAGCAGCTCCTCCACCATCTCGACCAGGCCTTCGCTCAACTTCAGCGCGACGTTGCCGGTAAACCCGTCGCAGACAATCACGTCGGCCTCACCGGAAAAAATTCCGCGCGCTTCGACATTGCCGATGAACGCGAGCGACGACGCCTTGATCAGCAGATGCGCCTCGCGCGTCAGCTCGTTGCCCTTCGTTTCTTCCTCGCCAATCGACAGCAGTCCGACGCGTGGATGCTCGATGCCCAACCCCAGCTTCGCGTAGACCGACCCCATGTGGGCGAACTGCAGCAAGTGCGAGGGACGGCAGGCGACGGTCGCGCCGACATCCAGCAGCACGGCCGACCCTTGCCGGGTCGGCACGGTCGGCGCCAGCGCGGGCCGATCGACGCCGGGCAACATGCCAAACGCGGCATGCGCCGCCACCACGCACGCGCCGGTGTGACCGGCACTGAAAAGCGCGGCGGCCTCGCCAGATGCGACATGCTCAGCAGCCACACGGATCGAGGCCCTGGGCTTGCGGCGCAAGGCCTGGGCCGGCGACTCGGCCATGTCGACCACGTCTGGCGCGTCGATGACGCGTACATCCAGGGTTTCGACGTCGGGATGGCGTTGGAGCTCGGCGTGAATCTCGCCGGCGCGGCCGACGAGATCGATGCCCAGGCCTAGATACCGCGCGGCGGCCAAGGCGCCATCGACCGGGTGCCCGGGTGCACGATCGCCGCCCATCGCGTCAACCGCGATGCGCATTCAGGCCGTTAGTCGGTGTTGACCGGACGCACCTGGCGCGCGCGGTAGAAACCGCAATACGCGCACACGCGGTGAGCGGCCTTGGGCTCGCTGCACTGCGGGCACAGGCCGGGCGTGGTGGCCTTGAGCGCGTCGTGAGTGCGGCGCTTACGGCCGCGGGTCTTGGAGTGTCTGCGTTTTGGATTAGGCATCGTCGTGCTTTCGCTCGGTGATCAACGTCTTCAAACCAGCCATCCGCGGATCTTCCATCTGCGGATTACAGTCGCAGGGGGCGAGATTACGGTTGGTCCCACATTGCGGGCAAATCCCCCGGCACACCGGTGAGCACAGCGGCTTCATCGGCAAGGCCAGGTAGAACTGCTCCCGCAACAACTCGATCAGGTCAATCTGCTCGTCTCGATAGTACGTCATCGACACGTCGTCATCTTCGACCTCGGCCTCGTCATCTTCGACCTCGGCCTCGTCGTCTTCGTCCTTCTCGGCCTCGACCACCGTCGACGGCAGGAACCGGAGGTCGAATTCGCGATCGACCGGCAACACAAACGGCTCGAGACACCGGCTGCAATCCAGCTCGAGCTCGGCCTTGACCGTACCGACCAGCCGGTAGCGGTCGTGATCCTGATGGACCGTCAACCGAAGCACGACCGGGGTTTTAACCCGATACTCCTCGCCCTCCCCCGGCAGGTCGGCCGGTTCAAAGACCTTTGAAATCTCGGTCTCGGGCAGACGAATTTGGGAAAGTTCGAGGCGCATCGCGGGAATTTCTCAGGCGTATAAGACTTGTCAGTATACCACGCGTGGGCCGACCCACGGTTTGGGGATGAAGAGGCGCTCGAAGAGGTCAACGGCAAAGCGGTCGGTCATGCCGGCGACGAAATCCTGGGCGGCGACATCGATGCCCTCGGCGGCGATGGTCCGCACGTCCAGGAACTCCTCGGGCCGTTGCTGGACCTTCTCCCAGAGACCGCCCAGAATGCCCGACGCCTTGCCAAACTCAGCCGTGGCGATCTGGTTCTCGTAGACCGCCTCGAAGAGGTAGCTCCGCAGCTCGACCAGGGCCGTGAGGACCTCGTCGCTCATCCGAATCTCGGTCATGCCGCCGTCCAGGGTTTGGTGAACCACGTCGGTGACCAGCCGGCCGATGCGCTCGGATGAGGAGTGCCCCAGCACCTCGGTGGCTCCCTGTGGCAGGCTGACTTCCGAAATGATTCCGGCCCGGACCGCGTCATCGATGTCGTGATTGACGTAGGCGGCAATGTCGGCGACGCGGGCGACCTGCCCCTCGATCGTGCTCGCCCGGTGCTCGGGTGGCGCGCTCACCGGCATGCCGTGCTTGCCTTTCGAGTGGCGGGCAATGCCGTCGCGCACTTCCCACGTCAGGTTCAGTCCTTCGCGATTGTTCTCGAGCACGTCGACAATGCGAAGGCTCTGCTCGTAGTGGTTGAAGCCGCCGGGCACGAGGGCGCTCAGCACGCGCTCGCCGGCGTGGCCGAACGGCGTGTGCCCGAGATCGTGTCCCAGGGCAATGGCTTCGGTCAGCTCTTCGTGCAGGTACAGGACCTTGGCGATGGTGCGGGCGATCTGCGCGACCTCCAGCGTGTGCGTGAGGCGCGTGCGGTAGTGATCGCCGGTCGGTGAAAAGAACACCTGCGTCTTGTGCTTGAGCCGGCGAAAGGCCTTGGTGTGGACAATCCGGTCGCGGTCGCGCTGAAACGCCGGGCGAATGGGGTCCTCGGTCTCTGGACGCACGCGTCCTTTACTCGCGCCGCTCTTCGCAGCCTGCGGCGCCAGGGTGTCGCGCTCGCGCGCCTCGAGTTGTTCGCGAATCATCGGCCGCCCTGCGCTCGTCATCGCCCTATTGTAGCGTCCGGCTTCTTGACCGCCGTAGCCTTTGGCGAAGGTGGTTAGCCGGACCCTCAGATGTGGCGTCCGGCTTCAGCCGGACCATCGTCGCGAGCAATCTCTCGCAAGAAGCTGGTGCCATGAGCCAGGGGACCGACACCAAAGACCTCGGCCAGCGTCCCCCCCAGATCGGCGAAGGTCGCGCGGGTGCCCAGATCCACGCCGGCGCGCACCTGCGAACCGTGCAGCAGCAACGGGACATGCTCACGCGAGTGGTCGGTGCTGGGGGTCGTCGGGTCGTTGCCGTGGTCAGCCGTGATCACGAGCAGGTCGTCGTGCCGAAGCTGCGGCAGCAAGCGCGCCAGCCGCGCGTCGAAACGATCGAGGTTGGCGCCGTAGCCCGCGGTGTCGTTGCGATGGCCGTAGAGGGTGTCGAAGTCGACGAGGTTGGCAAAGATCAAGCCGCGCTCCTGGGTCGCCATCAGCGCTTCAATGCGGTCGAGTCCGTCGGCATCGCTCGTGGTCGGGTGAGACGCGGACACGCCGCGACCGGCAAACAAGTCGGCGATCTTCCCCACCGCGGTCACCTGCTGGCCCGACGCCACCAGCCGGTCGAGCAGCGTTTCGACCACCGGCGGCATGGCGTAGTCGTGACGGTTCGAGGTGCGCGCGAAGGATCCCGGCAGTCCGATGAAGGGCCGGGCGATCACGCGGCCGAGGCCCAGCCCGCGGACGGCGAGATCGTACGCGGCCTCGCACCACTCGTAGAGCGTCGGCACCGGCACAATGGCTTCGTGCGCGGCAATCTGGAACACGCTATCCGCTGACGTGTAAATAATCGGGAAACCGGTTGCCATGTGCCGGGGACCCAGTTCGTCGATGATCGCGGTGCCGGACGCCACCACGTTGCCAATCGAGGGCCGGCCAATGCGCTCTTCAAAGGCCTGGATGAGCGCCGGCGCGAAGCCCCGCGGGAAAGTCGGAAACGGCCGCTCGAGCACCACGCCCATCAACTCCCAGTGGCCCGTCACGGAGTCTTTGCCGGCGGATCGCTCCGCCATCCGGCCGAAGGCGCCGGTCGGCGCCGGTGGTGGCGTGATGCCCCGCAGGGACAGCACACGCGCCAGGCCCATGCCGGCCAGCGTCGGGATGCGGAGCGGCACCTGCTTCGCGATATTGCCGAGCGTATTGCTCCCCTGGTCCTCGTACAGCGCGGCATCCGGCAATTCGCCGATGCCGACGCTGTCGAGCACGATTAGGATGACGCGCGCAAACACCAGCGTTGCTTTGCCCCGCCTCCAGCGGGGCGAGACGTCTTGAAGACAAGACACCTCATCAGGGATGGTGAGACGAGAAGTAGTTCGGCACGCTGCGGGGCGTGCGAATGGTGGCAATCGCATGCTTGAAGATCAGGTGATCCATGCCGGCGTGCTCGACGATTAGGGCAAACCGATCGAAGTTCTTGATCCGCGCTTCGAACTCACGTCCATCGAGCAGGTGGACGGTGACGAGCAGTTTCTCACGACGTGCATAATTCAGGAACACGTCCTGAATATTTGGAGCGCCCGTCTTGGCTTCAGGTATCGGCGACATTTTTCCCGTCCTTCAACAGGTCCCGCGCGGTTAGCATCGCAACGACGCTGTCCTGCACTTCGGCGTGAGTGCCGGGACCATCAAACCACACAAGGTTAGGCTCTTTTCGGAACCAGATCAACTGTCGACGGGCATAGCGCCGGTTCTGTTGCGCAATCAAGGCACGCGTTTCGGCTTCGTTGCGCACCCCTTGCAGGTGCTCCATGGCCTGCCGGTAGACCAGGCCGCCGAACGGCCGCGCCCCGGGCGGTACCCCGGCGGCCAGCAACCCGCGGATCTCGTCCAACAACCCGGCGTCGAACTGTGCATCCACCCTCTGGGTCAGCCGTTCAGAGAGCCACGCCGCCGGCATCCGCAGTCCAATCGCAATGACCTGGACTGCTGGATCGAGCAGCGAGACCGTCGCTTCGAAATGCGCCGTCAGGGGACGACCCGTGAGGAAGTAGACCTCGAGCGCCCGCACCAGGCGCTTCAAGTCGCGCGGCATGATCCGCACAGCCGACTCGGGATCGACGCGCGCCACCAGGCGATGCAGGCGCTCGACGCCGCGCCTGGCCGCGATCGCTTCCAGCCGCGCGCGCAGTTCGGCATTGGCAGCCGGGCCGGGAAACAGGCCCCGGGTCAGCGCGCGATAGTAGAACCCCGTGCCGCCCACCAGTATGGGCACCAGTCCCCGGCCGCAAATGTCGCGCACCGCCGCCGTGGCATCGCGCGCAAATTGCGCCGCTGTGTACTCGTCGGTGGGGTCGGCGATGTCGATCAGGTGATGCGGGATGCCGCGCCGCTCGGCCATCGGCACCTTGTCGGTGCCGATGTCGAAGCCACGATAGACGGCCGTGGAATCGCAGTTCAGGATCTCGCCGCCCAGGCGCTCGGCCAACGCGATGCCGAGCGCACTTTTGCCGGTGGCGGTGGGGCCGAGAACTGCGATCAAGCGGTGCCGAACCACGTTCGCTCACACTTCGATGAGACGTCAGAGCCGGGTGTGGCCGGGGCTGGGGACGGTCATCTGGCGTCGCGCTCGAGGAGCGTCAGCTTGACCCACAGCCGCGCAAGGTCAGCATAGGTCTGCGCGATGGCAAGCGGCTTGAAGAACTGCGATTGACCCGACCGTCGCGGGTAGTGGTGGACCGGGACTTCGCGGAACCGCGCACCGGCACGCTCAGCACGCTTGACCAGCTCAGTGCAAATCGAACCACTATCGGTCGTCAGACGAAGCCGCGTGATGACGGATCGCCGGATCAGACGGAAATCGCAGTCCACATCGGCGATCGGCAGCCAGAAACACCACCGCATGAAGAGATTGTGTAGATTGCCGATGTAGACCCGATAGGCCGGATCGTGACGAATCATCTTCGCGCCATTCACAAAGTCGACGTCATCGGCCAGGGCCGCGTGCAAGAGGCGCAGTTCTTTCACGTCGTACTGCCCATCGCCGTCAGTGTAGAAAATCAGGTCCTTCGTCGCCGCGGCAAACCCAGATCTCACGGCACCGCCGAATCCCCGGTTGGTTGGATGACTGACGATCCGCAGGCATTCCACTTGCGACTGCAGCCCACGCAAGACCTGTGTGCTGTCGTCACTGGATCCATCGTTGACAACGATGATCTCAAAGTCGTCCGTCAGCTCGCGAAGCGTCGCGAGCGCGTCGTGGACAAGGACGCCGATCGTCTCTGCGTCGTTGTAGCAGAGAAGAAACGCGGAGATGCCATAACTGCTCATTCGGTCGATGCTAGAATCACGTGCAGGGAAGCCAGGGGAACGCCATCGGCAACTCTGATGATAACCCAAGACCCTGCTGAGGTCAGCGCGGAGACGCAGAGCGACAGGGCCGGTCGCGCTCGTGCGCTCGCTCCCCGACTCACGTTTACACTGGTCCCCTCGCTGTCAGCCATCCCCCCCCAGGAAACCGTGACCCCAGCTCCGCCTGATCGACTCGTTCACGCGACGGCAACCGGCAAGACTAGCGGCCTGGCGGATTTTCGTTGTAGTAGAACGTGACGGTGAAAAACGCCTTGTCGTCGGGATACTCTGGCGGCAAGGCGATCGTCGGGCTCGAGGCCAGCAGCGCGTTGACAGCCGAGACGTTGAACGATTCGATTTCCGAAGGCCGGACCACCGTCACATCCGTGAGCGCGCCGTTGCGGTGCACGTTGAAGGTGATCACGACGCGTCCGCGCATGGTTTGCGCCGCCATCGGCACAAACCAGTTGCGGCGCACCTGCGAGATGAAGCGGCGAATCCACGGCCCGAACTCAACGCCCTTGGTGTCGAACTGTAGCGGCCCGAATTCCTGCGCTTGCCCCTTCTGATTGTTGAACGAGTCGTTCTGGACGTACTTCTGGAGGTTCTTCAGCACCTCGCCCAGCGAACCACCCGCCGGCGGCTGCACCGGCGGACGTTGCATCATCGCCATCTGCGGATCGGTCCGCGGGTCGCTCGTGGTCGGCGTCTCGACGGCGGGTGCGGGCGGCGCCGGCTTCGGCGCAGAGCCATCGCCGCGCATCTTCTCTTCGGGTGTCGCTTCCGCCCGCTCCGTCGAATTGCCACGCGCGGCCGGCAACGGGTTGGTCATCTCCGGCATCCGGTCCGGCGTGCGCGCGCTGCGGTCGACGTCCGACATCTCGACGCGTTCCGGCTGTCGTGTCGGCGGCAGATCCATCTTGGGCTGCACGAAGACGAACATCGGATCATTCTTTGGACGCTGCTGCTCGGGAGGCGCTAGGGCCTGCGCGTCCTGGCGCTGCGGCAGCAACTGGGGCAAAAACAACAGCGCGACGAACAAGGCGACGTGGAACCCAATCGACACGGCGACGCCGTCGCGCCGGTTGATCGCCGACCCGACGGGCTCGATGTCGCGATAGCGATCGTCGAAGTCGAAGAGCATCAGTAAGTTAGACGATTATACATCTGGCTTGGGGCCATCGGCTTTACGCCGCTATACAGATAGACGGCGCCGAACATGAACGGCCTTGTCTGAACATGTGAAAACCCCGCGGCAGCCAGCATGCCCGCGAACTGGTCACCGTACGGGAAGGCCCCGATGGACTCCGGGAGGTAGGTATAGGCCGCGTCGTGCCGGGAGACGGCGCGCCCGATTCGGGGCAGGACGTGCAGTGAATACCACTGATAGATCGGCCTGAAGAGCGGCGAACTCGGTGTGCCGAACTCCAGGATCGCCAGCCGGCCACCCGGACGAAGCACGCGCACAAGCTCCCGGCAAGCCACCTCCGGCTGCTGGATGTTGCGAATACCAAAGGCGATGGTCGCGGCGTCCACCGAAGCACTGGCCACCGGCAGGTTCATGGCGTCGCCGCGAATCAGCTGGACCCGGCTCGATAAGTCAACCTGCTTCACTTTCGCGAGACCGTGCGACAGCATGGCGCCGGAGAAATCGACGCCGACGACCCGGGCGGCTCCGCTCACCTTGCGGGCCGCGCCGAGTGCGACATCCGCGGTGCCGGTGCAGACATCGAGCAGCCGTTCGCGGCCGGTGAGCTTGAGCGACGCAATCGCGTGGTATCGCCAATAGCGATCGACGCCGCCCGACAGCACCGTATTCAGCAGATCGTAGCGACCGGCAATAGCGTCGAACATCCCCGCGATCTTCGCGGGCGACTTGTCCACCGTCGCGCCGTTCACGTCCGCCTCCGCGCGTCGCGCTTTGGTGGACAGGTCCTTAACCGACATACAGTGCCGCACCCGTCGTCACGAAGTACAAGATACCCACCCACCCATTCAAATCGAACGCCCGCTTCACCTGAGACAGATCGTGCGCACTGACCAGCGATTGTTCAAAGATCAGTAGCGCGGCGACGACGGCGACGCCCGCCAGGTAGATCGGCCCCAGTGGCACCAGCCACGCCAGTGCCGCCATGCAAATGACCGTCGCAACGTGCATCACGCGCGAAATCACCAGCGACTGCGCGATGCCGAAACGCACCGGAATTGAGTTCAGGCCATGGGCCCGATCGAACTCGACGTCCTGGCAGGCATAGAGAATGTCGAACCCGCCGACCCACAGTCCGATCGCGAGGCCGAGCCACCACGGCTCCCAGCCCCAGCGCCCGCCCGCCGCAAACCAGCCGCCCACCGGAGCCACCGCCATGGCCAGCCCGAGGAACGCTTGCGTGTACGAGGTGAACCGCTTCGCAATCGAGTACCAAAACACGATCGCCAGTGCCACCGGCGACAGCAGGCCGCACACCGTGTTGAGTTGCACCGACGCGAGGATGAAGAGAATCGAAGACACGATGACAAAGACCGTGGCCTCGCCACGCCCCATGGCGCCACGCGGAATCTCGCGCATGGCGGTCCGCGGGTTGAGGGCGTCGAACCGCGCGTCCACCAGGCGATTGAAGCCCATGGCCGCGCTCCGCGCCGACACCATGGCGACCATCACCCACGCGACCTGGCTCCAGTAGAACGGCGCCTGGCGCCACGCGAGCAGTGCGCCAGTGAGCGCAAACGGCAGGGCGAACACCGAGTGGCTGAAGCGGACAAACGATAAATACGTGAAGATTCTATTCACAGATGCCGCGGGCTTGGGTGCTGGGGTGCTCAAATGCCTGGGTGCTGAAGTGCGTTATTCAGATGCCGGATCTGCGCCGGGTCGATCCCGCTGACCAGGTACTCCTCAATATCATCCACCGGCCGGGGGAGTTCGATGGCGAGAATCTCCGCGCGCTTGCCGGGCGTCAGCGAGCCCAGTTCGCTGTCGAGGCCCAAAGCGCGGGCACCGATCAAGGTGGCGCTCTCCAGTAACTTCGCTGCCGGCACCCCAGGCGCGATCCGGCGCATGGCCTTCAACTCGCTGAACAGGTTCAGGTCTTCGACGCTGGCCAAGCTGTCGGTGCCCACGGCAACCGCAACACCCGAACGATAAAACCGCGCGAGCGGCGGCACCCCGACGCCTACCCACTGATTGCTGCGCGGGCAAGTAACGAGCGTGACACCGAGGGCCACCAGGCGCGCCAGTGCGGCATCATCGAATTGCACGCCGTGCACCACGAGCGTCTGGCCATCGAGCACGCCCAGGCCGTCGAGGTACTCGACCGGCCCACGGCCCGGAATGGCCCAGTCGTCACGCCACACGCCGATCAACTCAAGCATGCCGCGCCAGGGACCGGTGCCCGTCGCCAACAACTCCGTCTCTTCCGGCGACTCGCCCAGGTGGACGCTCGTGATGCGGCAGGCCGATGCGTCAACGGATGCGCGAATGGCCCGGAACAACTCGGCAGACGTCGAGTACGGTGCATGCGGCGCGAGCGACACCCGCCCCCGTGCGGCCGCTCTCGCCGCCCGGGTCCGCTCGATCACGGCACCGTCGCGCTCGTTGAATCCCAGGAGCTCGTGAAAGACGACGCCGTCGAGACCCGCGGCGTGCATGGGGTCTGGCGATGCGAGTGAATTACTGATGTCTCCCACCGCCACAGTGCCGCTGGCTTGCAGTTCGCGGATGGCGGCGCGCAGCGGCGCCAGAACGCCCGGGTCGTCGGCACGTTCCACACCTCCTCGCGCAGCGACCAATCGCTTGACCCAGTCAGTAAACCGCGCGGCAGGCGGCACGCGCCCGCGCAGCCAGGACAGTTCGAGATGAATGTGGGCGTTGATGAGTCCCGGCATCAGGACAACGTTGCCGAGGTCGCGGATCCCGTGATCCCCGATCCCTGATCCCTGATCCCCGATCCCCGTAATGCGTCCGGCGTCCACGATCACGACGCCGTCTCGTATCGGCGGTCGATCGATCGGGCAGACCCACGCCGCCCGGTAAGCGGTCATGCGACCGGCGACGTCGGCGGCTGGGAACGCTGCCGCTTGCCTGCGGCGCTGCGAGCGGGATAGTTGACGAGCTCGACCGGCACCGACGTGTCACCGGCTTGCCGCGCGGTCGACAATTCCAGCGTGCGGGGCACGTGGTGCTCGCGGAAGAACGGGTCGCCGAGAATCTCGTAGTGCATGTTGCGCCGCTTGGCCACGAAGCCGGCATCTTCGGCATTGCGCACAATCTCGACTTCGTCCATGCAGTAGACGGCGCCGGCCGCGCGCACGACGTTCTCTTCGATCATGACGCTGCCCATGTCGTTGGCGCCAAAGGCCAGACTCAACTGGCCGACCTTGCCGCCCTGAGTGACCCACGACGCCTGCAGATTGTCGAAGTTATCGAGCACCAGCCGGGCGATCGCCAGCGTCCGCAAGTACTCGATCCCGGTGGCCTCAGTGCCGCCAAGCTCGGTGTGTTCCGGCTGGTAGCTCCAGGTGATGAAGGCGGTGAAGCCGCCCGTCTCATCTTGCAACTCGCGCAGCCGCAGCATGTGCTCGAGCCGTTCTTCGTCGCTCTCGACCGTCCCGTACATCATCGTGGCGGTCGTCCGCAGGCCGGCCTGGTGAGCGTGGCGCATCACGCCAAGCCATTCGTCGGCCGACGCTTTGCCGTAGCAGTTCAGCAGCTTCCGCACGCGGTCGACGAGGATCTCGGCGCCGCCACCGGGCACACTGTCGAGGCCCGCGGCAATCAGCCGGCTGATCACCTCCGGCACCGCCAGCTTCGACGTGCGCGAGAGATGCAGCACCTCGGGCGGCGACAGCGCGTGCAGCTTGAAGTCCGGGAAGCGCTGCTTCACGCC
>SHUG01000066.1 GCA_009694735.1 Acidobacteriota bacterium | reverse complement strand
CGCATCTGAACGCCAACATTCTCGCGAAGTATCGAGAGCAGATGAAAAAGTTCTACTACGACCCGACCAGGTTCGGGACCTATCTCGAACAGCTCGGCATCAAGTACCCGACGGTGCGCACGACCCCGTCGCAGCAGCAGTAGGGCGCCCTTTCAAGGGCGCCGTGGAGGAATGTTGATGAAGTAAGTTCGTTTTGTAGCAATCGCGGCGCTGGTCACGTCACTGGGCACCACCGCCTCGGCGCAGGACAGCGCCAAGCAGCGATGGCTCGGCCAGCAGGGCATGGCAGCGGGCCTCGTCGAGCAGATCGACGACATGCGCACCTGGAAACGCCGTCCGCGCCCATGTGGATTTACCGACACCGCGGACGCCGAAGAGGAAGAAGCTCCCGGCGGGGGGTGTGAGCGTGCGCCGGTAAGTGTTCATGTCGCCGTCATTATAGCGTGCAAAATGACGACATGGTAGTCAGTGCGGAAACAGCCGATTTATGGGCTGCCGGGTCGGCCGGACTCCTGTTGCGTGGGCCGCCCTAGACGCCCGACTTCAGATACCGGGCAACCGCCCCGACGAGACGATCGATCTCTTCGGGGTGGTTGTAGAAGTGCGGCGAGGCGCGCAGCCCGCCGCGATCGTTGGGGCCGCGTCCCGCGGTGCCGATCTTGTCCTTCTCGTACAACACTTGTCCCAGCTTGGCGGCGTTGAGCGAGCCCGGTTGGAACGACACCACGGCGGCATTCAGCGCCGGGTTGGGCGACGTCCACACCTTGACGTCCGGCAACTTCGACAGCCCGGAGATTAGCTGGTTCGCCAGCGAGCGAGACCGCTGTTCAATGGCTGCGCGGCCGACCTTGGTCTGAAACTCCAGCGCCTCGCGCAGCGCGATCATCGTCGCCTCGTCACGCTGGCCGAAGCTTTCGAACGTTTTCGAAATGCCGACCGCTCCCGGGTAAGCGCTGTAGATCGACGGCCAAATCTTGGTGTGCGTCCGCGCATTGATGAAGAGCACGCCGCACTCGCGCGCGCCACACGGCCACTTGTGGGAGCTGCCGGTGTAGAAGTCGGGTGAGATGTCGGCCAGGTTGACGTCCAACAGGCCGAAAGTCTGCGCGCCGTCCACCAGCGACAGAATGCCGCGCTCGCGCGCCAGCGTGCACAGCTCCTTGGCGGGAAACAGATCGCCGACCGAACTGGTGAGATGCGTGAATGTCAGCACCTTGGTCTTCGGCGTGATCGCCTTGGTGTAGGCGGCGATGTAATGCTCCATCCCCGGGTGCGGATTGACCTGGGGGATGGTGATCACCGTGAAGCCAAAGCGTTTGGCCTTCTCGTTCCACGCCACCAGGTTGCTGGGGTGATTGTCGGCAAAGATGATGACCTCGTCGCCGGCCTTCAGGTCGAGGCCGCTCGAGACCATGTTGTTGGCCTCACTGGTGTTGCGCGTGATGACGATCTCTTCCGGAGTGACCCGGAGGAACGCCGCGAGCGCCTTGCGCGTGTTCTCTTTCTCGCCGCTCAGCCGCGCGCGGTTCTGGCCCGAGGGGTCGCGATCGACGCTATCGGTTTCTCGCCGCAATGCTTCAAGCACTGGCCGCGAGGCGGGGCAGAGGTTGGCCGCGTTCAGCACGCCCAGGTCGGGCGGCATGACGAACTGCTCGCGCACTGTTTTCCAGAACGCCTCGCCGGCACCGGCCGAGCCGGGCGCGAAGGCCGGCGCCTGTGGCGTGGTCTTCGCCCACACCGGGTCGGCGAACAGGGCGGCCGAGCCACCGACAGCAAACAGGCGGGTGAAGTCGCGACGGGATACGGA
This sequence comes from Acidobacteriota bacterium, assembly GCA_009694735.1. GTDB lineage: Bacteria > Acidobacteriota > Vicinamibacteria > Vicinamibacterales > UBA2999 > 12-FULL-67-14b. The sequence continues at coordinate 16,733 of SHUG01000066.1, read as the reverse complement.
TGCAGCCATGCGCCGCAGCATACACCCAAAAACAGCCACAGAAATACAGCCGCAGATTCGACACCGATTAGTCGCAGATCAAGAAAGGGTTCTTCCTTAATCTGTGTCCAATCGGTGCCCAATCGGTGGCTTCTTCTTACTTCGGTGGCCGTTCGTCGCCCGACGGCCCGTAGATGGAGGGAATCGGCACGCCGAGCATCCGCAGGTATACGGTCATCTGCCCGCGGTGGTGGACCATGTGATTGAGCACGAAAGCGCGCATCACCGAAGCCTTCGGCATCGTGAACACTTCCTTGCCGCCGGCCTTCAGCGTCCACGGCGCGTCGAACTCGCCGTCGGTCTTGCCGGCGACGTTGGCGCGGGCGCCTGTGAGGTTGCCGTCGAACATGGCCAGGACTTCGGCGCGCGTCGTGGGTGATTGGTAGTCCGCAGGACGCGGCGTCATCATGTCCAGCTCACTCTGGGCCATCGTCGTGGTGGCCCACAGAGGCATTTCAGCGAGATGCTCGGCCAGGCGACCCAGCGTCACGCTCGTCGGGTGCGGACGCCAGTCGAACTGGCCGTCAGGCACGCGGTCCAGCATCTTGCGGGTCTGGCCCATCTCGCGGTCGAACTCAGGAAGGAGGGTGTCGATGAGGGGCATTCGGTATCTTAGCCTCGGCGGGGGCGTGCATTGCCGATCGCGCAATCGACCATTCGAATCACCAGATCGCGAGATCACCCGATCACGCAACAGTCGCTCAATCAGTCAATCGGTCGATTATCGATGCCAAGGGGGTTGCCCCCTTCCCTTACTTACGGTTTCTTCGTAAACTCGACTTTCGGAGCCACTTTGGCCGATTCCGGGGCCTCGAACAGCTTGTAATCGCTCTTGAAGCCGAAGATGCCGGCCGTGAGGTTGCCCGGGAACTGCCGGCGGGCGGTGTTGTACGCCTGGATGGTTTCGTTGTAGCGCATGCGCTCCACGGCAATCCGGTTCTCGGTACCGGCCAACTCGTCCATCAGCCGCGCGAACGTCGCATCGGATTTCAGCACCGGGTAGTTCTCGACGACCACCAGCAGGCGGGCCAGCGCCGAGGTCTGTTCGTTCGCCGCCGCCATCTTCTGGTCGGGCGTCGTCGCCCCGGCCAGCTTCGCGCGCGAGTCGGCGATCGACTGGAAGACCGCCTTTTCCTGCTGGGCAAAACCTTTCGTGGTTTCCACGAGGTTGGGGATCAGATCATTGCGGCGCTGGAGTTGATTCTCGACCTGCGCCCATTGCGTCTTGATCGCCTCTTCCTGGCCCACGAACTTGTTGTACGAACAGCCCGACGTGGCGACAGCCGCACTCACGAGGGCCACAACCACGAGCATTCGCTTCAGACTCTTCATAGCTACCTTTCTATCAGATTCCACTACTCCGGCTAAAGCCGGAGGCTACGTCAACACCGAGCTGCGCTCCGGCTAATGCCGGAGGCTACACCGCATTACTAACCGTCAGACGTTACCAACCCGCTCCGCCGCCACCGCCACCTGAGCGGCCGCCGCCAAATCCGCCACCGAAGCCGCCGCCGCCACCCCAACTGCCACCGCCGCCGAAGCCGCCGCCGAACGGGCCCACACCGCTGACCCATCGGCCGCCACGCCGCATGCCTCGTCCGCGGCCGCCACCTCCCATCATGTTGAGGAAGATGACGATCAGCACGACGATCAGGCCGACGGGGAAGCCGCCGCCGCGATGGCTCCGCGGCTCAGCACGGGGCGCCTGGATCGGGGCCAGGTCCAGGTTGACGTTGCGTCCTTGCGCCACGCGTTGCGCGACGAGCGTGGCGCCGGCCAGCAGGCCGCGTCCGTAATCGCCTGCGCGGAAGAACGGCACCATGCCGCGGCTGGTCTCGCCGGCGAACCCGTCGGTCACGAACCCCTCGAGGCCGTAACCGCTTTCGATCCAGACCTGGCGATCGTCGAGCGCCAGCACGATCAGAACGCCGTTGTCCTTGCCCTTGGTGCCGACGCCCTGGCCGCCGTTCTTGAACATCTCAACGGCGTACGACTTCAAGTCGGCCCACGGCTGATAGGTCTTGACGGTCGCCACCACCATCACATCGCCCGAGGCCGACTGCAGCTGGCGAATCAGCGACTCGAGCTGCTGTTCGGCGCCGGCATCGATCGCGTTGGCGAAATCGTTGACCGGTGCGGTGAGCACGGGCGGCGCCGTCTGGGCGCGCGCCGGCAGGGCGCTGGCGTATAGGCACAGCACGAAACAGAGGAGGGCGGCCCGCCTTCGCCCCGGGCTTCCACCTTCGCCGAGGCTACGGCGGACAGGTCGGCGCGGCAAGCGTGTCCGGACGAGCGCGATCACGCCAGCTTCCACGAGTCGATGAAGTGCGAGAGTTGCTCGACCGCGGCGAGGTAGCCCGGGAAGAGCCGGGCCGGGTCGACACCGGCGGCCGAGGCACCTGAGGTCAACGCCAGCACATCGCCGACCACACGCGGATCCAGCTTCGGTCGCTGCCCGGCATAGGCGCCCAAATCGACGTGGCTGCCGGCCGGGTGTCCGTCCAGTTGCGCGAGCCGGCGCAGCAGCAACGCGAACGCGGGCGCCGAGTCGGTGACGAGCGCGGCCACGGCCGAGGGCCGTCCCCCGCATTCCACGAAGTTCTCGCGCAGATGCAGCAAGTGACTCTTCACTTGCACCTCGCACGCGCGGCGCAGATCGTCCGCGCGAATCGACAGGCCCGCGAATGGATTGACGCCAAACAGCAACCGGTGCGTATCGATAATCTCGCCATACTCGACCGGGAAGGCATCGAGGGAACCGGCGAACTCGTCCGTGGTCAGCAGCAGCGGCGTGGCGCTGCCCGCGCGATGCCACGCCGAGGCGCGCGCGGCGCAGGCCGTGAGATCATCGTTCGTGAGCGTATGCACCAGCGCCACGCTCGGCGAGGGCGCGGCGCCCGGATGGCCGTAGGCCACGAACGCCTGGAGCCGGTCGCCGAAAATAAGTTGCAGGTCGTGAAGCGTTGCGGCGAGTGGGCCGCCGTGCGGACTGTCCATCTCTTGTAGAATACGACTCTTCAGGGTCAGCTGTTCGAATACGGCGGAAATGATTTGGTATGGACCGAGTCGTGTGCCGGGAGTGAGTGCCAACGCTTGCCGCGGATTATGCGTGCCGTCGTGACGTCGTCACCTGCACATGCTTCTTTGTCTCTTCTGGCGGTTGAGCGGGCGAGGCCAACTCCGGAAGCGACCTGAACGACGTGGATTTCTGGTTGCTGGCCGAGCGCGAACTCCGGCAGGGTCTGAGAACGGGCCTGGTGTGACGAGGGTAGGCCGGTAAGATCGTCTTTGCAGGCTAGCTAGTCCCCTGGATCGGTGATTTCCAACAAAAGTCCGCTCACGATCCATGCACCTGCTGGGTGCGGAGACCGAACCGGCGCCTCTTCTCGAGGATCTCATCGGCGGTCTTGGTCCATCGAAAGGGCCGGTGGTTCTCGTTGTGGGCATCGACATACGCGAGGATCGCCGCCCGGAGTTGCGGGATGCTGCTGTGAGATCCGCGCCGGAGTGCCTTCTCGGTGAGGAGTCCGAAGAAGCGCTCGACCATATTCAGCCACGACCCGTACGTGGGCGTGAAATGAAAATGGAAGCGTGGGTGCCGAAGTAACCAGCGATGCACCGCCGGCGTCTTGTGGGCGGAGAGGTTGTCCAACACGACGTGGATCTCCACGCCCGCCTCGACGCTCGCGTCGATGTCGCGCAGGAACGCCACGAAATCCAGGGCGCGATGCTGCTGTTTGCACCGCGCCAGGACAGCCCCAGTCGCGACGTTCAGCGCGGCGAAGAGGTCGAGGGTGCCATGGCGGAGGTGGTTGTGGGTTCGGCGTTCGGGTTGCCCGATATCCATCGGCAAGATCGGTGGCGCGCGTGGCAACGCCTGGATTTGGGATTTCTCGTCGAACGAGAACACCACCGCATTGTTCGGCGGGTTCATATACAACCCGACGACGTCACGCACTTTGTCCACGAGCTGCGGATCGGGCGACAGCTTGAACGAGCGCGTGATGTGGGGTTGCAGGCCAAACGTGCGCCAGATGCGGCCGATCATCGCGTGACTCATCCCGGCCTTGGCGGCCATCGTTCGCGTGCTCCAGTGCGTCGCACCCTTGGGTGTGGTCGCCAGCGTCTTGACGATCACGGCCTCGACCTCCTCGTCGGAGATCGTCCGTGGGGCGCCCACTCGCGGCTCATCGTACAGGCCCTCGAGACGACGTGCGATAAAGCGTGTCCGCCCCTTGCCGACGGTCGCGTTGGTCGTCCGATGTCGGCGCGCCACCGCGGTAGCGGTGGTCTCCTCGGCGCACGCGAGCACGAGCCGTGCCCGAAACGCGCGCGAGCGATTCACCCGCGCCCGTTTCGTCAACCGCACCCACTCCGTTCGCTCGAGATCCGTGACGACCAAAGCGGCTTTGGGACGTCCGATCGTTGCCATGCCCCTTGAGGTCACACTGGCGATCGAATTGCCAGATAATTCGTTTCCAGGGGACTAGCAGCCTGTCGGACGCGGTGTGCGGAACCTCCACACCCTGCCTTTAGCCGCAGGTCTCCCGCCGATATAGTCCTTGCGCCTTCCGGCCGCCAGACCTAGAATGCACGCGTACGGGCTTGTCGTGGGCAACCCACCGACGGACCCGGCTTTGCACTTAGGCAGTATTCAGGAGGCGGAATGGCGAGAATCATCGCGGTCGTTCTGAGTTTACTGGTGGCGGGTGTCGCCGCGCCGGCCGTGGCTCAAGTCAGCGCCACCACCGGATCGATCAACGGCAGGGTGTCAGACGCATCGGGCAGCGTGATGCCCGGGGTCACGGTCACCATCGCCAGTCCCTCGATGCAGGGCAGCCGCGCCGACGTCACGACGACGGAAGGTAGTTTCCGTTTCCCAGCCGTGCCCCCGGGTGATTACAAGCTCACGTTCGAGCTGGCCGGCTTCGGTACGGTGGTCCGCGAAGGCGTTCGCGTCGGCCTCGGGTTCACGGCCACCATCAACACCGAACTGAAGGTCGCCAGCCTCCAGGAAACCGTCACCGTCACCGGCGCCTCGCCGGTCGTGGATGTCACCTCAACGACGACCGCCACCAGTTTCAGCCAGGAAAAACTGGCGTCGCTGCCCAACGCCCGCGACTTCTGGACGGTGCTCGCGGCCGCGCCCGCCATCGTCCTGACGCGGATCGATGTGGGCGGCAGCGCCGCGGGTACGCAGACTGGCTACGCGGTCTACGACACCAAGCAGGACCAGCACCGGCCGATGGTCGAGGGCATCGTCAACACCGAGGGCACCGGCGGCGCTGGCTTCTACTACGACTACGGCTCGATCGAAGAGGTGGCCGTGCAAACGAAGGGACACACGGCCGAAATGCCGTGGCCCGGCGTGTGGTCCAACTTCATCGCCAAGTCAGGCGGCAACCAGTATCACGCCAAGATTTACGCGGACTACCAGAACAAGGGCGTGCAACGGGCGAACATCGACGATTCGGCGACGTTCCTGTGCCCGGGCGGTCGCTGTGGCTCGCTCCAGCCGTCGGATTTGAACCGGCTCGAGAGCTATCGCGACCTGAACGGCGACCTCGGCGGCTACCTCAAGAAGGACAAGCTGTGGTGGTATGGTTCGCTGCGCGACCAGAACGTCAAGGTGCTGCTCCCGAACTTCCCCGTCAAGCCGTTCGAGACCGGCTTGCGCAACATGACGGGGAAAGCCACCTACGCGGTGACGCAGGGCAACAAGATCACCGCCTTCGCGCAGTGGGGGCAGAAGTCTCAACCTAACCGGCTCGACACGTTCGTGGTCGGTGCCACCTCCGCCCGACACACCTCCGCGGACTCGACCTGGAACCAGAACTACTGGGCCCATACCTACAAAGTTGGATACGAGTCGGTGATCAACGCCAACACGTTTGCCGAGATTCGCGGCGGGCAATTCCGGTATGTGTGGCCAAACGCCCGCTACAGCGAATCGCCCGCGTTCCAGGACATTGGCAATCAGATCGTGAGCGGCGGCAACCGCGACGGCTGGTTCCGCACCCCTTCGCGCAATCAGGTCTCCGGATCGTTGACCCACTTCGTGAGCGGCTTTGGTGGCGAGCACAGCTTCAAGATCGGCGGCGAGTGGTTCCGTGAGACGTTCACCGACGAGCGTGGCATCGGCGTCAGCGGTGTCGTGCCTGGCGACGTGTTGCACATTCTCAACAACGGCCTCCCCACCGAGGTCTACCTGTTCGCGTCGCCGTCGATCTCGGAGCAGGGACTGCTCACGCTCGGCGCCTACCTGCAGGACAGCTGGCGGGTGAGCTCGCGCCTGACCCTCAACCTCGGGATTCGCCTGGATCGCTACAAGAGCTTCCTGCCAGAGCAGGAAGGGCCGCCGGTCGGGCGGTTCAACACCACGCAACTCAGCTTTGCCGAGATCCCGAATGTCAAGACCTTCAGCACCCCGGTCCCTCGTCTGGGCATGGTCTACGACGTCACCGGCCAGGGCCGCACCGTCGTCAAGGCCAACTACGCGCAGTATTACTGGAACCCCGGCACCGGCCTCTCGTCCGACACCAACAATAACCCGGCCGACTGGTACCGGCGCTATCGCTGGACCGACACCAACGGCAACGGGCTCTACAACGCCGGCGAAGAAGGCGTGATCATCGCGCAGCGCGGCGGCGCCGCGTCTTCGTCGCTCGACCCGAACATCAAGAACACCCGGACCGACGAGATCTCAGCCTGGGTTGAGCACGAGCTGGTTCCGGGGTTGGCCCTGGCAGGCGGCTACGTCTACCGCAGCATCGACAACTTCCGGGTGCTCGTGAACGAGAACCGGCCGCTGTCGGCCTTTAACGTGCCCATCACCATCCGCGATCCCGGTCCCGACGGCGTGCTCAACACGGCCGACGACGGCGCGGGCATTCCCGGGTTCAACCTGAGCGCCGCGGCTCTGGCGGCACCGGTGCGTAACGTTACGACGAACCTGCCGGGCAAGGGCCAGTATCAGACGATCGAGTTCTCGGTCACCAAACGGCAGGCCGGTAAGTGGTCGCTCCAGGGCTCGGTCTCGCAGCGCTGGAACAGGGACCACGACACGGGATATTTTGGCAACAATCTTCGCGCGCTGACCCCCCCGTCGACGGCCAACGACCTGATCAACACCGACGGGGGCCGCTATAACTTCACGATGTGGACGATGAAGATCAACGGCAGCTACGACGCGCCGTACGGAATCCGCATTACCCCCGCCCTGCGCTTCCAGCAGGGCCAGCCGTTCGGCCGGACGTTCCTGGCCGGCGCGGCCAACGGGATCAACTACGGCACCCAGCGCATCCTCGCCGAATCCATCTCGTCGCAGCGGCAGGACAACATCGCGATCGTCGACATTCGCGCCGAGAAGTTCTTTCGGTTCTCGGCGGGACGGCGGCTCGGCGTGTTTGGGGATGTCTACAACCTGACCAACTCGAATGCTGCCCAGAACATCACCTGGAACAGCGGCACCGCGTACCTGCTGCCGGTCAGCATCATCGGGCCGACGATCATGCGCGTCGGCATCAAGCTCGACTTCTAGTGGATTGAACCGAGGGCGGGGGCCGGGTCGTGCCCCCGTCCTCGCTCGTCTGAGTCACGGCGTGCCCCTGCCGCGACGAATCTCCGCGATCTGGTCGGCGTCGAAGGGGCCGAAGCGCTCACGCGTCCCGTCGAGCCAGCGGACCGTGACCGATTCCACCTTAGTGAGGTCGCCCAGACCCAGATGGACCCGTGGGTCGTTGGCCGCCAGATAGCTGTAGCCCGTTCGCACATCACGCCGCATCGTTCGCGCGCCGGCCACGATCGACAGCGTCGCGCCAACCGCGTCTCGCCCGTGGCGGTCGAGCACCCGCAGCAGCAGCCAGTGACCGCGCCCAGGCGCCACATTTCGGAGCAGGTGCGGGGCCGCGTCGCGATTGGCGACCAGGATGTCGACCCCGCCGTCGTTGTCGAGATCCCCGAATGCGGCCGCGCGGCTGGTTGCCACCAGGGGCCGGGTGGTGCCGCCGCGCGGGCTGACTTCTTCGAAGCGGCCGCCCGCCACGCCCCGGAAGAGCAGGTTGGGTTCGGCATACGGATCGGCGCTGAACGTCTCGGCCTGCAGGCCGACGCGCCCGCTGGCTTCGTACAAGTCAAGGCGTCCGTCGTTATTGAAGTCCATCAAGGCCACGCCGAACCGCGTGAAGCGGCGGCTGGCCACGCGCAGGCCGACGCTCGTGGTGTCGTCGATGAAGAAGCGGCCCTCATTCCTGAAGAACGAGTCGGCTTCGGTGTCGAGATTCATCACGATCAGGTCGTTATCCCCATCGTCATCGACGTCGGCAGCGTGAACGCCCATGCCGGCCTTGGGCGCGCCGTCCTGATCGATGGCCACGCCCGACATCAGCGCGGACTCGGCGAAGCGCGCGTGGCCGAGATTGATCCAGAGGTGGTTGGGTGTGCCGTCGTTCGCCACAAACACGTCGAGACGCCCGTCGCCGTTGACGTCGTCCGCGATCGCGCCCAGGCCGTTGCCCACCGCTGCGCCGAGGCCCGCCGCACGCGAGATGTCGGTGAACGTGCCGTTGCCGTTGTTGTGGAACAGGAGGTTGGTGGCCGGCGCGTCGTAGTTCTTGGGACTGCAGTAGTCGATGCTGCCGGTCAGACTGTAGCACTCGCGTTCGGTCTCGAGACTCCAATCGAGGTAGCGGGTGACGAACAGGTCCAGGCGTTCGTCCGCATCGATGTCGACGAAGGTGGCGCTCGTGCTCCAGCCCGATCCCGCCGCGCCAGCGGTAGCGGTGACATCGACGAAGTGCCCGCGCCCGTCGTTCTGAAGCAAGACGTTCGCGCCGAGGCCGGTGATGTACAGATCCACGTCGCCGTCGTTGTCGTAGTCGCCGGTGGCCGCACCCATGCCGTAGCCGGAGACGGCGGCGATCCCGCTGCCGTCCGAGACGTCCTCGAGCGTGCCGTCTCCCCGGTTCCGGTACAGCCGATGTCCCGCCGGCGTACCCGGCGCCGCGGCGATACGACCGCTCTGGACGAGGAGGAGGTCGAGGTGTCGATCACCGTCGATGTCGAAGAACGCGGCGCCGCCGCCCATGATCTCGGGCAACAGGTGACGGGTCTGGTGCCCGGATCGATGGACGAAGGTGAGGCCGCGCGCCGCGGCGATCTCTTCGAACCAGGCCGGACCTTCCGTCGCCGCCGGGACCGGGGTCGGGGCAACGTCGCGGGATGGCTGGCTGCAGCCCGCCGCGCACAGCACCAGGATCACAACACGGATCCTCATCGGTTGGCCTTGACGGCCGCAAGGATGCGATCGCGCGCGGCCGCCAGTCTGGGATTGGCGGGCTCGGCCTGCTCGGCGCGCTTAAGCGCCGTCTCGGCGGCGGCGAACGCGCCAGTTGCGGCAAAGGTGTCGGCGACGCCAAGCAACGCATCGCCGAGCAGCGGGTTCTTCGAGAGCGCCAGCTCGAATCGCCGGCGCGCCTCGAGATAGCGCGCTTGCTGGCCCAGGATCATGCCCATCCACAAATGAGGCATCGGATCCCTGGGGTCGGCGGCCGCGGCGGCATCAAACAGCGCCTCGGCCTCACCGGTCCGGCCCTGCTGCCAAAGCACCATGCCGCGCAGCTTTCCGGCATCGGCGTTCGCGGGCCGCAGCGCCAGCGCACGCGTGGCGTAGGTCGCCGCCTTATCGAGGTCGCCGGCGAACAGATTGCCGCTCGCCAGGTGCATGGTGGCATCGAAGTGTGACGGATCGGCGGCCAGAATGGGATCGAGAATGGCTGCCGCCTCAGTCGCGCGACCGGCGGCCGCGTACATCCCGCCAAGATAGACGTGAAGAGCTCGATCGTCCGGGCGAAGTGTGACCAGCTGATCGAGCAGCGCGATGGCCTGATCGAATTTTCGGTCGAGTCCGAGCTGCGTGGCCTCCTTCAGCATGACGGCGAACCCGCGGCGGTAGTGGCTGACTTCGTCCGACCATGGATCGGCCCATGCCGGCTGTCCCGTCGATCCCACGGTGAGGGCGAATCGCGCAGCGTCCTCGCGGCCGAGCCGACGGTAGGCCGTGCCCAGTAGTTGCAGCGCGTAGCGATCGCCCGGACGGGCGGCCAGCAGTTTCTCCAGCCCGACGGCGGCCTCGGCGTCCTCGCGCTTCGACAGATGGACCAGGGCAACGCCACCGTGCCCGGCGGGATCACCCGGCGCCGCCTGCACGGCGACTTGAAACGCGGCAAGCGACTTGGCGGTGTCGCCGCGATCCAGAAACCACAACCCCTGTCGCCATCGAGCTGGCACGTAGTCGGGCGCCAATGTGACGACCACTTCCATGTCCGCGAGTGCGGCATCGATCTCGCCACGCCGCGCACGCAGCAGCGCCCGCCGGTAGCGCCAGCGCGGCTCCTTCCCGTTCCGACCAATCGCCACCGCGTAGTCCGCGGCGGCCTGAACGAGCAAGCCATTGGCCTCGAGCCCCATGGCGAGGCGTCCCCAGCGTGCGGCATCGGAGCGGTCGGTGTTGACGGCCGCCGTCAGCTCTCTGAGGAGCGTCGTTACCGCGGGATCGAGGTCGCCGAAGGTGCCCGGGTCGGCCGGCACGGGTCCACGATCGCAGCCTGCCGAGACTAAGATTCCGACGATCAGCGCGACCCAGACCGGTCGGGCGCGCACCTCAGGGGCGCTCGTCATTCACCAGCATTCCAAGATTAGTAGGCCATTACGTAACTATCGCGCGTTGGACTCACCCCACCCATCAACACACCCGTCTTCGGATGAATGACGATCGCCTTCACCGACCCCACGCCCCGCACGTTACGGAGGTCGAGCTGATGCCCCATCGCCGCCAGCTCGTCGAGCACGTGCTTTGGCAGGCTCGCCGGGACTTGCAGCTTGCCTTCAGCCGGGTGCGGATAGGTTGAGCTCTTGAACGACGTGCTCACGACGTAGGATTGCTCGAGCGCCTGTTGCACGTTCATGCCGAACTCCGCCACGTTGAGGAAGAACTGGAGCTGCGCCTGTGGCTGGGTGTCGGCGCCGGGCGTGCCAAACACCATGTAGGGCTTGCCGTCCTTGAGCGCCAAGGCGGGATTGATCGTCTGCCGCACCCGCTTGCCCGGCCTGAGGACGTTGACATCGTCTTCATCCAGGCCGTAGTACGCCATGCGGTTGTTCAGCATGAAGCCAGCGCCCTGCACCAGGTGACCGCTGCCAAACAGGCTGAGGAGCGACGAGGTCACCGAGACCATGTTGCGGTCCTTGTCGATCACCGCGAGATAAGTGGTGTGGCCGTCCTCGACGCCCTGCAACACCGTGGCACCGTCTGGTGAGGCTTGCGGAGACGCGTACGCGAGCGCTTGCTGAACCGACGTCGCCGGCTGGCGCGGATTGCCCGCGGGGGCTTCGCCGGCGATCGCCTGGTCGGGATCGATCAGCCGGCGCCGGATCGCGGCGTATTCCTTCGACAGCATCTCGCGCATCGGGATGTTCGGCGTGAACTTCGGATCGGCCACGTATTTGTTGCGATCGGCAAACGCCAGCTTCAACGATTCGGTGACCGCGTGCAGGTACGGCGCGCTGTTGTGGCGCAGGTAGCGCACGTTCATGCCTTCGAGAATGTTGAGCGCCTGCAGCATCACAAAGCCCTGCGAGTTGGGCGGGCACTCGTAGACCTCAACGCCTTTGTAGTTGATGTGGATCGGCGTGTCTTCGTTGGCCTTGATCGCGGCCAGATCCTGCCGATCGATCAGGCCGCCCTGGGCCTTCATGTAGGCCGCGAACTTCTCCGCGACCGGACCCTGGTAAAACGCCGCGCTGCCCTTGGCGCCGATCTCGCGCAGGGTCGCGCCCAGATCTTTCTGCACCACCCGGTCGCCCATGCCGAGCGGCTCATTGCCGTTGAACCAGACCGCTTTCGCGGACGGCGACAATTTGTCGCGGCTGCCGCGAATCGCGCCCGCCAGCGATTCGGTGATCGGAAAACCGCGCTCCGCGAGTTCGACGGCCGGCGCCATCAGTTCAGACATCGGTTTCGTGCCGTAGGTGTTCGCGGCAAGTTCCGCACCCGCGACCGCGCCGGGCACGCTCACCGAAAGAATGCCGTCCTGTGGCAGCCCGCCCTTGCCCTTGTAAAAATCGACGGTCGCGGCCATCGGCGCGACGCCCGTGCCATTGATGAACTTCACTTCGCCGGTCTTGGCGAGGTAAATCAGCATGAACAGGTCACCGCCGATGCCGGTCATCTCGGGTTCGGTGAGACCTTGCACGGCCCACGCCGCCACCGCGGCATCGACGGCGTTGCCGCCGGATTTCAGAATGCGGATGCCCGCTTCAGACGCGAGGGCGTGGCCCGACGCGACCATCCCCGTGTCTGAGAGGACCACCGGGCGCCAGGTCGACGTCTGCGCCTGAGGGGTCGAGACGATGGCTACGAGGACCAGTGTGCAGATCAGGCCGAGACGTCGCATGACAGTAACCTCTAACCGCGCAATATAGACCAAATGCATCTCACGGAAACACATTTCGGGCGGGCTCCGGAACCCGGGACCCGGGCTCCGGTGTCGCTAATGCCGGCTCGATTGCGAGCGTCCACACCCGTTCGTCTGAAGTTGATGCGCCCGCGATTCGCGCGTATGTGGACCGAACCGGGAAACGCATCACGTAGTTGGTCGCACAGGGCCTCGGACAATTGTTCGTCGAAGAGCAGTCGCACGGGGTCAGGCCGCCGGGATACCGAGAGTCCGGCGCTCGCGTTCGGCTGCGTAAGCCAAGCAAGCCCTGATGTCGTCTTTCGTGAGCTGAGGGAAATCGCCGAGGACGACATGCCGCCGGCCAAATATCCGAGCACGTCGCCACGCGCGGAGGCATGCAGGCGCGCTGGCGCCCGTCCAGCAATACGCTGCACTATCTCGAACAGGACGGGACGATGGTGGAGTTGGCGGTTCAGCCGGGGGAGGCGTTTTCAGTGGGTGAGCGCAGGGCCCTGTTCAAGGTCGGTTTCATTCCCTCCCTGATTTACGATGACTACCGCGTGGCCCCCGACGGCCGGTTTCTTGTCAAGGCGCCCGTCGGCAGCGAGGCCATTCGCGTGATCGTCAACTGGTCGGCGCTGCTCAAGTCACAATGACCGCGCCATCACGCCGCTAGCTGCCTGAGTCAGCAAACGCCTTGGACAATCAGGCCGACCCGGCCCAAGATGACAGGGTGAGCGCGCAACGTTGCCACGAGCTGCGCCTGACCGGTTCCGGTGGCGCGAACCGGGTCATGGAGGCAGAACTCAAGCGCCTCGTGATGCGCTCGCCGTTTGCCGTGCGCCTGGAAGCACCGAAGCGCGAAGGGGACGCGACGCTGCTCTATCCCTTCGACGCGCGCGTCGCTTGGGTCGCCACCTGCCATCATCGCACCTCGTCCCGAATCTCGTGGGACCTGTGCTCGAGCACGGCCGTGCGGCTCGAGCCGCTCTTCGCCGACCTCGTGCCTGTGCTCTCGTCGGACGACCGGCTTCCTGCAGGACCCCGCGTGCGGTTCTCCGTGGAGGTGGGCGCGTCGGTCGACTTCGAGGCCGGCCCCCTCCAGCTGCGCGGCGTCGTCAAGAACGCGATCGTCGACGCGTTGGCGTCACGAGGCATCGCGTCTGACGTGGACGCCGACGCGCCCGACATCGTGTTCGTCGCGCGTCGCGCCGGCCCTCCTGAGGCACGGCGCACGGTGGTCGGCATCGACATCGGCGGTGGCGCGCGGCATCGCCGTGGTGCGCGCGTGGCGGGTGGGCTGGCGCCATTGCGCGAAACGCTGGCGGCACAGCTGATCCTGTTGTCGCGTTGGGACGCGCGCACCGAACCCCTCGTCGATCCCATGGCGGGAAGCGCCACCATTCCGATCGAGGCGGCCGGCCTCGCGGTGGGCGCCGCCATTCGCCGCCCCTCGGATCTGCCGCATCGCCATCTGGCCGCGTTCAAGGATCTGCCGCGGGAGGTGCCCGATCTGTTCCCCGGAACCGTGCCGCGGATTGTCGCCCTCGACATCGACCAGGCGTGCATTCCCGCGATGGTCGGCAACCTTCGCGCCGCGGGGCTGACCGGTCCCGCGTACGACAACGCCATCGTGATTGGCCAACAGGATGTTCGCACGCTGACGCCAGACCACATCGCGCGCCTGCTGCCTTCGGTGCGCAACATGCAGCCCGGCGTCTTCTGCTTCAACCCGCCGTACGGCGTGCGCATTGGCGCCGAGCACGGTGACGAACAGCTGCTCGATCTCTACGCCGACATGGGCCGCGCCTTGGCGCGCTTCGAAGGCTGGCGTGCGGCCTGCTTCGTCGCGAACCCGCAGTTCGTTTACGCCTTCGGCCACCGGGCGACCCTGACGAAGCCGGCGAGCAACGCCAACCTCAGCGGGCTGTTTCTGGTGTTCCAGTTGTGATCAGCAGCGACTAGCGGAGTAGGGCTATGACGCCGGCCAGCGCCGCGGTCTGCGTGGCACCGAACAACAGGCCCCACTTCAGCATCTCGGCGTTACGGTCACTCATCTCGGCCCGCAACCCGCCGAATCCAGCGGCCATCTCCACTCGCAGCTTGCCGAACTCCGTGGCCATCTCCACTCGCAGCTTGCCGTTCTCCTCGGCCAGCCTCCGTTCGAACCGTTCCGTGACGATCTGGATCACGTCGTCGGTGTCGTCCACCATCATTTCCCCCGATCGCTGCGCGTGCCTGGCATACATGACTCCCTCTGCTTTCTTGACCGCTACGACGACGGTGCCATCGTCGGGTGAAGGGTGCAAGAGAAAAACGGAGGGCGGCGAGAGATTTTACAGATCGCAGATTCTGCGCTCTCGCGCCGGGTGAGCCCAAAGGTAGAATACGGCTCGATGGTCACACCAACTGCCCAGGATCGCGCGTTCTTCGGCCACCCCGGCGGCCTGTCGACGCTCTTCTTCACCGAGATGTGGGAACGCTTCAGCTACTACGGCATGCGCGCGTTGCTGCTGTTGTACATGACCGCGCCGCTGTCGGCCGGTGGCCTGGGCTTCGACGCCGCGCAGGGCGGCGCCATCTACGCCCTGTACACCTCGATGGTCTACATGGCGACGCTACCCGGAGGCTGGATTGCCGACAGGCTCATCGGCCAGCGCCGCGCCGTGCTTTACGGCGGCATCATCATCGCCGCCGGGCACTTCAGCATGGCAGTGCCCTCGCTGGCCATGTTCTACCTGGGCTTGTTCCTGATCGTCATCGGCACCGGCCTGCTCAAGGGCAACGTCAGCGTGATCGTCGGCAAGTTGTACGGCGCTGCCGACATCCGTCGCGATGCCGGATTTTCGATCTTCTATATGGGGATCAACCTCGGCGCGTTCCTGGCGCCGCTGGTGTGTGGCTACCTCGGTCAGCAGGTCAGCTGGCATCTCGGATTCGCGGCGGCCGGCGTTGGCATGCTCATCGGCGTGATCCAGTACGTGATGGGCAGCACCAACCTCGGTGATGCCGGCATCGCCCCCGCCCCCGCGCCCACTCGGGAGATTGCGGCTCAATGGAAGCGTCAAGTGCAGACCTGGGTCGGCGGCGCTGCGGCGCTGGTCCTGGTGGCCGGACTGGCGACCTACTTCGGCATCATTCAGGTATCGGCCACGCAGGTATCCGACGCCGCGGGAGTGTTCCTGCTGTTGGTCGTGGTCGGCTTCTTCGGCTGGCTGATGTTCTCCGGCGGTTGGACGCCAGACGAGAAGAAGCGCCTCTACGTCATCGCCGTGCTGTTCTTCGCCGCGTCGCTGTTCTGGTCGGTGTTCGAGCAGGCCGGTTCGACACTGAACCTGTTTGCCGATCGCAGCACGCGCAATGAAGTGGCCGGCATGGCCTATCCGAGCAGTTGGTTCCAATCGATGAACTCGTTCTTCATCTTCGCCTTTGCGCCGATCATGGCCTGGTTGTGGATCAAGCTCGCCTCGACCGGCAAGGAGCCGTCGAGCCCAGCCAAGTTTGCGTTCGGCCTGATCTTCGTCGGCGCCGGTTTCCTGATTCTCGTGATCCCCGCCCGCATGGCGGAGCAGGGCGCGCTGGTCAGCCCGATGTGGCTGACGACGACGTATTTCCTCCACACCATTGGCGAGCTGGCGCTGAGCCCCGTGGGTTTGAGCGCCATGACGATACTGGCGCCGGCGCGCATTGCCGGCCTCATGATGGGCGTGTGGTTCCTGGCGACGTCGGTGGGCAACTTCATCGGCGGCCGCGTCGCTGGCTTCTACGAGTCATTCGCGCGCCCGGACTTGTTTGGAACGGTCGCCGCGTTCGCCATCGTCGCCGGCTTCATCCTGCTGGCATTTGTTCCGTCCATGCGGAAGTTGCTGCCGGCCGGCGACCGCGCCGCGACCTAGCTCTGGGGCGCGCCGAAGGCCACGGCACACGGACGGATTTCCGTGTAGAATCCGCACCAAGAGGTAGCCCTTATGGTTCAGACGCGCGCGGGTGTTGGGATAGGTCCAGGCCTTGCAATGGGTGCCGTGGTCGCATCCCTCCTGCTGGCATCGGTGCCGCTGGCGCTGGCGCAGCCGGCCGCTGCGGCCAAGGTGGCGGTCACCTTCGCCAAGGACGTGGCTCCGGTTCTTCAGAAGAACTGCCAGGGTTGTCATCGCCCCGGCGAAGTGGGTCCCATGTCGCTGGGGACCTACGAGGAAGTCCGCCCGTGGGCCCGATCGATCAAGTCCAAGGTCGTGGCGC
>SHUG01000065.1 GCA_009694735.1 Acidobacteriota bacterium | reverse complement strand
ACCGATCGTCGCCGTGATCTTCGAGCACGGGCAGTTCACCGCGGCCGATACCGCGGCGACGGCGGCGGCGCTCCAGTTCTACGCGGTCGGCCTGGTCGGCTACTCGATCGTCCGCATTGTCACGCCGACCTTCTATGCCTTGCAGAAGAGCCGCATCCCGGTGATGGTGAGTGCCGGCTCCGTGATTGTCAACGTCGCGCTCAACGTGTGGCTGGTCAGCGTGATGGGCTATCGCGGGTTGGCGCTCGGCACGTCGATGACGGCGCTGCTGAACGCGACCGTCCAGCTGTGGCTGATGCGGCGTGAACTGCACGGTCTCGAGGGCGCCCGGATCGCCAGGTCGCTGGTCCGGGTGGCGATCGCCTCACTGGTGATGACCGGGGCGGCGTGGGGCGCGAACGAGTTGCTGGTGACCTGGCTGCCGGGGCAGACGTTCATGCTGCAGGTGATCCGGTTGACGCTCAGTATTGGCGCGGCCCTGCTGACGCTGGCGATCGCGGCGCAGGCACTGCGCATCCAGGAGTTCGGCGACGCCCGCGACCTGGTGCTCGGACGATTCCGCAGGATGGTGAAGTGACGGATCGCGGCTGGCTCGGGCTCCACACCTCGATCTGGAAGATCGCGTCGACCCACGTGGTGGTTGACGGCTACACCAACATCTACGCGCCGCTGCTGCCACTGCTGATCCCGCACCTGAACATGTCGCTGCGCACCGCCGGCATCCTGGCGATGTGCTTCCAGATGGCGAACTCGGTGTCGCAACTCGGCTTCGGCGCGCTGGCCGATCGGTGGCGCCCGCGCTTGCTGGTGATGACCGGCCCCCTGCTCGCCGTCGTGGTGCTCAGTTTTGTCGGGGTGGCGACGACGCCGCTGATGCTCGGCGTCATCCTGGTCGCCGGGGGGCTCGGTGGCGCCGCGTTTCATCCACCGGCGGCGGCGCTGGTCTACCGCCTGGCCGACCATCGCAAGGGCTTGGCGATGTCGGTGCATTTGTCCGGCGGTTCGCTGGGCTTCTCGGCAGCGCCCATTCTGTTTGCGCCCTTCATCGCCTACATGGGGCTGCGGTGGTCGCCGCTGATCATGATCCCCGGGCTGCTGGCCTTGTCGTGGACCTTGCGGCAAGTGCCGCCGATGACCCTGCCGCCGGCGCACGAACGATCTACGTGGGCGACGCTGCGGCCGGCCGCCGCGCCGCTGGCGCTGCTCTATTTCACGATCGTGCTTCGCACCGCGACGACCTATGGCTTCATGACGTTTGCGCCGACGTTGTTGACGCGCCAGGGATTCACGATTGCCGAAGCCAGCACCGCGGTGTCGCTGTACCTGTTCTCGAGCGGCATCGGCGGATTCTTCGGCGGTCCGTTAGCTGACCGCATCGGGCCGCGGCGGGTGATCGTGTGGTCGCTGATCGCGGCAGTCCCGTTCATGGCCCTGGCGCCGCGGCTGTCGCCGATCGGCTTCACGGCCATGCTGGCGATCGGCGGGTTGTTGCTGCAGTCGACGTTGCCGATCAGCGTGACCTTTGCGCAAACGTTCGTGAAGGGCGGCGCGGCGACGGTGTCGTCCCTCATGATGGGCTTCGCGTGGGGCATGGGCAGTCTGGCGGTGCCCCTGATCGGCGCTGGAGCGGATCGCTTCGGCATTGAGAGTACGCTCGGGGTGCTGGCGTTCCTGCCGCTGGTGGCCGCGGCACTGGCGGCTGGCCTGCCTTCGACCGGCGCCGTTCGGGCCGAGACGGCGACCCCGGTGGCACCGCTCCCATAGTACGATTCGAGCACGCGAATGGCCCGTTATCCCTCGTCCTCCGGCGCCTCGTTCTCGATCGGCCCTGGCGGCATCACGCCGGCGGTGAAGATCCTAATCATCACGAACGTCGTCTTTTTCGTGATGAACCTAATCGTCGGGGAAGCAATGACCATGCGGCTCGGCCTCGAGCCGCGCGCGGTATTCGAGCATTTCGCGTTCTGGCAACCGTTCACGTACATGTTCCTTCACAGCATCACCGGTGTGGGCCACGTGCTGATCAACATGCTTTCGCTGTGGATGTTCGGCACCGAGCTCGAGCGCACGTGGGGCACGCGCTTCTTCACGAAGTACTACTTCATCACCGGCGTCGGCGCGGCGGCGACCAGCCTGCTGCTGTCGCTGTTTGTCGACAGCATCTACTACTCCGTAACGGTCGGCGCATCGGGCGCCATCTACGGGCTGTTGCTCGGCTACGGGATGTACTTTCCGAACCGGCCGATTTACCTCTATTTCATCTTCCCGATCCCTGCCAAGTACTTCGTGATGATCGTCGGCGCGATCGCGTTCTTCTCGGCGCTCGGCGGTCCCGGCGGCGTCGCTCACACCGCTCACCTGGGCGGCCTGATTGTCGGCTACTTGTATTTGAAAGGCCTGCGCGCGCGGCCACTGGACGGATTGAAGTACCGCTGGCTGCGCTGGAAGATGGGCCGGGCGCGCAGCAAGTTCAATGTCCATTCCGGCGGCCGCTCGTCAGATGACGACTGGAAGAGCGACTGGAAGAAGCACATCCACTAACTGAAGTTGACAGTTGGTAGTTACGGCTGGCGGTAGTTACGGCGGGCTACTGACAAACATCTGCGCCGGACGGAAGCCGGCGAGCCCGGCGATGACATTTTCGGGAAATGCCTCCAGCGCCGCGTTGTACGCGGCGGCCAGCTCGTTGTAGCGCGTGCCCTCAACGCCCGCGGCGCCAGCCTTTTCGCGCGCGTCCAGTTGCTTCCACTCAGCCAGGATCTGACGACGCAGGCGATGAAGGCGGTTGTAAACCGCCAGGCCCCACATGGCCAAGGCCGCCAGGACGGCGATGGTAAACAGGACGTTCATCGGTGTCGCGGCTCCGCCTAAAGGCGGAGGCTACTTTTTGTCATGGAAGTAGCTGTCGGTGCCGTCGAGCCAGTCCTGGCGGATCGGGCTGAAGATGTCCATCTCAAAGGTGTCATCGATCGCTTCGGCCTGGTGCGGCAACCACGACGGGATGTGCAGCACCTCCCCTTCGCGTACCATGATCTCCTCGCCGTTGATCAGGAATCGCAGGCCGCCCTGCAGCACGTAGGTCATTTGCTCGCTTTCGTGCGAGTGCATGGGCACGAGGGCGCCACGCTTGAGGTAAATCTGGGTGACCATTTCACGTTCGCCGGTGATGATTTTCCGGGAAATCATCTCGGTCACTTTTTCGAGCGCAATTTCGTCCCAGCGATAGAGGCGTACTGATGTTGAAGGCATAAGAATTTGTTCTCGCCCCTCGACTGCGCTCGGGGCGACCCTGAGCTTGTCGAAGGGTCGTTTGGCGGGGATTATAGCATCCACCCGGATGGTATAATTTTCGCCACATGAAGGCTTCGACGCTGGCATCCCGGCCCGACGCGCGCCCGGCTCCGGCCGCAGACCCGAGCGCGCGCTGGGGCGGTCTCACGCGCGACGACTTGCTGCGGGCATACCGCACCATGCTGCTGTCGCGCCGGCTCGACGACAAGGAGATTCAGCTCAAGAACCAGAGCCTGATTTTCTTCCAGATTAGCGGCGCCGGCCACGAAGCCGTGCTGACGGCCGCGGGCATGCATCTGCGCCCGGGTTACGACTGGTTTTTTCCCTATTACCGCGATCGCGCGTTGTGCCTGCAGCTTGGCATGACGTCGCTCGAGATGCTGCTGAGCGCGGTGGGCGCGAAAGACGACCCGTGTTCGGGCGGACGGCAGATGCCGTCGCACTGGGGTCACAAAGCGCTGAACATTCCCTCGCAGGGCAGCCCCACCGGCACGCAGTGCCTGCAGGCCATCGGCGCCGGTGAAGCAGGCATGCTGTACGAGCGCATCACCGCCATCGCCGACCGGCAGGACCGGTTCCACGCCGACGAAGTCACCTACGTCTCGATCGGCGAGGGTGCCACGAGCGAAGGCGAGTTCTGGGAATCGCTCAACACCGCCTGCACGCGCAACGTGCCGGTGCTCTACCTGGTGGAAGACAACGGCTACGCCATCTCGGTGCCGGTCGAAGTGCAGACCCCCGGCGGCGACATCTCCAAGCTGGTCGAGTCGTTCCCCAACCTCAAGACCTTCCGCTGCGACGGCACCGACTTCGTCGACAGCTATCGTACGCTCGGCCAGGCCGTGGCGCGCGTGCGCCGCGATCGCAAGCCAGCGTTCGTGCACGCCAAGGTGATCCGGCCGTACTCGCACTCGCTGTCGGATGACGAGCGGCTCTACAAGACGCCGGACGAACGCAAGGCGGAGGCGCTGCGGGACCCGCTGACGAAGATGCGCGCGTTCCTGGTCGCAGAGAACCTGGCCACTGACAGCGACCTGGATGACGTGGCGAGGTCGGTGGATCGCGAGATCGCCGAGGCCACCGATGCGGCGCTGAAAGCACCCAAGCCGTCGATTGAGACCGCCGACTCGTTCGTGTTCTCGCCTGACGTCGATCCGACGTCCTCGCAATTCGAGACGCCGGCGCAGGCCGACGGCAAACCCGACACGATGGTGGCGGCGATCAACCGCACCCTCAAGGACGAGATGGCGAAGAACCCGCGCATTGTCGTGTTTGGCGAGGACGTCGCCGATGCGAGCAATCTGTCGGCACTCGCCCACGTGCCCGGCAAGGGCGGCGTGTTCAAGGTCACCCACGGCCTGCAGAAGGCCCACGGCGCCGACCGCGTCTTCAACTCGCCCATCGCGGAAGCGAACATCGTCGGGCGGGCCGTCGGCATGGCCACGCGTGGCATCAAGCCGGTGGTGGAGATCCAGTTCTTCGACTACATCTGGCCGGCGATGATGCAGATCAAAGACGAGATGTCGATGCTGCGCTACCGGTCGGGCAACAACTGGTCGTGCCCGATGGTGTTGCGCGTGCCGATCGGCGGCTACCTGCGGGGCGGCGCGCCGTACCACAGCCAGTCGGGCGTGAGTATTTTCGCGCACTGCCCCGGCATCCGCATCGCGTTCCCAAGTAACGCCGTGGATGCCGCGGGCCTGTTGCGGACGGCGATCCGCTGCGACGATCCGGTGCTCTATCTCGAGCACAAGCATCTCTATCGCCAGACCTACAACAAGGGCGCCTACCCGGGCGCCGAGTTCATGATTCCGTTCGGCAAGGGCGCGCTGCGTCGCGACGGCACCGACCTGGTGGTGCTGACGTGGGGCGCGCTCGTGCAACGGTCGTTGCTGGCGGCCCAGCAGGCGGAGAAGGACGGTGTCAGCGTCGCGGTGTTCGACCTGCGGACGATCATGCCGTACGACTGGGCGGGGATTGCCGCCCTGGTGCGCAAGACCAACCGGGTGATCATCGCGCACGAAGACACGCTGACCTGCGGGTTCGGTGCCGAGATTGCGGCCCGCATCGGCGACGAGCTGTTCGAGCACCTGGATGCCCCGGTGAAGCGGGTGGCGGCCATGGACTGCCCGGTCGCGTACTGCCCGGAGCTCGAGGAAGTCATCCTGCCGCAGTCGGCCGACGTGCTCGCCGCCATCAAGGGTCTTGCGGCGTACTAGCGCGGCCGCCTTGACATGCGCGCGGGGCGCGACCGAAAATGAATGAATGTTCATTCATCAGGGTGGGCGATGGCGGTAGCCGTCCGCCGGCTCACCGCCGTGAAGCAGGCTGGCGCCTCGGCTGACAAGCGCGACCTGATTCTCCGTGCGGCAACCCGCGTGTTTGCCCAGAACGGCTTCTTCCAGTCGCAGGTGGCGGACGTCGCCCGGGTGGCGGGGGTGGCGGCCGGGACGGTCTATCTCTATTTCAAGGGCAAGGACGACCTGCTCGTGTCGATCTTCGAGCGCTCGATGAGCGAAGTGATTGCCGAGGGCCGCGCCGCGGTCGAGGGCATTGCCGATCCGGCCGAGCGACTGCGCCGCATCGCCCACCTGCACCTCGGTCGATTGGGCCGCGACAAGCACCTCGCGGTGGTCTTTCAGGTCGAACTGCGGCAATCGGTGAAGTTCATGGAGCGCTTCTCCGTCACTTTCCTGCAGGACTACCTGAAGCTGATTCGCGATGCGATTGCCGACGGCCAGCACAGCGGCGCCTTTCGCAAGGGCATCAGCCCGACCACCGCCACTAAGATTTTTTTTGGCGCGCTCGACGAGATGGCGACCAACTGGATGCTGAGTCGCCGAAAGTACGACCTCACTGCTGAAGCGGATGCGGTCGTCGACCTGTTCATCAACGGTATCGGGAGGCCGACGCGCGATGATCGCCATTAACTCCGTCACCGTGCTCGGCGCCGGCACCATGGGCGCGCAGATCGCGCTGCACTGCGCCAATACCGGCATTCCGGTGCTCTTGCTGGACCTCTCCGCCGAGCTGGCCCGGCAGGGCCTCGAGAAGGCGCGCAAGCTGAAGCCGGATCCGCAGTTCACGCCAGACGCCTATCGGCTAGTCACGACCGGCGGCTTCGATACCCACCTCGATGCCATCGGCAAGACCGACTGGATCATGGAAGCGGTGGTCGAGCGCCTCGACCTCAAGCAGCAGCTGCTGGCGCGTGTCGACGAGCAGCGCCGGCCGGGCTCGATTGTCAGCACCAACACCTCCGGTATTCCGATCGCCGCACTCGCCGAAGGCCGCTCCGACGACTTCCGCCGCCATTGGATCGGCACCCACTTCTTCAATCCGCCGCGCTACCTGCGGCTGCTCGAGATCATCCCGACCGCCGAGACCGATCCGGCCGTCGTGGCGGCGGTGACGCAGTTCGGCGACCACACGCTCGGCAAGGGCGTGGTGGTGGCGAAGGACACGCCGAATTTCATCGGCAACCACATCGCGCTGTACGGCGTGGCACGTACGCTCGACGTACTGGCGACCGGCAACTACACCATCGAGGAAATCGACGCGATCACCGGTCCGGCGCTTGGGCGCCCGGGCAGCGCGACGTTCCGGACCATGGACATCGCCGGCATCGATGTGCTCGCCCACGTCTTGCGCAACCTGAACGAGCGGTTGGCGACCGCGGCGGACCGTGCTGCCTTCGCCGTGCCGGCATTGGTCGAAGAACTCATCAAGCGCGGGCAACTCGGCGAGAAGACCGGTCAGGGCTTCTACGAGCGACGCAAGAATGCGAAGGGCGAAAGCGAGATCTGGACTCTCGACCCGGCAACCTTTGAATATCGTGCGAAACAATCGGCGCGCATCGCATCGATCGAGGCGGGTCGCTCGATCGACGATCTGGCCGAGCGCGTGCGCGCGCTGTTCAACGCGACGGACAAGGCCGGCGAGTTCCTGCGCGCCACGCTGGCGCCCACGCTGATCTACACCGCGAGGGTCACGCCAGACATTGCCCACTCGATCGACGATGTCGACCGCGTGATGCGGTGGGGGTTCGG
This sequence comes from Acidobacteriota bacterium, assembly GCA_009694735.1. Taxonomy (GTDB): domain Bacteria; phylum Acidobacteriota; class Vicinamibacteria; order Vicinamibacterales; family UBA2999; genus 12-FULL-67-14b. Next base: position 11,302 of record SHUG01000065.1, on the reverse strand, counting down.
CTGGGATCTCGGCCCCTTCGAGCTGTTCGACGTGATCGGCGTGCGCGAGGTGCTGGCAGCGGCCGAGGCCGTGGGCGGTCACGCGATGGTGGGCGGCGTGCCGCCACTGGTGGCGAGCCTGCTCGAGGGCGGGCTGACTCGCTTCCGCGAAGGACTGGTCAAGCCGGCCGCGGCCGACCTGCAGATCCTGCGCACGGCCCGGGAACAAGGCCGCGTCATCAAGAAGAACTCTGGCGCCAGTCTCGTCGACCTCGGCGACGGCGTCATCGCGGTCGAGTTTCATTCGAAGATGAACGCAATCGGCGGCGACACGGTCCAGATGCTGAACGCCGGCGTCAAGGAAGCGACGAAAAGCGGCCAGGCGCTGGTGGTCGGCAACGACGCGCCGAACTTCTCCGCCGGCGCCAACCTGATGCTGGTGCTGCTCGAGGCCCAGGAAGGCAACTGGGACGAGCTCGACATGATGATTCGGGCGTTTCAGCAGGCCACCATGACGCTCCGCTATAGCCCGGTGCCCGTGGTGGTGGCCACCGCGGGACTCACGCTCGGCGGCGGCGCCGAGATCGCGCTGCATGGCGATCGGGTGCAGGCGGCGGCCGAGACCTACATGGGGCTGGTCGAAGTGGCCGTGGGCCTCATTCCTGGCGGTGGCGGCACGAAGGAAATGACGGCTCGGGCCATGGCGGAACTGCCGACGCCGCAGAGCGATCCGCTCCCTTACATCCAGAAGGCGTTCGAGACCATTGCCCTGGCCAAGGTGTCGGCCAGTGGCCCCGACGCGCAGCGTCTCGGCTACCTGGCCAGCAGCGACGGCTTCTCGATGAATCGCGAGCGGCTGATGGCCGATGCCAAGGCCAAGGCCCTGGCACGGGTGCGTGACGGCTACCGCGCGCCGGCGCCCCGCACCGCGATCCCGGTCGGCGGTGAGTCGGTGACGGCCGCGTTGCACCTCGGCGTGCACCTGGCGTGGCGCGCCGGGCGCGCCACCGATCACGATGCGCTGGTCGGCCGCAAGCTCGCGCACATCATGGGCGGCGGCAACCTGCCGCACGCCACCACGGTCAGCGAGCAGTACCTCCTCGATCTCGAGCGCGAAGCGTTCATGAGCCTGGTTGGCGAGCGCAAGACCCTGGAACGCATCCAGCACACGCTCAAGACCGGAAAGCCGTTGAGGAACTAGTTCAGGGATCAGGGATCAGGGACCAGGGACCAATGATTGATATCGGGAAGGGGACGCCGATCGTGCTCATTCCCGGCCTGCAGGGCCGGTGGGAATGGATGCGTCCTGCCGTCGAAGCACTGGCGAAGCACCATCGCGTGGTGTCGTTCTCGCTGTGCGACGAGAAAACCAGCCCCTTCACGTGGGAACTGGCAATGGCGTTCGACAATTACGTGACCCAGGTCGGCGCGGCCATGGACCGCGCCGGGCTCTCGCAAGCGGCGATCGTCGGCGTGTCGTATGGGGGGTTGATCGCCGCGGAGTTCAGTGCGCGGTATCCGGAGCGGGTGTCGGCCCTGGTGCTGGCATCGGCGCTGCACAGCGGGTGGCAACCGAACGCCACGCAGCAGCGCTACTTGAACGCGCCGCGGCTGATGAGCCCGGTCTTCGCCGCGACCGCGCCGGGACGGATGAGCCCGGAAGTGGCGGCGGCCATTCCCGCGTTCGGTGCGCGGTTGCGATTCATGGCCGGGCAGGGCGCGCGCATTGCCATGGCGCCCGCTTCACCGACGCGCATGGCGCGGCGCGTGGCCTGGGCGTCGGCCCACACGTTCGCGGACCCGCGCCGCATCCGGGCCCGCGCGCTGGTGATCACCGGCGAAGCCGCGCTCGACCGGGTCGTTCCGGTCCAGGTGACCGAGCAGTACATGAACGAGCTCCAATCGGCGCAGCGCGTGGTGCTCGAGCGTACCGGCCACATCGGCCTGATGACCCGGCCCGGCAGGTTCGCCGAGATTCTTGGAAGGTTTGTGGATGACCGCCGAATTCCTGCGTGAGATTCCCGGGCCCATGGGCCCGCTCGAAGCCCTGCTGGATCTGCCCGACGGCGAGCCGCGGGCGGTGGCCGTGTTCGGCCATCCGCATCCCATGCATGGTGGCACCATGCACACCAAGGCGCTCTATCAGGCCGCCAAGGCGATGCCACGCATTGGGGTTGCTGCCCTGCGCTTCAACTTTCGCGGCGTCGGACGCAGCGCCGGCACGTTCGACTCTGGCGCTGGCGAGAAGGACGACTTCAAGGCCGCGATCGGCTTCGTGGTGGACCGCTTTCCTGGCATCCCGGTGTGGGCCGCGGGCATGTCGTTCGGATCGTGGATCGCCATGACGGTGGGCGCTGAAGATCCGCGAGTCTCACTGCTGCTGGGAGTCGCGCCGCCCGTTGACCGCTACGACTTCGACGTGTTGCGGACGTGCACGTTGCCGAAGTTCATCGTCCACGGCGAAGACGACGAGTTGATCTCGATCAAGGAAGTGCGCAAGTTCTACGGGCAGATCCCGGAACCCAAAGAACTGATCACGATCGAAGACGCGAATCACCTGTTCGAGATGAAGACCTCGCTGGTGGGCGACGCCGTCGAAGGCTTGTTGGCCGATGTTGTCACGTCAGGCAACCCTAAAGGGTTGCCTCCACCGCCGTCGGTGAGATAGGAACCGCCATGCAGGATGCCGTCATCGTTTCCGCCGTTCGCACCGCCGTGGGCAAGGCGCCCAAGGGCACCCTCAGCGTGATGCGTCCAGACGAACTGGCCGCCAGCGCCATCAGGGGCGCGCTCGCCCGCGTTCCCGGCCTCGACGCCTCGTCGATCGACGATGTCATCCTCGGCTGTGCGATGCCCGAGGGCGAACAGGGCCTGAACGTGGCGCGCATTGCCAGCCTGCGCGCGGGCATTCCGGTCGAGGCTTCGGCCGTCACGGTGAATCGCTTCTGTTCGTCGGGCCTCCAGGCGATTGCCTATGGCGCCGAGCTCATCATGCTCGGCCACGGCCAGGCCGCGGTCACCGGCGGCACCGAGTCGATGAGCATGGTGCCGATGGGGGGCAACAAGGTGTCGCCCAATCCGGCGCTGGTGGCGAGCTATCCCGATGTCTATCTCAGCACCGGGCTGGTCGCCGAGAACCACGCCCGCGAGTCGTCCGTGTCGCGAGAAGCGCAGGACCAGTTCGCGCTCCGCAGCCACCAGCGTGCGATCGCCGCGATCGACGCGGGCCGGTTCAAGGATGAGATCGTCCCCGTCACCGTGCGTGTGGTGGATGGTCCGCCTGACCACCTTCGCCAAGGCTACGGTGGTCAAGAAGGCGGACGCCACAGCAATGTGGCATCCGGCTTTAGCCGGATAAACGTCCGTGAATTCGTCTTCGATACCGACGAAGGTCCGCGCCGCGACACCTCGATCGAAGCGCTGGCCAAGCTGAGGCCGGCATTTCACGTCAGCGGCACCGTCACCGCCGGCAACTCATCGCAGACCAGCGACGGGGCATCCGCCGTGATCGTCACCTCCGCCGCGCTGGCCAAGGAGCGCGGCCTGACACCGCTGGCGCGGTTCGTCGGCTTCGCGACCGCCGGCGTCAAGCCCGAGCTGTTTGGCATTGGCCCGGTGCCGGCCATTCGCAAGGTGCTGAAGCAGACTGGCCTGACGCTCGATCAGATCGATCTAATCGAACTGAACGAGGCGTTTGCCGCCCAGGCGCTGGCCTGCATGAACGAACTGGGTCTCGACCCCGACAAGGTTAACGTCAACGGCGGCGCGATTGCGCTGGGCCATCCGCTCGGTTGCACGGGCGGCAAGCTCACCGCCACCTTGATCCACGAGCTGCACCGCCGCCAGGCGCGCTACGGATTGGTTTCAATGTGCGTGGGTGGCGGCATGGGCGCGGCCGGGATCTTCGAGCGAATGTAAGGTCCGGCTTCAGCCGGACCTGGTGGGAGAGACAACATGGCAAGCGCGACGACGGAGACGATGGCAAAGGGCGGTTCGTGGCTGATCGAAGAGACGGCCCCGGCGTCGGTGATGACCCCCGAGAAGATCACCGAGGAGCATCGGCTCATTCGGCAGGCAGCGTCGGAGTTCATCGCCGGCGAGGTGATGCCCGCCAACGAGCGGCTCGAGCAGAAAGACTGGCAGCTGCAGCGCGAGCTGATCAAGAAATGCGGCGAGCTTGGCCTGTTCGGCACCAACATCCCCGAAACCTATGGCGGTGTCGACCTCGACAAGATCTCGACGCTGGTCGTGTCTGAGGAGCTGGCCAGCCACGCTTCATTCGGCGCCACCTTCGGCGCGCAGGCCAACCTCACCATTCTGCCGATCTACATGTTCGGCACCGAGGCGCAGAAACAGAAGTACCTGCCGGGCCTCGTCTCCGGTGAGGTCGTCGGCGCCTATTGCCTCAGCGAGTCCGGCTCCGGCTCCGACGCCATGGGGGCGAAGACGCGGGCAATGAAGCAGGCCGACGGCAGCTTCATCATGTCGGGCGAGAAGATGTGGATCACTAACGGCGGTTTCGCTGACGTCTTCATCGTCTTTGCCAAGGTCGATGGCGAACACTTCACCGCCTTCATCGTCGAACGCAACTGGGCCGGCGTGTCGAGCGGCAAGGAAGAGCACAAGCTCGGCCTCCATGGCTCGTCGACGACGCCGGTGATCCTGCAGGACGTGAAGGTGCCGGCCGACGCGGTGCTGGGCGCGATCGGCAAGGGCCACAAGGTGGCGTTCAACGTACTGAACTTCGGCCGCTTCAAGCTGGGCGCGATGTGCTCGGGCGGCGCCAAGGCTGCGATTGGCGAGGCGGCCAAGTACGCCTTGTCGCGCAAGCAGTTCGGCGTCGCCATCGCCACCTTTGGCGCGATCAAGCACAAGCTGGGCGAGATGACCGCGCGGCAGTATGCGCTGGAGAGCATGATGTACCGAACCGCCGGCCTGATCGATCAGCGGATCGCCGGGGCGGCCAACCAGAAGGCCGACGACCCGGCCCCGATGCTGCAGGCCCTCGAAGAGTTCGCGGTCGAGGCGTCGATCGCGAAGGTACTCGGCAGCGAGACCGTGGACTACGTCATCGACGAGAACCTGCAGATTCACGGCGGCAACGGGTTCGTGCACGACTACCCAGCCGAAGGCCACTACCGTGATGCGCGCGTCAACCGCATTTTCGAAGGCACTAACGAAATCAACCGCCTGCTGATCCCCGGCATGTTGATGAAGAAGGCGCTCAAGGGCGAACTGCCGCTGCTGGCTGCGGCCAAGCAGTTACAGGACGAGATCATGAGCCCGTCGATGGCGATGCCGGACGGATCGGACGAGCCGCTCACCGACGAGGCGCGCGCCTGTGGCATCTTCAAGAAGGTGGTGCTGCTGGTGGCGGGCACCGCGATGCAGACGTACGGCACCAAGCTCGAGCAGGAACAGGAAGTCCTCAGCTACCTGGCCGACATCCTGATCGACACCTACGCGGCGGAGAGCGCCGTGTTACGCGCGCAGGATGCCGCGGCCCGGAAGGTGTCGAACGCCGACGCCCACGCCGACGCGGCACGGGTCGCCACCAACGAAGCGGCGGGCCGCATCGAGCTGGCCGCGCGCAGTTGCCTGGCCGCCATGGCTGAGGGCGACACCCTGCGGACGCAGCTGGCGGCGCTTCGCCGGCTGATGAAGGTGACCCCGGTGAACACGGTGATCATGCGGCGGCGGCTGGCCGACGCCACGGTCGCCAAGGGCAGCTATATCTTCTGAGGACGCAACCAGACCCTAATGTCACATCCTGTTTTTCTCGCGTCGAAGGTCGCGGACGTTCAGGACGATGCTGAGCACGCCCGCGAGGATCAGCATTCCGAGCGCCAGCGCATCGGCCACGTCAGGGCTGAGCGCGATGCCCGCGAAATCTCTGAGCACAAGCTGCACATACGACGGCGGATCGTCGTAGCCCAGCCGCGCCCGCACCTGCCAGTGCCAGTCGGTGCAGGGACAGTATCCCCAGCCATACCAGATTCCCAGACCGAACCATGACAGTGTGGTTAGCGTCAGCGTCAGGAGCTGCCAACGCCGTGTCCGCCTCCAGGCCCATCCCACGCAATTGAAGACAATCCACAGGGTGTGGAACACGAAGAAGCCGAGATTAAGTATGTTCAAGAGGAAGGATCCGGACATGCAGCTCATCTTCGAACAGGTCCGCGCTGGCGGCGACCGGAAACGTGCCTTGAGATGAGTCGCCCGATGATCCTTGCGGCCGTGTCGATTGCCGTCATCGCTGCCGGCCTGGCGCTCATCTGGACGCTGCAGCGGCGCTTGATGTACTTCCCAACTGGTTGGGTGCCGACGCCCGGTGAAATCGGCCTGACCGATGTCGAGCCGGTGACCTTTGAGACGACCGACGGGATCGCGCTGAGCGGCTGGTTCGTCGCGGCATCCGGACCCTCGCCGCGCGTCACCGTCCTGGTCTTCAACGGGAACGCCGGCAATCGAGCGCACCGGGGGGCCCTGGCAACGGCGTTCCATCGACACGGATTGCAGGTGCTGCTCGTCAATACTTGTTAGCCAGAGCCACTTGCCGCGTTTGGGAGAAGTGCTAATCTTCACCTATGGACTCGAGGCAACTTCTCGCTGAGGCCCTCCGTCTCTCCGACGAAGAACGTGCGGCGCTCGCCGGCGAGCTGATTCAGAGCCTCGAACACGAGATTGACGCGGAAGCAGAGGCTGCCTGGTCAGCCGAGATTCGGGCGCGTCTAGACCGCGTCGATGCCGGCACGGCGACGACTGTGCCTTGGTCGGAAGCACGTCGGCGCATTCACGCAGCGGCCCAGCGTGGCTCTCGACCTTGAGTATCTCGACGAGGCCGTTATCGAAGCTGCGGCAGCAGCTGAGTGGTATGCGACTCGCAGCGCCACGGCAGCGGCCGGTTTCGAGGCTGAACTCGACGAGGCGGCGTCGGCCATCCACACATTACCCAACGCGTGGCCACCGTACGACCATGGGACACGTCGGTACTTGTTGCGGCGTTATCCCTTTGGCGTGGTCTACAGGGTCGAGCGCACGCGCGTCCTGATCGTCGCAATCGCGCATGGCCGTCGGCGCCCCGGGTACTGGCGCGATCGCATTTGAGGGCCTGGCTAACATGCGCCTGGAGCTGGCGGCGTTGAGCATTTTGCCGGTTGTAGCGGTATGTTGCCGCCGCAGCTCAGGCGCAGTACGTTAGACAGCGGAGTCATAAAGTGCCAAATTCAGACGAACTGATTCGTCGCCCTCATCTACGTCGTAGCCTTCGTGACGATTTCGAGCAAACCGTCGACGTCAGGATCGATAGGTACTTCGAAGTGTTCCATCAAGGCGTCATTCCCGATCACCATTTTGCAGCTGCCTCTTCGGAGTGCGTCAACCTTTATCGAGATGGCTACTTCTTGAGCGCCGTCATGGTGTCCCAGGCGGTCAATGAGGGTATTTTTCAAGTTCGTGCTGGAGCGCAATGACATCGCGCCAACCGGTTCGCTTCCGGAAAGAGTTGCTGTGCTCGTCGAGAGCGGAATCGTTTCGGGGGACTGCGGCAAAGCCTTCAGCCAAATCTGGAACAGTTTCCGCAATGACGTTCATCACATGAATCCGCCTGTGGCGCACATTCATTTCGAATTGGCCGCTAGGCGAAACTTGGCGGACTTAGCTTTCGTTGAGCGAGAGGTCTTCGCTACCGAGCTCGATGGTGGCCGTCTTGTGCCAATTCATCGCAAGTATTGGGATCTCCGCGCCGATGGAACTGCTCCAGTATTCCTGCGCCTAGAGTAGGCGATCCGCTGTCTAACACGACTTACTGAGAAAGTCTCCGATCTAGGAGAGTTTCTTCGGGCTCGGGTGATCGCCCGATCATGGGGGGTTGCAGCCGACGGCGCAGAGCTGTCGTGTGCGCGCCGCGGCTCATCGCCAGCGTTGGGCAGACAGTATTTTCAGAGCGTGACGGGACCGTACGGCGAGGCCGAAGACCGCATCGGGCGGCTGGCCCAGCGGCTGGTTGCTTACTTCGACGGACGCAAGTAGCCGCCTTACCGCTGCAGCAGGTAGTTCACCTTCATCACCAGCTGACGATCCTTGTGGCCGAAGATGTCGGCCGGGAGCCCCGTCTGCGAAAGATCGTTGTAGACCAGGTACAGGTCGCTACCCGGGCGGTGGATCAGGTTGAACCGCACATTGTTCGAGATCTCGTGCGTGGACGAGTTGTACTGCGTCAGGCTGCGGATGGTCATGCGCGGCGAGAAGGTGTAGTCGACGCGCAGGGTCGTCAGGTTGACGAGGAAGTCGCCCCACGGCATCGTCACGTCGTTGCGATTGAACTGCAGTTCCGCGGCCATCCGGCTCGAGGCACGGACGCCGGCGGAGGCCGACATCTGCTGCCGCCTGCCGCCGTAAAACTCCATCGGCGAGAACGAGAGCCGCGTGTAAATCTTGCGGCCGGGACTGGTGCTGTAGCTGAACACCCACTCGTCCGAGGTGTAGGCCCCCACCGGAATGGTGACGCCGGGACGGATGCGGAACGGCACGTCCAGCACGTCCAGGCTCCGCTGGTAGATCACGTTGATGAACGAATCGTCCCTGAGCGTGGTGCCGTGCATCAGGTGGTGCAGGCGGCCGACCAGCCGGTTGGTTTGATCCGTGGTGTAGGTCAAGACGTACATCGGCTCCATCAGCTTGATGCCGCCGCGCTTCGGGCGCGGCGTCGGGCCGAAGTACGCCTTCGTGGTGCGCATGCCGGTGCGCTGCACGAAGCCCGCCTCGGCATTGAAGTTCTGCTGCACATCGAGGTAGTTCAGCCACAGGTTCCACTTCGGGTCGCGATAGGCGACGCGGCCGTAGAACGCCATGTCGTCGCCGTTCTTGCCTGGCGTCGCCGTCTTCGCCAGAAAGCCGGTGGCTTGCATGCCACGGCCCAGGGCGAAATTGCCATCCACGCTCATCGTCCGGTTGAAGTGCGCGCTGCCGTCCACCGATTCCTTGTTGATGAACAGGGCGCCGATGCGGGAGCGCTTGAACACGTCGCGGCTGTAGCGGCCGACGAAGAAGTTGTCGCCGGCCTTGCCGAAGGCGGATTCGGTTTGGATGTTGAGCAGGCCGATGTTGTTGCCGCCCGACTTGCCGGCCAGGCGAGCGCCGGCCACGATCGGGATCGGCGTGCCGGCGTCGGACAGGCCAATGCGGCGGCTGAAGAACAGGTCGGTCTGCACGGGCGTCGAGGTAAATGAGCTGCCGGTGCCGACGGTGAACAGGTTGGAGTTCTCGAGGAAGAAATCGCGCTTTTCCGGGAAGAACAAGCCGAAGCGAGTGAGATTGACCTGCTGTTCATCAACCTCGACCTGGGCGAAGTCGGTGTTCACGGTGATGTCGAGGTTCAGTCCCGGCGTCACGCCGTAACGGGCGTCGAGGCCAAGGTCGCGAATGGCGTTGGTGCGGCCAACGGTGCGGCTGGTCTGCACGTCGTGTACGCCGCCGACGAAGAACGGCTTCAGCTTGAGGTCCCAGCCGAGGCTTAGGCCCTTGAGCCCGGTGAGCTCTCCCGCCAGGCTGACGCGCGTCAGGCTATAGGCCTTGGGAATGGGCGCCCAGAACGCCATCTCGTTCTTGCCACGGATGTGACGCTGGAAGTTGATGCCCCACACCTGCTCGTCGCGCCTGGCGAAGCGAAGGGTGTTGACGGGGATCGAAATCTCCGCCGTCCAGCCATCCGGCGTGATCTTCGCCGCTGCGTCCCACACACCATCCCAGTTGCGATTGACGTTCGCCGTCGTGCCGCGCCCGCCGCCTTCGCCCTCGTCGAAGATCTGCTGTTCGAGCTTGGCGCCGAGCGGGGTGGTGAGAAACATGAACGCGTTCCGCGAATCGTGGAAGGTATCGAGTACGACCTGAAAATTGTCTTCGTCGAACAGCCGATCGGCATCGCGGCGCATTTCGGTGGCGGTCACCGGCAGCGAGGCATAGGCGCGAACACCAATGAAGAGATGCCCCTTGTCGTACAGCACCCGCACTTCGGTGCGATCGGTGGCAGGCTGCCCCTCGTTGGGCTCCTGCTGGACGAATTGTTCGATCGGATTGGCCGATGCCCAGGCGCTCTCGTCGAGCACGCCGTCGATTTTCGGCGATTCGGTCGCGAGTACCGCTCGCACGGAAGGGCGTTCGCCAGCACCCTGGGCCGCCGCGAAGACCGGCAGGGAACACAGGGCCGAGAAGACACTCACAGACAACAACTTGTTCATCGATGCAACGAATCAGTTTACCCGATGGCGCGGGCAATGCGCTCGCGCAGGCCGTTGTGCGTCGCCGCATCGAAGGCCGTTGCCGCGGTCCAGTCGTGCAGCCAGACGGGCTTGGTGCGACGCGCTGGATCCTCCGATGTATAGCGCGGGACCACATGCGCATGAAGCGCCGGCTCCACGTTGCCCAGAATCTCGTAGTTAATCCGTTCGGCGCCCGTGACCGCCAGTACGGCGTCCCCGAGTCTCGCCATGTCGTCCAGAAACCGCCGGCGCGCATCGCCGGTGAGGGCGTTCAAGTCAGGAACCACGGGGTCGGGCAACGATGGCTCACTTCGCTTCGAGCCGCGGGCCCGTTCTCGACATTCAGCACCATGGCCAGCAGTGCGTAGTAGCCGCAAATACCAATGGCATCAATGACGCCCTGCTCTCCCACGGCCCTGATGGCCCGGCCGTGAACCGCCTCCGGCGGACGCGTGCGATCGTGGACCGCACGGCAAAATTCGTAAAGGGATGCCTCGTCTTCGGCCAGGCCATCGGGCCGCTGTCCCGACGCCAGCGCATCGAGCGTGGATTGCGCCACGCCTGCTTTCAACGCAATCGGCGCGTGCAGATCCCATTCGTACTGTTGGTGCCAATGCGCGGCGGTGATCAGGATGACGAACTCGCTCAGCCGTGGCGGCAACGCGCTGCGGTAGCGGAGATACTCACCGAGCGCGCTGACCTTGTTCAGGAGTTCGGGACTCTTGAGCAGGGCGACGAAGGGACCGAAGGGATCGGTCCCTCGTAGCCGACGGAACTCATCAAGCGCTTGCTGCTGCGCGGGGGTCACGCCGCCGGCACGCCGTTCTTCAGCAGGTCTTCCATCGCCGCGACAAAGGTGTCGATCTCCTCGAGCGGCGTGTAGATATTGGGCGTCACGCGGATGCCGTTGTATTCGGGACGCGTGATCGCCGTCGTGACGATGCGGTACTTGTCCCACATGAAGGCGTTGATCTTCACCGCCGGAATGTCCTTGATGCCGACGCAGCACACCCCGTAGACCTGGTCGAGGGCGGTATGAAAGACGACGCGCGGGTTGGGTTTGA
>SHUG01000064.1 GCA_009694735.1 Acidobacteriota bacterium | reverse complement strand
CGCTTGCGCAGGCGTGTAACGATGCGGGTCCACTGGGCGCAATCGTGGGGATAAAGGCAAAGGTGAACGTGCTGCGGGGCTTGGCGCGCCGACTTGCCCGCCGAAGCCTTGGCGGAGGTGGGAGCCTTGGCGAAGGCGGCAAGCGCCGTGGCGAGTCGTGATTCGAGCTTGGCGTTGACGCCATTGAAGGTGACAAACGCGCGATCCTCGTCAGTGGAGAGCGCCGCCGTAATGGCGTGCGGCTCGTTCGGCTTGCGGAGGTTGGTGACGCTGACGCGCTCGCGCTTGAGGCGAGCCACCGCGGTGTCGCCAAGCGCACTGACAATGCCGGTGCGCATGCCGAGCCGGGCGGCATGGACCGCGGTAATCACGGCGCCGCCGCCGACGGTGGCGAGGAAATGGTCGGTCTTGATCTCTTCGCCGAGGTCGGGGAGGCGGTCGAGGGCGAAGAAGACCAGGTCGTCGAACGCCTCCCCGGCACACAGCAGCTTCATGCGCGCACTAGCTGCGGGCGGCCTGCGCGGCCTCGCGGGCGCGCGTGAGGTGCGGCACGATGCCGACCATGCGCTCGATCAGAAACAGCTGCGCGCGGTGGTGCATTTCGTGCTCTTTGAGGCCGAGCAGCATCTCGAAGCGGGTCTTGTCGCCCATCGGCAGCCCGACCTTCTCGCCGAGTTGCGCGTCGGTCATCGCCTCGATCCCGGCGGCGACTGTCTCGCCATTGATCTTCAGTGCGTCGATGATGGCCGCTTTGGTGGTGAGCGTCTTCGAGGCCGCGCCGATCTCGCCCATCCACTTGCCGAAGTCTTCCATGGCGACGGCCGACTTCTTCTCGATGAAGTGGCACTGGATCGCCCAGTGTGGCGTGGCGGCCAGGTGCGCGAGAATCTCAGCGACGCTCATGGTGTCAGGCGCCGCGCGGAACGCGTACTTCTCTTCCGGAATGTCTTCGGCGACCTGAAGGGTGTTCTTGCGAACGGTGCGCCAGCTATCTGCCATGTCTTTCGAGCCGTAATAATTCATGTCTTCTCCAGGAATCGGGGATTGATCCCTGAATCATAGCGCCATTATCGGGCGGCCCAGAAGCGCGATGCCCAGCAGGGCGCCCGTGACGACGAACCATGCCATGCCGATCGCGATCACCACGTTGCGCGCCGTGGGAACGAGCGCGCTCGGCTGGTTGCCGCCGATGGTGCGGTCAAGCAGGAAGCCCAGCAGCGGTAGCGCCTGCATGGCGTGCATGCCCAGGAAGTGCGCGACCCGCAGGTCGCCGAACTCCACCGACCAGTTCACGAACGGCAGGCCGGCGCCGCCGTCGGGGCCGGGAATGGAGTGGCCGTTGTTGGCCACCATCAGGAAACCGGGCAGCATGCTGGCCAGGACGAACAGCGCGACGCCCAGGCGGACGCCCCACAGGTAGCCGGCGCGCCGCGTCGGCGTGTCGCGGCGGAGGATCCACAGGAACAGCACCACGGCAAGGCTGCTGACCGTGATGGCCGCGCCCATGATGTTGAAGACGGCCAGGTCGAACGCGGTGGCGGCGTTGAAGTGCGACGTGGTGCCGCGGGCGGCCTGCAGGGTGATCAGCGCGATCTCAATCAGCATCGCCCCGGCCACGGTCCAGCGCACGAGCGCGCGACGGACCAGGTCCGGTTTGGCCTCGGGCATGAACCAGGCGAGGGTCCACACGAAGATCGTGATCGAGATCAGGAACTTCATCGGCTTGACCCACGGGTTGATCCCGAGGGTCAGGCGCTGGTCGCCGATCGACAGCAGCGTGACCACGACGAGCGTGAGGACCATCAGCGCGCCGGTCCAGAACAGCAGCGGGTCGCGCGCGCGCAGCTCGGCGTTCACGCCGCCTCTCCGCCTTCGCCCAGGCTTCCACCTTCGCCAAGGCTACGGCGGACAGGTCGGGGAGACAGGCTAAGCGAGCGTGTCTTCGCGGTGCGGATCGCGAAGTAGAACAGCAGGCCAATGGGGCCGAGCATGAACGTCATCACGTAACAGGGCACCATCACCAGGCGCGGAATCTGCAGCCGGTGCGAGTCGCGGCTCTCCCAGGCGCCGATGAACAGATCGAAGGCGAGGTAATGCACCCAGCCGGCCAGCAACAACTCATCTTTCCCGAACAGCGTTCGTACTTCGGCGAGCGAGCCGAAGCCGCCGGGAGCATTGCCGAAGTGCAGAAAGATAAAGACCAGATAGATGATCGACAGCGTGAGCGGGATGATGATGCCGGTGAGCAGCCTGGCGCGCGGATCGTTGGGGACGACCACCAGCAGGATCCAGCCGAATATGGCGATGAAAGACGCGAACGAGAAGACAGTTTCGAGCGGCATGCCGGGATTGTAGCGCCTGCCGGGATCCGGGATCCGGGATCCCGGATCCGGAACCCGGCTCAAGGGTGCGCGGAACCCCGATCCCGGACCCCGGATCCCGACGGATTACTGCATGGTCGTTCCTGGGGCTCCGCCCGACGGCACCGACGTGCCGTAGTAAATGCCGTTGAACAGAAACTTGAACGTGCCGTGAGGCTGCGCGCGGAACGTGATTTCCGGGCCGAGCAGGAACACCTTGCCCTTGCCGACGATGGCCATGGCGGCCGCGACGCCGTCTTCGAGGTAGTGTTCGCCCCAGGCCCAGCCCGAAGTCAGCGACTTCTTGCCGGCAAACCACGCCACCGGCCTGACGCCGATCATCGCCGCGCCCGGCCGCAGGTGCAGCACCGGGCTGTTGTCGAACATCACATCCACCTGCTTCTCGAAGCCGAACGCCAGCGGATTGGTGTTGTCGACGGCGACCTTCAGCAGCGAGCCGGGGATGTAGTACTTGTCGCGGGGCAACGCGCGCTCCGCGCCGGCCGCCGTCATCTCAACCAGGTGGTCGCTGACCGGCAGATCCAGGTGGTGGCCGAGCGTGGCCGAACCGCCGTAGGCGATGATTGCGCCGCCTTCTTCCGCGAACTTCTTCAGCTGCGGCACGGTCTTGTCGATGGTGACGCGGCCGAGGCGATTGCGGAACTCCGCGGGGATGTTCTCGGGGCTCGGGTTGCCGCCGCCGAACCCACCACCGCCGGCGCCTTCGGGAATGCCGCCGTCAGGGAAGATCAGCACGTCGTACTTCGCCTTGAGGCTGCCGGCATCGAGCGTCGCGGGGTAAACGACTTCGAACTCGAACTCGAACTGCTCGAGCAGCCAGCGCGTCCAGCCCGACGGCATCGATCCGCCGTACATGTCCCACAGGCCGATGCGCGGCTTGGTCAGTTTGTGCAGCGCGCCGGTCGGCCGCTGGGCCACCGCCGTGAAGTTGAGTCCGAGCTCAGCGGCGGCCTTCGTCAACACCGCGCGGGTGGTGGCCTTCGCGGGAATGAAAATCGCGCCGGTGCCGTCGGTCGACTGCCACGTCCGGTCGGCGACAAAGTACGCTTCCTCGCCGCTCTTCATCAACCGGTTGATGGCGATGAACGCGTCGTTCTGGTGATGCGACACGACGTAGCCGGCCGCGCCGGCGACTTCGGTGACCTTGCCGGGTGCCGGCTTCTGCAGCGTCGTGATCTTCTCGAACGAGCCGTCGAAGCCGTCGAGAATGCGATCGAACTTCACGCCCATCTGGTAGGCGAGCGTCCAGCCGGCATTGTCGTAGGGAGGAATGGGCGGGCCGCCCGGGAACTGGAAGTCGTTGGGATGATCCTGGGGCTCGAACATGTCGAGCACGTGCGGGCGGAACGCCTGCGCCGCCTTCACCACCCACGAACCCGCCGGATACTGCTTGCCGCCGGCGCTGAACGGCGCGCTGGCCTTGTGCACGACAACGCCGTTCTTGATCAGCGCGTTCATGAACTTGGTGGCGGTCAGGAAGTCAGGTTGATCCGCGGACAGCACGTAGCCACGCGGGTCGCGCCACTCGGGCTTCTTGGTCAGCTTCTCGTACTGCGCGATCGGGACGCTACGGGTAAAGCCGCCCACCGCCATGCGCGGGTCAGTAGTGTCCACCTTCTGGCCGCGTGCGATCTCGTCCTTGATCGCCTGCAGCCGCCGCGGGTACATCGTCCAGGTGTCGGTCGAGCCCTTGGCGATGCTGTCCTTGCCCATCTTGTAGATGTTGTAGAGGAAAATCTCGCGGTTGCGCGACGCGACGTCGAGCACGGCCTGGTTGGCGGTGATCGAGTAATCAATCGACTGGCGGAAGTGCCATTTCTGCGGCTGGATCGGGAATGGCAAGTCGGCGCTCGCCATCTGCCGGTCGGGCACGAACGCCACTTCCATGGGCGTCGGGTGGCCAATTGTTTCGGTCAGCAGGCCGATCATGTTGTGGAAGTACGGCGTGGTGCGCAGGCCGCCGTTCCACCATGTCGAGTAGTTGGCGCCGCGGCGCATGGTGGCGCCCGGCTTGTTCTCAGCGACAAAGCGGTTGTGCATGGCCGAACCGACCACATCCAGCCCGGTGATGATCAGCGGGTGGTAGACATAGTTGGCGGGGTCGCGGAACGGCGGCGCGAACAGGATGGTGCCGGTCGGACCCGTCTGGTGGTGGTTGTAGATGATTTGCGGGAACCACTCCATGTAGAGCTGCCGATTGATGTTGATCGACTCCGCCTGCGCCGACATGTAGAAGTCGCGGTTGTTGTCGTGGCCGATGTACTTCTGGTAGAGCCGCGGCAGGTTGGCGGTGTCACGCTTGAGCGGATCGCTGTTGCGCATGTACCAGTCGGAGACCAGCTCCATGCCGTCCGGATTGACGTGCACCGCGAGGATGATGAGGTCGCGCAGAAAGCGCATGGTTTCTTCGTCGTTCTTACTGACCAGTTGATAGATGGTCTCGATCAGCTGCTGCGCGCCGAGCACTTCGTTGGCGTGGAGGCCGCCGTCGATCCAGACCACGGCCTTGCCGTCGCGCGCCAGCGCGCGGGCCTGGTCGTCGCTCAGGCCGTCGGCTTGCGCCAGCCGGCGCGCAATGTCCTTGTACTTCGCCAGGTTCTTGTGGTTCTCGGGCGACGTGATGATCGCCATCAACTGGTCGCGATTCTCGGCGGTCTTGCCAATCGACTGCACCACCATGCGATCCGATTCGATGTCGAGCTTCCGTACGTACTCGGTGAACTTGGTGTAGTTCGGGAGCACGTAATCGGCGCCGATCTGGTGGCCGAAGAATTGTTCCGGAGTGGTGACCTTGGGCGCGGCCGGCGACTGGGCCTGCGGAGCTGCCAGGAAAAGTAACAGGAGGATGACAAGCGAGAGCGAGCGAAGTCTCAAACGCATCAGGCCAGTATAGAGGGGTCAGACCCCTGGGGAAGAAATTGCGTGGGAGAATGTTGACATGAAGTCGATTGCGCCGTACGGCTCCTGGCCGTCGCCGCTCACTGCCGCCCGTGTCGCCGCGGGCGCCCTCCGCCTCGACCACATCCAGCTTGATGGCGACGATGTGTATTGGGTGGAGGGGAGAGCTTCTGAGGGAGGGCGCTATGTGATCGTCAAGCGCGCGGCCTCCGGCGCGCTCACCGACGTGACGCTGCCGCCCTTCAACGTGCGCACCCGCGTGCATGAATACGGTGGCGCAGCATTTACCGTGGATCGCGGGACGGTCTACTTCTCGAACTTTGCGGATCAGCGGATCTATTGCCAGGCGACTGGCGAGTCGCCTCAACCCGTCACTGCGGCGGGTTGCTTCTACGCTGACTTCCGCGTCGACCGGACTCGCGATCGCCTGATCAGCGTCCGCGAGGATCACGCGCAGCCAGGCCTGCCCACCGAAGCCTTGGCGAAGGTGGGCGAACCGGTGAACGCGATCGTCGCGATTGAACGGAGGTCCAGCGGCACTGAAGGACCGCCTTTCTGGCACGAAGTCATACTGGCGGGTGGCGCCGACTTCTATTCCGATCCGATCGTCAGCCCGGATGGTGCGTCGCTCGCGTGGATCCAATGGCATCACCCCAACATGCCGTGGGATGGCTCCGAGTTGTGCGTCGCACGCTTCAACCCAGACGGCACGCTCGGTGAGGCGGGCATCATCGCCGGTGGCCCCGCGGAGTCGATCTTCCAGCCCGAGTGGTCACCTGACGGCAACTTGTACTTTGTGTCCGATCGCTCGGGATGGTGGAATCTCTATCGTCTACCCTCCTTCGCCAAGGCTACGGAGGGCAAGGCGCCCTCGGTGGAAATTGTCCACGCGATGGCGGCGGAGTTCGGCAAGCCGCAGTGGACCTTCAGCATGGTCAGCTATGCGTTCGTCTCCGCGGATCGACTTGCGGCAACCTATACTCGCGACGGCCGCTGGCACCTCGCGCTGATCGACACCCACACCCTTGCGTTCACTCCGGTCGAGCTACCGGTGCAGCCGCTCGAATCAATCCACGCGAACGGCGAGGTGATCTTCTTTATCGGCGGATCAGCGACAACGGCGACGGCGATCACCTGGCTCACGCTGGCAGACCGGTCGATCGAGGTGTTGCGGTCGGCATCGGCAGAGCAGATTGATCCGGCCTGGATCTCCGTGCCGGAGGCGGTGACTTTCACCGCCGCGGGTCGCGATGTGCACGCGTTCTACTACCCGCCCACCAACCCCGATGTTGCGGCGCCCGCCGGCGAACGTCCGCCGCTGCTGGTGCTCACCCACGGCGGTCCGACTGGAGCCACGCTGGATGTGCTCGACTCGAAGATCCAGTTCTGGACCAGCCGTGGCTTCGCGGTGCTCGACGTCAACTACAGCGGCAGCACCGGCTACGGCCGGGCCTATCGCGAGCGACTAAATGGCCAGTGGGGCATTGCCGATGTCGACGATGTGGTCGGCGGCGCCCGAGCGATGGTGGCGGCGGGCAAGGCGGATCCGGCGCGACTGATTATCCGCGGTGGTAGCGCGGGCGGCTACACCACGCTGGCGGCGCTGACTTTCCACCAGACGTTCAAGGCGGGCGCCAGCTACTACGGCATCAGCGACCTCGAGGTGCTGCAGCAGGACACGCACAAGTTCGAGTCGCACTACAACGAGTCGCTGATTGGTCCGTACCCCGCCGCCCGAGAGGTTTACGTGCAGCGCTCGCCGATTCACTTCACCGAGCGCCTGTCGTGCCCGATCATCCTGTTCCAGGGACTGGACGACAAGGTGGTGCCGCCCAACCAGTCGCAGATGATGGCCGAAGCCGTTCGCCGGAAGGGCCTCAAGGTGAAATACGTGACGTTCGAGGGGGAGCAGCACGGCTTCCGCAAGGCCGAGAACATCATCCGCGCGCTCGAGGAGGAGCTCGCGTTCTACCGCGACGTGTTCGGGATCTGAACCGGTCGCAGAATAAGTCAACCTGCTTCACTTTTACGGTTTCCGTAAAAGCGCGCGGGCTGGCATAGGGCTTGCGACTCCAACTCAGGTTGGATGGAGGTTCGATATGCCAAATAATCGTCGTGTTGTAACGCCGGGGTGTGTGCTACATGTCGTCAATCGCGGAAACGACCGCCGCGTCATCTTTCTCGAACCCGTTGATTACGCGGCCTTTCTGGTCCTGCTCAGAGAGGCTCGCGAGCGATTCGCGGTTCGGCTCCACGCATACTGCTTGATGCCCAACCATTTCCATCTAGTGGTGGCGGCCGACGACGGGCGCGCACTTTCTGCGTACATGCACTTCGTCGAACGTAGCCACGCCTGCGATCTCAGGGCGATTGCCAGAAATAGAGGGCACGGGCACGTGTTTCAACGACCCTACTGGAGCAGTGCGATCGAACGAGAAGGGCACCTCCTCTGCGTGCTCCGCTACGTCGAAGCCAACGCCGCGCGAGCAGGGCTCGTGGATCGCGCCGAAATGTGGGAATGGGGCAGTTTGTATGAGAGAGTGACCGGTGAACGGGACCTACTCCAACGCTTACCGATCAGCCTGCCTGACGGATGGGCGACCATCGTCAATGTGCCGCTGCAGGCCATCGACCTGGACCCTATTCGCTCACCGAAGGCGATGGGCCGGCCGGCCAGGTCCGTCGACTTACGTAAACCGAAAAAGTGAAGCAGGTTGACATTCAATATGGCCATATAGTTATATAGGCATATGAATGCCATCCGCCTTTCCACCCTGCTCGTTGAGGATGCCTCGGTTCGCCTGCTTGATGTCCGCACCTCCAGCGAGTTCGAGAACGCCCACATCAGCGGCGCCTACAACGTGCCGCTCGACCTGCTCGGCGAGCACGCCGAGGACGTTCGCGCCGCCACCGGGCCGGTCGTGCTGATCTGCCAGTCGGGCCAGCGGGCCTCGCGAGCGGAGCAGTTGCTTCGCAATGCGGGCCAGGCCAACGTGCACGTGCTCGAAGGCGGCATGAAGGAATGGATGGCCCGCGGCCTCCAGGTGAACCGGGTGCGGGCGCGCATGTCGCTCGAACGCCAGGTCCGCATTGCCGCCGGAGCGATGGTCGCCCTTGGCGCGATCGCCGCGTTAACAGTCTCGCCACTCTTCGCGATCGTGCCGGCCTTCATCGGCAGCGGCCTGGTGTTCTCCGGCCTCACCGACACCTGCGGCATGGGCATGCTGCTGGCGCGGCTGCCGTACAACCGCGGCGCCGTCACCTGCGACACTGAAACCATCGTCAGGCGCTTCCTCGCGCACGAGGGCCGCGAACGACCATGACCCTGATGGCCCTAACGTTGGCGGTTGGCATCGGCGTCGTCATGGGCCTGATGGGCGGCGGCGGCTCCATTCTCGCCGTGCCGGCCCTGACCCTGCTGCTGCATTTCCCGCCGAAGGAAGCCGTCGTCATCAGCCTGACGGTCGTCGCCATTGCCGCCGTCGCTGGCGCGATCGGCGGCTTCATCCGCGGCACCCTGCCACTTGCCGCCGGCCTGGTCGTCGGCCTGGCCGCAACCGCGGGGGCGCTGGTGGGTGGTTTCGCCGGTGCGCGCTTGGCCGACGCGACACAACTGCGGATGCTCGGTGTCACGATGCTGGTGGCAGCGATTCTCATGTTCTGGCACCCGGTGACTGACGCCGCACCCGCAAAGCCGCGCGCGCTACCTGTCCTGCTGCTGCTTGGGTTGCCGCTCGGCGTCCTCACTGGCCTGATTGGCGTCGGTGGCGGCTTCTTGATCATGCCGGCGCTGGTGATCGTTGCGCGCCTGCCCATGCGAGAGGCCGCCGGCGCCTCGCTCGTGGTCATGGCGATGGCCGCCACATCTGGCTTGGCCGGCTACCTGGGACAGACGCCGTTGGCGCTGTCGTTCATCGTTCCATTTGCGGTGGTTGCCGCCACCGGCACCATAGCGGGCGGCATGATGGCCCATCGCCTGCCGCAGCACCGCCTTCAACAGGCGTTTGCGGCCACACTCGTCGTGCTGGGATCGTTCGTGCTCATTCGTTCGTGAGTCAAGGAGTCATCATGTTCGTGAAACGCTTCTTTGAGCCGTCGATCGCGCAAGCCAGCTACATGATCGGCTGCAACGCCAACGGCGAAGCCATTGTCATCGACGCCAACCGCGACGTCGACCAATACATCCAGGCGGCCGCGCAAGAAGGCCTGCGGATCACCCACGTCACCGAAACCCATATTCATGCCGACTACGTGTCGGGCTCCCGTGAGCTGGCGCACAAGACCGGCGCCAGGTTGTGGCTCTCAGACGAGGGCGATGCGGACTGGAAGTATGCCTTCATCAACGAAGGCAAGCCGCTGCACCACGGCGATCGCCTGCAGATCGGCAACATCCTCGTTGAGGTATTGCACACGCCCGGCCACACCCCCGAGCACTTGACGTTTCTGATCACCGACGGCGCCGCTGCTGACCAGCCGATTGCGGCCGTTACCGGCGACTTCGTGTTCGTCGGCGACGTCGGCCGGCCCGACCTGCTCGAACGGGCCGCCAACATCAAGGGGACGATGGAGGTGGGGGCGAAGACGTTGTGGAAGAGCCTGCAGGCCTTTACGGCGCACGAGGACTGGTTGCAGATCTGGCCGGGCCACGGCGCCGGCTCCGCCTGCGGCAAGGGCATCAGCGCCATTCCCTCGTCCACGCTCGGCTACGAGCGCCGCTTCAACTGGGCCTTCAATGTGAAGACCGAAGCTGATTTCGTGGCGCGCGTGCTCGAAGGGCAACCCGAACCACCGGCGTACTTCGCCAGCATGAAGCGCGTGAACAAGGCCGGACCGGCGCTGCTGGGCGACGTGCCGGCCCCGCCGAAGCTGGCTGACTCGCAGCTGGTGGAACTGCTCGCCGCGGGCGCGCTGGTGATCGACACCCGGCCGGCCGACGAGTTTGCTGACCAGCACGTGCCCGGCACCCTGAACGTTCCCCTGAACTCGTCGTTCGTCACCTGGGCCGGCTGGCTCGTGCCGTCCACCGCCGATCTCTATCTGGTTGTGGACGAGGCGACGGCGGCGCGCTTGCCGGAGGCCTCGCGGTTGCTGGCCTTGATCGGCATTGACCGGATCGCCGGCTGGCTCGGCACCTCCGCGGTGACGGCCGGCGCCGTGCTGCGTCGCACCCCGCAGATGTCCCCGACCGACCTGCAGGCACGGCTCAGCGCCGGCACGGTGACGGTGATCGATGTTCGCAGCGCCAACGAGTGGGCCGGCGGCCACGTGCCCGGCGCCCTGCACATCCCCCTCGGATATCTTGCCGAACGCTGTCGCACCATCCCTACGACCAAGCCCATCGTCTTGCAATGCCAGGGTGGCAGCCGTTCCGCGATTGCCGCATCGGTTCTCGATCGTCTCGGATTCTCCAATGTGATCAACCTCGCCGGCGGCTTTTCCGCGTGGACGTCGGCGGGACTACCAGTGGAGGGCACGAGCCATGAGCCGCAAGCCGCTCGCGCCTGACACGCTCCGTGTGGTGGCGCAGCGTTTTAAAGTGCTGGCGGAGCCGGCGCGGCTGGAGGTGCTGAATGCGTTGCGCGAAGGTCCGCTCAACGTGAGCGAGCTGAGCGAGGCCACCGGACTGAACCAGGCCAACCTGTCGAAGCACCTGCAGCTGTTGCACGCCAGCGGTTTCGTGACCCGCCGCCGCGATGGCTTGTTCGTGATCTACGCGCTGGCCGACGCGAGCGTGTTCACGCTCTGCGACATCATGTGTGGCCAGTTGCAGCGCCATGCCGCGGCACAGGTCAAGCGCCTGCGCGTAGCCCGCTGATCGCCGACATCATCTCGCGCTAGACTTGTCCCTGAATGAAAAAGATTCTCGGCGGCTGCCTGATCGTCTTCGCCATTGCGCTGGTTGGCTTCGGCGTGGCCGGCTTCTACGCCTACCGCGCGGCCAGGCCGATGATCGACAGCGCGGCCGACTATGTGTCGCGCGCGCGCGAGTTGGCGACGCTGAGCGACCAGGTGCGAAACCAGAGCCCCTATGAGCCGCCGGCGAACGGGCAACTCACGCCCGCTCAGGTGGATCGCTTTCTCGCCGTGCAGACCCGCGTACGCTCAGAGTTGGGCGATCGCTGGGCCAACTTCGAAACAAAAGCCCAAGCCCTCAAGGACAAGGCCGCCGAGAAACGGTCAGACTGGTCGTTCAGCGACATCAGCGAGATGTTCTCCGACTTCACGGGCATTTACCTGGAAGCCCGAAAGGTCCACGTGAACGCGCTCAACGTGCACAAGTTTTCGGACGAGGAGTTTTCCTGGGTGCGGCTGCGGGTCTACGAGGCGGCGGGCATGCAACTGGCCGGCAGCATCGACACGACGGCGATCCAGGAAATGGCGCGCGAAAGCGCGCGGAAGACCGGCGTAAGCATTCCCGACCTACCGATGCCCGACGTGCCTGAGGCCAACATCAAGCTGGTGAAGCCCCACGCCGCCAAGCTGAAGGAATGGTTGCCGATGGCGATGCTCGGGCTATAGTCACGCTGTCGTAACACCCGTGTCACACTCAGTTCAAACCCTCCTGCTACCGTCCCTGCGAGGATAAATGATGAGACGAGGACTGCTTGTAGTGACTGCCCTGATCTGCCTGGCGACGCCTGCGTGGGCGCTTGGCTCGCCGACGCTGCTCAGCGGCGACGGCGGCCAGTTTGAGACCGCGACGGTGGTCGGCGTGGTGAAGGATTCCACTGGCGCCGTGGTCCCAGGGGCCAAGGTTACGCTCACCAATACCCAGACCGGCGTGACCGCCGAGCGCATCAGCGACGCCAACGGCAACTACGAGTTCTTCAACGTGCGCATTGGCGCCTACCTGATTGCCGCCGAGAAGGCCGGCTTCTCGGTGGCACTGGTCGACAACGTGCAGGTGACGGTCGGCGCTCGCCAGCGCGTCGACCTCAGCATGGCCGTGGGCCAGCTCAGCGAGACGGTCGAAGTGAGCGCCCGCGCGGTATTGCTGCAGACCGACTCCAGCGACCGCAGCCAGATCATTACCGCCGAACAGACCCGCGCGCTGCCGCTGAACGGCCGCGAGTACTCCGCGCTGACGTTGCTCTCACCGGGTGCGCGGCAGTCATCGATCGGCGCTTCGCGTGAAGCCTCGTTCAACATCAACGGCCTGCGCTCGACCTTCAATAACTTCCTGATCGACGGCGTCGATAACAACGCCTACGGCACCAGCAACCAGGGGTTCTCCAACCAGGTGATGCAGCCCCCGCCCGACGCGGTCGGCGAGATCAAGGTGGTCACCAACAACATGAGCGCCGAGTACGGGCGCTCGGCCGGTGCCACGGTGAACGTCGCCTATGCCAGCGGCACCAACACCTTCCGGGGGTCGGCTTGGGAGTTCGCCCGCCGCACCGATTTCAACGCCACCGGCGCCTTTCGACCTGCCAACGGCATCAAGCCGGCATTTGATCGCGATCAGTACGGCGGCGTGCTCGGCGGCCCGATCGTCAAGAGCAAGGCGTTCTTCTTCGCGGATTTCGAGATGCTGAAGCAGACGCGCGGCGCCAACGTCTTTACGACGTTGCCGACCGCGGCGCAACGCCAGGGCATACTCGCGGTCGACGTGCGTCACCCGTTGACCGGCGAGGTGTATCCGGCCGGTACGGCGATCCCCATGAGCGCCTTCGCTCGCAAAGTACTCAGCGACCTGCCGGCTCCCACGACCGGCGGCACCGCCAACAATTTCATGCTGCTCGCCAATCAGACCAACGACACGCCGAAGGCCGGCGGCAAAGTCGACTTCCAGATCAGCCCACGCCTGTCGGCGTTCGGCCGCGTCGGCTGGCGCGACGTCGCGATCTTCGATACGCCGTCGATTCCGCTGCCCTCTGGCGGCGGCGGCAACGCCAACACCTATGTGACCAATCGGCAGTTCTCGGGGGGCGTGACGTGGCAGCCGGGCGGCACCTCGCTGCTGGAGGTTCGCCTGGGCTGGTCCAATACTGAGGGTGGCAAGGACCCGGCCGCGCTCGGCACGGCTGGTGCGCTCGAGGCCTACGGCATCAGCGGCCTGCCGACCGACCCCAGGGTTGCTGGCGGCCTCCCGTCGCAGCTCATCAACGGCTACTCCGACCTGGGCCGTCAGGCCACGAACCCGCAGTGGCAGTACCCGACGGTGTTGAACCCGAAGGTGAACTATTCGTGGCTCTCCGGTCGACACTCGCTCAAGACCGGCTACGAGTTCCAGAACATCAAGACGCAGGTGCAGGACGTCAACCCGCTGTACGGCCGCGACCAGTATGCCGGCCAGTTCACGCGTCCCACCGGCGCGGCGGCGAACACCCTCTACAACCTCGGCGATTTCTACTTCGGCCTGCGCTCCACCTACGCGCTGAGCAACATCCTGGTGGCCGACCTCGTGCAGAACATGCACTTCCTCTACCTGCAGGATGACTGGCGCGTCAACGATCGCCTGACGCTCAACGCCGGCCTGCGCTACGAGTACGCCACCCCGTGGGTGGAAGAACACAACGTGCTGTCGAACTTCAACCCGGCCACCAAGACCATGGTGCTGGCGAAGGATGGGTCCTTGAAGGACCGCTCAACCATCGATCCGGATCGCAATAACTTTGGTCCGCGCGTCGGCATGGCCTACACGCTCTCGCCGAGGACCGTGATTCGCGGTGGCTACGGCGTCAGCTACGTGCACTTCCACCGCGCCGGTGGCGGCAACGTGCTGCCGATCAACGGCCCGCAGGTCATCAACGCCGTCGTCGTGCAGACCGCGACGCAGGCCGATTTTCGGACGACCCAGCAGGGTTACCCGGCGAACCTGACCGACTCGTCTCGGTTCAATCCGCTGGCGGCCAACGTCACCTACATGCCGAGCGACTATCGCTCGAGCCGGGTGCAAAGCTGGTTCGCGTCGGTGCAACGGGAACTCTGGCAGGGAGCGCTGCTCGACGTTGCCTACGTCGGCAATCGCGCCGAAGGCTTGCTGCTGTTCGCCAACTACAACCAGGCGGCGCCCAACAACGCTGCTGGCACGTTCACGCTGCAGCAGCGGCGTCCGATTCAGGAATTCGCTGACATCACCTACGCCTTCAACGGCGGCAAGTCGGCGTATCGCTCCTTCCAGGCGAAGTTCAACTGGCGCCTGAACGCGGGCGTCTCTGTGTTGAGCTCGCTGACGCTGTCGCAGTCGAAGGACAACGGCGCGGGCTCGCTCGAAAATGCCAACGGCAACTTTCCGGCGCCGCAGGATATCAACAACCTCGACGCCGACTACGGCCTGTCGGCGTACCACCAGCCGTTCAACAGCACCACCAGCTTCGTGCTGGATCTGCCGTTTGGCCGCGACCGCAAGTACCTGTCGAACGCCAACACGTTCGTGAACGCGCTGCTCGGCGGCTGGCAGATCGCCGGTATCAACACCGTGATTCCCGGCGAGCAGGTGACGCTCACCTACACGCCGACGGCGGCGATGCAGGTGTCGGGCATTCAGCAGGATTTCCGCGGCGGCAACAACTACCGGCCCAACGTCAGCGGCGAGGTGCTGGTTGGCACCGGTGACATCACCAACTGGCTGAGCCGCACCACCGTGACCGTACCGACCGACCTGAGTCAGCCGTTCGGCAACGCGCCCCGCAACAGCGTGCGTGGGCCGCTGACGTGGACCGTGGACCTGGTGGCGTCGAAGCGCTTCCAGATGCCCTGGCGCAATGGTTCGGTCGAGTTTCGCGGGGAGTCCTTCAACCTGCTGAACCGCGTCAACTATCGCGCACCGAACGGCAACCGCAGCAGCGTGGCGTACGGCACGATCACGTCGACCTACGATCCGCGGATTGTGCAGTTCGGGCTGAAGCTGAGCTTCTAGACACTGGACGGGGTCCGGGATCGGGGATCGGGGATCGGGGATCCGCACATAGCGCACTCCGGTGCCGGATCCCGGATCCCGGATCCCGGATCCCGGATCCCGGATCCCGGATCCCGGGCGAGACACGATGCGCCTGTAGAATCAGTCGATGAGTCAGCTGACGCAAATCTGGATCAAGCGGATGCACAAGGGGCCGATGGATCCCTCGCCCAAGGCCGCCGTCATTGCGGGGAAGGGGATCGTCGGCAACGCCAACCAGGGTGGCAAGCGGCAGGTGACGGTCGTGTCCAACAAGAATTGGCAGGCCGTCACCGCGCCGCTGGGCGCCACACCAGATCCGCGAATGCGCCGCGCCAACCTGCTGGTGTCGGACATCGATTTCAGCAACGCTCGCGGGAAGATCCTCCGCGTGGGTGACGTCAGGATTCGCATCTACGGCGAAACCCGACCGTGTGAGCAGATGGAAGCGGTGGCGCCTGGCCTGCAACAGGCCATGAGCGTGCCCTGGGGCGGCGGCGCCTTCGGCGAAGTGCTGGATAACGGCGAGATCGCGGTCGGCGACGCGGTCACGCTGGCACCGGCACCGGGCACCGACCCATAGGCACCTGAGGCACCGTTGGGGTCTGACCCCAATCCACTAATCTTCCGACGTGGCGACCGGGCGGGCGGGGTCGGCACTCCACTCGCTCCAGGATCCCGGGAAAATCTTCACCCCGTGAATGCCGGCGTACTCAAGGGCGAGCAGGTTGTGGCAGGCCGTCACGCCCGACCCGCAATAAACCACCGTGTCCTTGGCCTCTCGTCCCTGCAGAATGGGCGCCCATTGCGCCCTGAGCGCCTCTGGGGACTTGAAGGTCTTGTCTTCCGTCAGGTTCTGCTGGAAGAAATAGTTCGACGCGCCCGGAATGTGGCCGCCCACCGTGTCGAGCGTCTCGCCAATGCCGCGATATCGCTCGGGCGTCCGCGAGTCGACCAGCAGCCGCGACGGGCTCGTCAAGCCATTCGCCACCTCGTCCACGGTGAGGCGCCAGCCCGCACGGGGCGAGCCCCTGAAGTGGGCGGCGGAAGACGACTCGACGCCGCCGCGCACCGGGTGTCCTTCTCGCTGCCAGCGCGCCAGCCCGCCATCGAGCACCGCCACCGCGTCATGGCCCATCCAGCGCAGCATCCACCACAAGCGGCCGGCATACATGCTGCTGTCGACGTCGTAGGCCACCACCTGCATGTGCGGTCCGATGCCCAGCTCGCTGAAGGTGCGGCACAGCACATCGGAGTCTGGCAGTGGGTGGCGTCCGTTAGTGCCGGTCTTTGGTCCGGAGAGCTGGCGATCCAGGTGTGCGTAACGCGCGCCCGGAATGTGACCGGCCCGGTACTGCGTCTCACCCTTGCCAGGATCGGCCAGGTCGAAGCGGCAGTCGATAACGACCCAACTCGGATCGTTCACATGCTGGGCGAGAGTCGATGGCGTGAGCAGGGTCTTGTGCATAAGAACGGAACCACGATGGGCACGAAGTTATCCGCGGGACACGAAGAAGAACCCTAACTAAGGTCTGAGCCGTTCGGCCAACTGGTGCAGGAACAAGCCGACGTCGGTGACGACGCCAACGGTCTGCGTCGATCCGCGGTCCGACAGCTTGGTGACGACCGCCGGGTTGATGTCGACGCAGATCACCTTGACCCATGACGGCAGCATGTTGCCGACGCCGATGCTGTGCAGCATCGACGACAACATCACCACGACGTCGACATTCACCAGCGCCTTGCCATAGGCCTCTTGCGCCGCACTCAAGTCCATCATCGTCTCCGGCAACGGCCCATCGTCCCGGATCGAGCCGGCCAGGATGTACGGCACGTCATGCGTGTGGCACGCGTGCATGATGCCGGTGGTCAGCACGCCTGACTTCACCGCCGCGCCAATGCCGCCGGCGCGGCGCACGGCGTTGATGGCGCGCATGTGATTGCGATGCCCGTGCTCGACCGGATGGCCGCTGCTGAGATCGATGCCGAGCGAGGTGCCCGAGAAGGCCACCTCGATGTCGTGCACCGCGAGGGCATTGCCCGACAGCAGTGCATCGACGTAGCCCATGCGGATCAATTCGCAAAAGTACTCCGCGCCACCTGTGTGCACGACCACTGGACCGGCGACGAAGGCGATGCGTCCGCCGGCGGCCTTGACTTGCCGCATCATGTCGGCGACGCGCGCGACCACCGTTTCGACGCGGCGTTCCGACGACACTTCGTTGCTCATGAAGCCAAAGCTCGGCTTGTCGCGCTGCTGCACGTCTGGCGCCACGCGAATGCCCTGCATGCCGCACACCACCTGGTCGCCGTGCTTGACGTCGCGCAACTTGCGGCACGCCACGCGGCCCCCGCTCACGATCAATACGGCGTCCATGCGCTGGTCGTCGGCGAGCACCCAGGCGCCGCCCAGGAAGACCGACGTGCGGTGATTGGTGGTGGAATAGAAGTCTTCGGGCACCGCACCGTCCATGTCGGCCGCACGCAGCAGCACTTCCGGTGTGCCCTTGACGTAGCAGCCGAACACCGAGAGCTTCGCCAGCAGATCCTGCAGCCGCGCCGGTGTCTCGGTGGTCAGCCGCAACGTGAGGTGGGAGCCTTCCGCGTTCTTGCGGCCGACGTCGAAGCGCAGGATCTCGTATTCGGACCCGTGCTCGACAATGGTGGTGAGAATCGACTGGAAATTGCCCGAGTCGATCAGGTGGCCTTCAGCTTGAACTGTTTCGGAAACCATAGGAGGGGCCTTTGCCCCTCCTATTCTTACGCAAACCGTAAAAGTGAAGCAGGTTCTTTTTTAGAGGATCTGCGCCTGCTGCAGCGCCGCGATGCGGGTTTCGAGCGGCGGGTGCGTTGAGATCAGCGACATGAAGCCCTTGCCACCGGCAATCTTCATCGTGGCGAGCTGGGGCTGCGAGTTGTCGACCAGTGCCTTGTTCTGCATCAGCCGCTGCAGGGCGCCAATCATGTTGGCCTTGCCGGCCAGCCGCGCGCCGCCGGCGTCGGCCCGGAACTCGCGCGCGCGAGAGAACCACGCCACCACCATCGACCCGAGAATGCCGAAGGCGATGTCGAACACGATCGTCGTGACGAAGAACACCAAGTGCGAGATCTTCTCGTCGACCATCTGGCGAACGATGTTCGCGATGATGCGGGAGAAAAACAGCACGAAGGCGTTGACCACGCCCTGGATCAGCGTGAGCGTGACCATGTCGCCGTTCTGGATGTGCGCGACTTCGTGCGCCAGCACGCCTTCCACCTCTTCGCGGCGCATCGAGTTCAGCAGCCCGCTCGAGACGGCGACCAGGCTGCGTTTCTTGCTGGGGCCGGTGGCGAACGCGTTCACCTCGGCCGATTCGTAGATGCCGACTTCGGGCATCGGCAATCCGGCCTTGCGGGTGAGTTGGCCGACGGTCTGGTGCAGCCAGTCAAGGTCGGCCTGGCCACTCTTGCCATCGACGAGCTTGACGCCCATGGCCATCTTGGCCATGAAGCGCGACATCTGCAGCGAGATGAACGCGCCGCCCATGCCCCA
>SHUG01000063.1 GCA_009694735.1 Acidobacteriota bacterium | reverse complement strand
TGAAGAAACACAAGATCCAGCCGGTCTACGACATCTGGATCTGCGGCACCGCCGGTGAAGAAGGCAAGGGCAACCTGGCGGGCGTCAAGCAGCTCTACGGCTTCGATCAGAAGTCCGGCACCGGCTCCAATCCCCTCAATATCGTCGCCAACTTCGGCCTCGAGGGCGGCGGTACCGTCAACTTCATCGGCAGCTATCGTTTCGAGATGAAGTTCAAGGCGCCGGTGCCCCGCGGGGGCGGGAACGGCCCAAGTGCGCCCGAGGCCATGGCCGCCGCGATCGCGAAGATTGCCGACGTCAAGACCCCGTCGGATCTCCGGGAAGGCGCGCCGCGCACCACCTACACCGTCGGCCGCGCGAGCTGCGAGCCACCGCCGGCCGGCCGCACGGTCGTGCCGAGTTGCGCGCTCGAAGTTGACATGCGTTCGACGCGCAAGGAACCGCTCGACGAGATGCGCCAGATGATCGAGCCCATGTTCCAGGCGGGCGCGTCGGCGGAGAACGCCCGGTATGGGCGCAAAGATGGCTCCCCGGAAGGGATCACCTTGGAGCTGATGTGGTATGGCTTGCGGCCGGCGTTCGTGGCCGACAGCGTCGATAACGTGGCCGTGCACGCAGGTCTTCAATCGGGCCTCCAGCTGGGCGCGATCACATCGCCGATGGTCGGTGCCGGATCGGGCAGCCTGAACGACAATGTGCCGGCCAACACCGGCATCCCGACCTATCAATTCAGCCTGGCTTCGTCGGCCGCCGGCGCCGGCGGACACGCGTTCTGGGAATGGGGCACGCGCGGCGCTCCGGCCGCCGAGGTGGCCCGCATGCACCGCGTGCTCACGGCAGCGTTGATCGTGTCGGGATTCCACGCTGCAGACGGCACGGTCGTGCAACCGTCCGTCGGTCCGATGGGCAAGCGGACGCGCGAAGTCGCGCGATAACACTGGAGCATCCGATCATGAAGCGTCTGATTTATTCGCTCGCATTCTTCGTCTGCGTCGCCGCGGCCGGCACGCCCGTCTTCGCTCAGCAGTCGCGCGGGTTGCGCGTAGAGTTCCAGGGACCTGGGGGCCATAGTTCCGGCGCCTATGGGCGCGTCAGCGCCCTGCACGCCGCCGCGCGTGCGGTCATCCTGATTCAACAGGCACTGCCCTCCGGCAGTTACCAGATCACGAACCTGACCGGCGGGAACTCGGTCAATTCGATTGCCTCCGACGGTCTCATCGAGTTGAAGCTGACCGCCGCCAATGCCGCCGCATACCAGAAGCTCGTAACCGCCGTGACGAACGCGGCGGCTGAGGGCGCCGCTGCTGAGAATGCGTTTCGAGGCGTGAAGGCCGGAGACCTGACGAGCGGAGCGCCTGCCACGGTCCGGTCTGTCGTCACGCCGTTGTGAAGCATCGCTGTTGTGACGGGCGATTTGCCCGACCAAGCACCTTCGAGAAATTGCACCTACATCGAGAAGCGGTCGCGTCTGAGGCTTCTATTTAGACGTTGTCTGAGCGGCTAGCGCTGCTGCCGCTTCTTTATTGAAGGCCGTCGGATCCACGAAATGAAACACTTCAGCAATCTTGCCATTGTCAAATCGATACCAAGCGTGGAAAGGAATCTTCACTTCAACGCCGGTCGTCCTGCCGGTGCCTGACCAATACCAAGTCGCATAAGACCACACTTGACCATTGGCATAGGTGAGTGTGCTTACTATCGGGGGTTGCACTTTGCTGAATGAGATATCGCTAAACAATTTATGAAACGCCGGACCATGTGCCAACCAATCTGCCTTTGTGATCTTTCCCGGCGGTACGACGGCGCAATACGACGCATCCCTCACGGCGGTGCACGGCCCCGAGGGCCGCTGTCGTGGGGTGAGGACTTCGTGTGCGACCGGCGCCCATGGCGGCCTGTCAGGCGGCGACCAACGGCGTGCCGGGCGACGCGGCGCGAGCGACGCGCACCTGACCAACGGGCGGCTTTCAAATCACAGCAAGACAACACAGCAGGAGGTGGACGATGAGTACAGCAGCGAACAAGCAGGTGGTGTTGAGTTTCTTGGAACACTTCTCGGCGGGTCAGCTCGATGCCGCCATGGCGTTAGTGGCCGACACCGCGACGTGGCGGATGGCCGGCAAGCCGGACAGGTTTATGATCGCAGGCACCAAGACCAAGACGTAGTTTGCCGAGATGGCCAAAGGGATTGTGTCGGCGATGCCCAAAGGGATGCGGGTCACCCCGACGGGCCTCACCGCCGAGGGGGATCGGGTGGCGGTCGAAGCCGAATCGTCTGGCGAAACCGCCACGGGCAGGACCTACAACAACCAGTATCACTTTCTCTTTGAGGTGCGCGACGGCAAGATTCAGGCCGCACGCGAGTATCTCGACACGCTGTATGCGAAAGAAGTGTTGCTGGATCCGTAGCGTCTCACCCCTGGCCCCTCGACACCCGCGCCCAGCCTGACGTGGTTGGGCCTGACGTACAAGGTGCTGATTCCTGGATGAGAACGTTCGACAACGAATGGATCTTGCAGACCTTTGAGAACCACGCCAGTTGTTTCACCAAAAGGATGTTCGGTGGACTGGCCGTCTACCTGTGGGGCCGTCAGATGATGGTCCTGATCGAACCATCCATGACGGGCCGGTGGCGGTGGCATGGCGTCCTGATCTGCACTGACCATGCGCGTCAGCCCGCGATCATCGAAGAGTTCCCGCAACGGCGCCTCACGACATCCTGAAGAAGTGGCTCTACATCGACTCGCGTCACGAGGATTTCGAGCCAACGATGGAACGCGTGACGCACGCCATCGCGCAGGACGACCAGCGATTTGGGATCCATCCGAAGCCAAGCGCGGGGTCTCAACCGGCGCCGCCTCCGCACCTGACCGCACTACAAGCGAACGCGACGGCTGGGGATGCGGAGGCGCAGTTCAGCCTGGGCCTGCTGTCCCTCAGCGGACGGGGCGAGGCGCCACCGCCAACGGTGGTGGATCCGACGGTGGAACGGATGCCCGACGGCACCGAGCACATCCTGGTGGTGGAAGACGATCCGACGGTGCGCCGCTTGTCCAAAGAACTGCTGGTCCGGCTCGGCTACTCAGTGACGGATGCCTCGTCTGGCAGGGCCGGACTGGCGCTGGGCAGTGACGACACGAGGCATTTTGATTTGGCGCTCTGTGATGTGATCCGCGGCGACATCAGCGGACCGGCGGTGGCTGAGGCGCTGCGCGCGCTCAGGCCCTCGATTCGCGTACTGTATATGTCCGGCGATACCGACGAGGCGATCGTGAAGACGGGCGTGCTGGACGAAGGCAAGCCGTTCCTGCAGAAGCCGTTCACGCCCATGCAGCTGGCGAAGAAGATTCGCGAGGTGCTCGACCAGCCGGAGACCGGCTCCTAACGAATCGTCTTCGGCGCCTTCTGGCCTTCAGGAATCAACGTCACATACTTCTGATCCGCCACCGTCCTCTTGAGATCCTCGCGGGCGCGTTGGATCAACTCAGGCGAGCGATAGAGATCGATCGCCGAACCGGCGATGGTCTTGGCAGCCACGAGCATGCCCTTCTCGCCAATACTCATGCCGGTGCAGGCGACGATCTGCCAGCTGTGGCCAGGCGCGCCGTAGGCGTAGGTCGCGGCGGTGAACTGCCCGACCGGGAAGAACCACGTCAGGTCGCCCACGTCGGTCGAGTGCACGCCCTGGCTCGGCGGACCACTCGACAGCGGCTCGACGCGATCGGCCAGCGCCTGTGCCGGTTGTGGCTTGAGGTCTTTCTGCGTGGCGCGGGCGAAGGCCTTCTCGCGTTCGTCGAATACCGGCGGTCCCACCAGTTCCAGGTTCTTCTGGATCACCTCGACGAGCGTGCGGTTAGGCAGCACTTCGTGCAGGTCGGCATCGACGCGGGTTTCGATCAGCCTGGTCCGGCTCATGGCCGCCGCGGCGCGGGCGATCTCGGTGAGCCACACGTAATATTCCTCGACATCGGTGTGCTTGTTGGCGCGCAGGTAGTACCAGACTTCCGCCGACGGTGGCACCACGTTCGGCTGGCCGCCGCCATTGGTGATCACGTAGTGGATGCGGGTGTCTTCCTTGACGTGTTCACGCATGAAGTTCACGCCCACGCTCATCAGCTCGACGGCGTCGAGCGCGCTCTTGCCCTGGTGCGGCGAGACCGAGGCGTGCGACGGCAGGCCCTCGAACTTGAACTTCACCGACACCATGGCCTTCGAGTAGTCCCAGGTCGCCATGGTCTTGTCGAGCGCGTGCCACGACAGCAGGGTGTCGACGTCCTTGAAGATCCCTTCACGCAGCATATAGGTCTTGCCGATGCCGGTCTCCTCGGCCGGCGTGCCGAACAGCTTCACCGTGCCCTTGATGGCGCCGGAGGCGAGCGCCTGCTTGATGGCAATGGCGCCGCCGCTGCTGGCCGTGCCGAACACGCTGTGTCCGCAACCATGACCGGCCGTGGCGCCGGCTCGGTTGGTGCGCTCGGGCGACAAGTCCTGCGACAACCCGGGCAGCGCGTCGAACTCCGCGAGGATGCCGATCACCGGTCTGCCGGAGCCGTAGCTGGCGACAAACGCCGTGGGCATGCCGGCCACGCCGGCTTCGACCGAGAAGCCGTTCGATCGCAGTAGTGTCTGCAGCTCCTCGGACGACTTGGTTTCCTCGAGCCCGGTTTCGGCCCACGTCCAGATGTTGCGATTGACTCGATTGAGGGTCGAGGCGTTGCCGTCCACCCAACCGAAGGCCGCGGTCTTGGGATCGGACTGAGCCGTTGGTTGAATGCCCACCAGTAACAGGGCGAACGCTGCAAACAGCTTCTTCATGGTTGGATTCTAGCCCACCATGTTTTCTCGGTGTTCCCCTGTGTCCTCAGTGGCCAATGTTCGTGGCATGCTAAGCGGAATGGTCAAACGTGTCTTCGCCGTCTTCATCTTGGTGTTCGTGGCCAGCGCCGCATGGGCGCAGGCGCCGGTCGAATACCGGCTGTCGTTCCCCGCGCCGGAACATCGCTGGATGCAGGTGGAAGTGAAGTTTGCCGCCGTGCCGGCCGGCGTGCTGCAGGTGCGGATGGCGCGCACCTCTCCCGGCCGCTACGCGCTCCACGAGTTTGCCAAGAACGTGTTCGACGTCGCGGTCGTGAACGGCAAGGGCCAGCCGCTCACGGCGACCCGTCCCGATCCGCACCAATGGGACGTCACCGGCCACGACGGCACGGTCGTGGTCACCTACAAGGTGTTCGGCGACCGCACGGACGGCACCTATCTCGGCATCGACTCGATGCACGCTCACATCAACATTCCAGCGGCGCTGATGTTCGCGCGGGGCTGGTTCGAGCGTCCCGCCCGCGTGACGTTTGTGCAGCCGCGAGGGAAGACCTGGAAGGTGGCGACCCAGCTGTTTCCGACCACCGATCCGCTGGTCTTCACCGCGCCCAACATCCATTACCTGATGGACAGCCCGACCGACTTCAGCGCTTACACCCTGCGCGAGTTCACGGTGGACGATGGCCAGAAGAGGGCGGGACCGCCGCCGACGTTCAGGATTGCGCTGACCCATGACGGCACGGAGGCCGATGCGGACGCCTTTGCCACAGATGTCGAACGGATCGTCCGGGAGACCATTCCCATTTTCGGTGAGCTTCCCCAATTCGAGACCAACACCTACACGTTCCTGAGCACCTACCTCCCGTGGGCCAGTGGCGACGGCATGGAGCATCGCAACAGTACGTCGCTGACCAGCTCGGGCGCGCTGCGCAATCCGCAGCAACGCCAGGGCATTCTCGGCACCGTCTCCCACGAGTTCTTCCACGCCTGGAACATGGAGCGCCTGCGATCCGCCGGTGTGGAGCCCTTCGACTTCGAGCAAGCCGACATGAGCGACGACTTGTGGCTGGGCGAAGGCTTCACCAGCTACTTCGACAGCCTGATCCTGCATCGCGCCGGCCTGCTGCCGCTTGACGGTCTGCTGGGCGAGCTGGCCGGTTCCATCAACGCCGTGACACTCGGACCCGGCCGTCAATTCCGCAGCGCGGTTGACATGAGTCGCATGGCGCCGTTCGTGGATGCCGCGGCATCGATCGATCGCACGGCTTTTCCGAATGTCTTCATCTCGTACTACACCTACGGTTCGGTCATCGGTCTGGGCCTCGATCTGTCGCTTCGCGACCGCTCCAACGCGCAAACCTCCGGCGACCAGTTCATGAAGGCGTTGTGGACCCAGTTCGGACGACCGGGGCAGAAGACCCCTGGGAAGGTGAGCACGCCCTACACCATCGATGGTTTGAAGGAGTCGCTCGCCAAGGTGGCCGGCGACCGCGGCTTCGCCAACGACTTCTTCAGCAAGTACGTGGAGGGCCGCGAGGTGCTCGACTACGCGCGGCTGCTGGGCCGCGCCGGCCTGGTGCTGCGCAAGCGCGCCCCTGGCAAAGCGTTTGCAGGACAGGTGCAGTTGCAGGCAGGCGGCAGCGCACTGCGTGTGAATGGCCTGGTGCCATGGCAATCACCGCTCTACAAAGCCGGCGTCGCCCAAGAGGATCAGCTCGCAAACCTCGGCGGTGTGGATCTCACGTCGATGGCTGTTTTCGAAGAGGCAATGGCAAAGCAGAAGCCCGGATTGGCCGTGCCACTGCGCTTCATTCGCCGCAGTGGAGAAATCGTGAACGGCACCATTACCCTCGAAGAAGATCCGCGCGTCGAGGTGGTGGCCATCGAGAAGACCGGCGGCATGCTGACCGACGATCAGCGGAGGTTCAGGGCGTCATGGCTCACCTCGCAAAGACAGTAGCCGCCATCGTGCTGCTCACTGGCTTGGTGCTGGGCTTGTCCTCCGACTCGTCCGCCGTAGCTTCAGCGAAGGTGGAAGCCTTGGCGAAGGAGGAGCAAGCTATCCGCTCGGTACCGCGCATTACCATCGACGAACTCAAGGTCTTGATGGAACAGAAGGCCGTGGTGGTGCTCGACGTCCGCGAGCCAGGCGCGTTCGCGAAGGGCCGCATTCCAGGTGCGATCAACATCGACTACACGCAGATCCTCGCGAGAGGGGCGCAATTGGCCGGCGAGAAGCGAACCATCGTCGCCTACTGTGCCTGCGCGAACGAAATGACCGCCGCCCGCGCCGCCGTCGATCTCGCCGCCAGGGGTTTTCCTGGGGCGAAAGCGCTCAAGGGCGGCTGGGACGAGTGGGTGTCGAGAGGCGAGAAAGTCGAGAAATAAACTCTCTGCGTGTGGTCATCGCGTCAATCGCGCTTGCTCGTCTGTCATCCATTGCGCCCAGCCGGCTGCCGTGACGATGTGTAGCTCGCCGCGCATTCGGTAGTGGCCCAACCCGCAGAGTTGCGAGCAGGCAATTTCCCAATCACCGGTCACCGTGGGCGTGAACCAGGTTCTCGTCGTCATTCCAGGCACGGCGTCCTGCTTCACCCGCATCTCGTTCAGCGTGAAGCTGTGGACGACGTCGCGGCTGGTCAACCGGATGACGACGGTTCGATCCACGGGCAGTGTGAGGATGTTGAGCAGCCCGATGTCATCCTTGGCCGCCGCGTCCTCGCGATCGATGCCGACCGGGTTCGAGGCGCCGATCAGCGTGTTGTCGGTGCGTCCGAAGATACCGTCGGGTCCAGGGTAATGGATGTTCCAGGCGAACTGCTCGCCGGTGACGCGCACCTCGATCGGCGTCACAGCCGCAGGCGGCGGGGCGACGCGTGCCGACCACGCCGGTAAAGCCTGCGTGGTGAGGATCAAGACATCGCCGAGGATCACGCCGCCGATCGCGATCGCCGGCCACCGTGTGCGCGCGCCCGCTTGGCGCGGTTCCGGGTTAGCGCCGTGACGGAACTTGATCAGGATCACGATGAACAGCACGAGCCATCCGGCAAAGATCAGGAGCATGTGCCAGTGGATGCCGAGCAGCACGGCATCAAGCGTAGCTGCGTGCGCGGACGCGGCGACCGGAAGCAGGCGCTCGATCACGGTTCCTGTTTCCGATCCTGGGCGAGCGAACGCTCGAGCGAGTCGAGGGACCAGAGACGCCAGGCAAACCACGCCATGGCCAGAACGACGATGGCGGTGACGACGATCAGCGTGCCGACCCCGGCACGAATGCCGGCGGCAATGGCCGCGCTCTCCGATGGTCCGCAGATCGGGCAGCTCATATATGGAAGCTGCCAACCAGGGCGAGCCACACGATGTCCACAAAGATCCAGTAGCGGCGCGTGGCCTCGATGCGCGCCTGCCATCGCTCACGGTTCTCAGCCTTGATGCGGAACGCGGGTCCGGCCAACCATCCCGTAAAGAGCGCGCCGGCGAACACATGGGCGGCGTGAACGGCGCCCAGGGTAAACCAGCTGGCCAGTTGCAGGGTGGCGGATGGCACCAGGCCCTTGCGGATCATCGCCACGTCGCCCAGCAACTTGACTGCGACGAAGGCGAGCCCAAGTGTATTGGCGCTGATGAGCCGAATGCGCGTCTCACCGAACGCGGCGCTCGCGCCAAGCAGGAGGGCGGTTTCAAGCCACGGGAATATCGCGAACGGCTCTGGCCACGTCGTCGAGCCGGCGCGGAGCATGACGTAGGCCGAGAACAGCGACCCAAAGAACATGGTGAGCGAGGCGAGAAACAGCCACAGTCCCAGCCGCCCCGCTGTCGTCCCCGTATCCGCCCGCGGGTTAAACGGGGTCAGGTCAAGAAAATCACACTTTGGGATGATTGGGGACAGGTCTCCCGTCCAGTCCAGGGTCTTGGCGTTCCATGGATTGTAGGGGAGACCTGTCCCCGCCAATCCCAAAGTGTGATTTTCTTGACCTGACCCCAACCATCCCTTCAGCAGGTTCCAGACGAACGGCAGCTGGAACAGGCCCAGCACCACTGCGGCATACGTCATGTGCGTTTGCCACATCAGCGTCGGCTGCGCGAGGGCGTAGCTGGCGCCGGCGTCGTACAGCCGGCGGTTCACGCCCATCAGGCCAATCACGAACATCGGCATGAAGATCAGGTTCATGCAGATGAACGATCCCCAGAAGTGAATTTTGCCGAGCCGCTCGTCGAGCATGCGGCCGGTGATGCGCGGGAACCAATGGTAGATGCCGGCAAACAGCGCGAACACCGTGCCCGGCGCCACCAAATAGTGGAAGTGCGCGACGACGTAGTAGGTGTCGTGGAGCGTGACATCGCTGGCGGCCAGGCCGAGCGGCAGGCCGGTCAGGCCGCCAATGCCGAACATCGGCAGGAACGCCAGCGCGAACAGCATGGGCGTGGTGAAGCGGATGGAGCCGCCCCACAGCGACATCACCAGCGACGTGATCAACACCACCGACGGGATCGAAATGATCATCGTGGTGATCTGAAAGAACGTGCTGAGCGAGGTGCCCATGCCGCTCAGGAACATGTGATGCGCCCACACCACCATCGACATGCCGCCCATGAACAGCACCGACGACACCATCAGCCCGTATCCCCAGAGCGGCCGCCGGGCGTTCACCGTGATCACCTCAGCGACGATGCCCATGGCGGGGAGGATGAGGACGTAGACCTCGGGATGCGCGAGAAACCAGAACAGGTGCTGCCACAGCAGCGGATTGCCGCCGCCCATCACGCCTTGCAATGGCAGGCCGCCGATCACGAGCCCCGTCGGCATGAAGAAGCTGGTGCCTGCCACTCGGTCCATCAACTGGAAGATGGCGGCTGCCTGCAGGGCAGGGAACGCGAGCAGTAACAACAGCGCCGTGACCAGCTGCGACCACACGAAGAAGGGCAGCTTCATCCACGTGAGGCCCGGGGCG
Organism: Acidobacteriota bacterium; assembly: GCA_009694735.1. Taxonomy (GTDB): domain Bacteria; phylum Acidobacteriota; class Vicinamibacteria; order Vicinamibacterales; family UBA2999; genus 12-FULL-67-14b. The sequence goes on along the minus strand of SHUG01000063.1, from coordinate 8,988 downwards.
CGCCCCTGCACGATGGTGACGAGCATGTTGATGGCGCCGAGCGTGGACGACAACCCGATCAGGATGATGCCGCTCAGCCAGAAGTTCTGGCCCGCGGTGGCGAGCACCGCCAGCGGCACATACGACGTCCATCCCGAATTCGGCGCGCCGCCCTCGACGAAGAAACTGGCGATCATCACCAGGCCGCCCGCGAGATACAGCCAGTAGCTGAGCGCACCTAGCCGCGGAAACGCCATCGCGTTGGCGCCGATCTGCAGCGGGACGAAATAGGTGCCGAACGCCGAGGCCGCCAGCGGCACCACGGCCAGAAACACCATCACCGAGCCGTGCATGGCCACCAGCTGGTTGTAGAACTCGGGCAGCATGATGCCGCCGGGCGCATTGGCCTCGCCCAGCATCGGCACCAGCCACGCCGGCAGCGGCTGACCGGGCCAGGCCAGTTGCCACCGCATCAGGATCATCAGGAGAAACCCGACCAGCAGGAAGAAAAGGGCGGTCAGGCCATACTGCAGCCCCACCGTCTTGTGGTCGGTCCAGCGCACAAAGTGATTCTAGATCCGAACCTCGTCAGGGGGCCGGAGGCGCTCGCCGCCAGTCTGTCCCAACCTTTCCAGATCAAATTCCGTCTATTCAACGTGGCCATGCAATTCATGCGCTGCGGGCGCCGATTACGCTGTTGATGAATTGGCGGCCTGAGGGGAAGAAGCGATCGCACAGGCAGACTGCCGGCGGTCGCCTACAGATCGAGCAAGGCCCTGAGGCGTGCCCTGACCTCGGCCAGCACGTCGCCGGTCGTCTTGGCTTCAAAGACGACCCGCCGCGCTTCCCAATCGAGGTTCTTCACGTGGTCTGCCAGAACCACGCCGGTGATCCTGCCGGTCGGCGGAATGACGACTTCAAAAGGGTAGCCTTTTACTTGACTGGTAATCGGGCAGGCGATCGCCAGGCGTGCCTTTGCGTTATAGACGCGTGGCGACAAGATGAGGGCGGGCCGGCGGCCACGCTGCTCATGGCCCGCTTGCGGGTCAAACGTCAGCCAAACCAGGTCGCCGGCATCAGGAACGTACCCGCGGGCTACCACACTTCTTGCCCGACCGGCGAAGCGCCCCAGTCTGTTTCCGTATGGCGATTGCGCCGTGTGATCTTCGCCACGAGGGAGTTGATTGAATACGCGGGTCCGGCCGGCCTCACCACGATCGCGCCGTCCTTGACCGACACATTCACCGTGTCCCCGGCGTCAAGCCGCGCTTCAAGCGCAACCGACTTCGGCAGTCTGAGTCCCAGGCTGTTGCCCCATTTGGCGATTTGAGTGGAAGTGGCCATGTATATACATTGAAGATACTGCTGGCCGGCGTCGTCCGTCAATGGCACGTCACAAAATGCCGACAGTCATAACTACGCCGACGTGAACGGCATGCGCCTGCACTATGCGAGTGTCGGCAAGGGCACATTGGTCCTCTTCCTCCACGGCTACCCGTCGTTCTGGTATCAGTGGAAAGATCAGATGGCGGAGATGGGCAAGGACCATTTGGCCGTTGGCCTCGACATGCGGGGCTACAACCTGTCGTCGCGGCCGGAAGGCCTCGATCCCTACAAACCATCATCAACGTGCCGACCTTCGTCATCTGGGGCATGAAGGACTCAGCGATCCTTTCCGGTCACCTCAGTGGCCTGGAGAAATGGGTGCCGAACCTCAGCGTCAGGCTCTATCCAGACGATGACCACTGGGTGATGCTGCAGAAGCACACAGCGGTGGCGCAAGACATCCGGCGATTTATCGACGGCAAGGACTTCCCGAAGGAATCGGTCTTCCGCCGCTAGATGCGTGATCGCGCCGCTAGCCGCTATAACTTCCAGCGGTTTGAGCCTGGCCCCCGGCACGCGTCTCGGCGTCTACGAAATCACCGCGCCACTCGGCGAAGGCGGGATGGGGCAGGTGTGGCGCGCGACGGACACGACGCTTGGTCGCCAGGTGGCCATCAAGATCCTGCCGGACGCGTTCGCTGCCGATCCGGACCGTCTGGCGCGGTTCGAGCGCGAGGCGAAGACGCTCGCGTCGCTCAATCATCCCCACATCGCCGCGATCTACGGGTTCGAAGCCTTTCGTAGCGGCGGGTCTTCAGACCCGCCGACGCGAGCGCTGGTCATGGAACTGGTCGAGGGCGAAGACCTGTCGCAACGGATTGCCCGTGCGCGATTCCGCTCGACGAGGCACTCCCGCTCGCGAAGCAGATCGCCGAGGCGCTCGAAGCCGCGCACGAGCAGGGGATCGTCCATCGCGATCTAAAGCCCGCGAATATCAAGGTGCGCCCAGACGGCACGGTCAAGGTGCTCGACTTCGGTCTCGCCAAGGCGATGGATCGGGGATCGGGGATCAGGGATCGGGGGGTGCGGCGAACTCTCCGACCATCACCACGCCGGCGATGACGCAGGCCGGGATGATTCTCGGCACCGCGGCCTACATGGCGCCGGAACAGGCCCGCGGCGCCATCGTCGACAAGCGTGCCGACAGCTGGGCGTTTGGCGTCGTGCTCTACGAAATGCTGACCGGGCAGCGGCTGTTCGACGGCGAAACGGTATCCGACACGCTGGCGAGTGTGCTGAAGACCGACGTTGATTGGTCGCGGCTGCCGAACGAAACGCCAGCGTCTGTTCGCCGTCTGCTACGCCATTGCCTCGCGCGCGATCGCAAGCAACGGTTGCAGGACATCGGCGATGCGCGACTCGAGCTCAGCGAGGGTGGCGCTCATGATGTCGTGGCCGGGGCCCCGGCGGGCCCGGCGCGTACACCGTGGCTGCGCCTGGCGGCAACCTTTGTTGCCGGCGCGGCCTTGACGTTCGCGGGCGGTGCCGCATGGACGACCGGTAACGCGCCGACCGCCGGCGAGAACAGTGATCGGGCATATACGTTCCTGATCACGCCGGCCGACGGCGTGGCCCTGGAAGACCCGCCGAACTTCGCCGTGTCGCCAAACGGCCGCAGCATCCTGCTCAGGGGTTTCGATCGCGGCATCGCGTACTGGTACGTGAAAGATCTGTCGACCGGTGCGCTGCGGCGCCTCAATAGCACCCAAGGAACCGTGGGCTCGGCCGCTTGGTCGCCCGACAGCGATTGGGTGTTGTTTTCCCGCCAGTCCGCCCTGCACAAGCTCGCCATTGACGACACCCGGCTGGAAGCCGTGTCGAATCGAAACGCGGCCTTTTTCGGCGGAGCCAGTTGGTCGCCTTCCGGCGATCTTCTGCGCGTGACAGAGGGCCGCCTAATCGCCTTTCGGGCACCGAGTGCCCCGGCGCGCACTGTGATCGAAGCCAGCGAGACGTTGCGTTTGCTGCAGTCACCCTGGGCGCTGCCGGATGGCAAGCAGGTATTGATCGGCGAGGCCAGTGATCCGACGGGTGAAATTTTCATTGCCAAGCTCGATGGCTCCGAACCACCCCGCGCCCTGGAGAAAGGAGGTCAGCCCGCCTTCGCGGCGCCGAACTGGCTGCTCGCCGTGCGGGGACAGCAGTTACTTGCCTGGCGGTTCGACCCGGTTGGCACCGTCGTCGAGGGACCGCCGAATGTGATCAGTACCGGAATGGCGCTGCGCAGCGGTCTTGGCGGTCGCCAGTTCTCGGTGTCCCAGACCGGCGTGCTCGCCGTGCGCAACGAGGCGGCCAGCGAGGTCACGCAGCTCACGTGGTTCGACCGGCGCGGAACAGAAGGTGCCCAACTCAACCTCACCCGCCAATGCCGGAACCCGGAACTCTCGCGTGACTACCAGCGAGTGGCGATGGAGTGTTACGACGGCGCCAACCGCGACATCTGGCTGTACGACCTCGCTCGCGACGCGGTGTCCCGATTCACGACAGACCCTGCCGACGATGCCGACCCGGTGTGGTCTCCCGACGGCAGGACCATCGCCTTCTCCTCGAACCGGAAAGGTGCCGCAGATGTCTTTCGCAAGAGCCTTGGTGGTGCGACCAGCGAGGAGCTGATGATCGAAACGCCAGGCAGTACGCCGGTGATGGCCTGGTCGCCTGACGGCAAGAGCATTGTCGTGCTCGGCGGCAGCCAAGACCTGATCGGCTACGAAGCAGGAGCAAGCCCGGCGCCCACGCCGATTGTGGAGGATGCATTCACATCGCTCGAACTGCAGTTCTCACCAGATGGGCGTTTCATCTCATACAGTTCCGATGAATCCGGCCGGGCCGAGATCTACGTGCAGCCGTGGCCGCAGACCGGCGAGAGGTGGCAGGTGTCGACCGACGGGGCGACCGATGCGCGCTGGCGCGCCGACGGCAGAGAGCTGTTCTATCTCAGCCCCACGCGCGAGCTGATGGCAGTGTCCCTCGACACTCGGAATGGCTTCCGGGCTGGTACTCCCGTGCGCCTGTTCCAGACCCGGGTCGCGGGACCACTCGGGGCTGGCCACCGCTTCCCGTTCGCGGTATCCGCCGATGGCCAGCGGTTCCTGATCTACGTCAACGATCGCAACGCGCCGCCACCGTCGATCTCGGTGATCGTCAACTGGCCCGCACTGATCAAGAAGTAGGAGGATTCAGGCGGCCAGCAGTTCACGTCGACCTCCCCAGCCGCCTCGCTAATTCCTGCAGCGTCACGGCCGTGATGTCCTTTTCGAGTGGCCAGGTCTCGTCGCCACCGTGCACGACATATCTCGCCTTGGGGCGAAGCAGGTCACACGCCAGGCGAAACCCTTTGCTGACGACGGGTGCGGTCGAGCGCTTGATCTCGATGGCCATCTCGACCGTGCCGCCCCGCTCGAAAAGCAAGTCAATCTCCGCGCCGTTCTCGGTGCGATAAAAGTACGGTGTGCGGCGGTCACCCGCCACGGCGATCAGGTTGTCGATGACGAACCCTTCCCAACTGGGACCCGCCACCGGATGCCCGAGCACGGCCTGCCAGTCATCGAGTTCCAGCAGCGCGTGTACCAGGCCGCTGTCGCGCAGGTAGATCTTCGGCGTTCGCACCAGGCGCTTGCCGACGTTGCCGCTCCAAGGGCGCAGACGGCGGACCAGCAGGAGATCGACCAACAGGTCGAGGTAGCGGCCGATGGCCGGCGTGGACACGGCAAGGCTCGACGCCAGGCGCGACTGGTTTAGCATGGTGCCTTGCGCGTGCGCGAGCATCGACCACAGGCGGCCGATCGTCTCCGCCGGCAGACGCGGCGCGAACAGGGGCACGTCGCGCTCGAGGTAGCTGCGGATGAAGGCGTGCCTCCACCGCAGGCTGGCGACCTCGCTGCCGGCCAGCAGGCTCTCCGGGAAGCCACCGCGTACCCAGAGACGGTCGAGATCGCGGACCGGCGCCGGCAGCTCGGTGACGTCAAACGGCGCCAGCTCCACGTAGTCGACGCGGCCGGCGAGTGTTTCAGCCGCCTGTTGCATCAGGTCGAGTGCCGCCGAACCAAGCAGCAGGAAGTGGCCGGCCGGATCGCCCGTCGCGCGCCGGCCGTCGATGATGCCGCGCAGGATATGGAAGAGCGCAGGTGCCCGGTGGATCTCGTCGATCACGACCAAGCCGGTCTGGGCGCGGAGGAAGGCGTCGGCATCCGTCAACCGGCGCTGGTCGGCTGGGCGCTCCAGATCGAGGTAAATCGCCTTGGTTTTTCGGCGCGCCGCGATCTGCCGGGCCAGGGTGGTCTTGCCGACCTGGCGAGGCCCCAGCAGGACCACCCCGGGCATGTGCCGCAGGCGGTCCTCGACCAGATGGCGAACCCGGCGCGCGACAGGAATCATCAACGGAATTATAACGTCACACGTTATGATTACGTTGATGTATTTTGATCTCCAGACGGAGGCCGAAGTCTCCGCGCTCCGGGCACTAGCTCCGCGAGGGCGCGGGCGTTGGCCGCCGCTGCCTGCCGCACGTCATCCGACACGCGGCCATCATCGCTCGCCCGTTGCCAGAACTCCCGCGCCGCCCGGCGTGCATCGTCCCACACGTCCAGGGTATCGGCCGTCGTCGCTGGCAACGCGAAGGGTCGCGGTGGTAGTTGGCCATCCGCCGCCGGCGCGTACAGCATCGATACCTGATCGAAGGCTGGCGCGAGGCGCAGGCCTGCGCCAGCCACGAAGAAGTTGACGTTGTATTGATGCCGATCGGTGTTGGCGATCAGCGCGCCAAACGCATCAAGCCAGCGGAGGATGCGCGCGTCCTCATCGCCGAGGCGCCCAGCCTCCCTCAGCACGACGGCCGCCCGCGCCCATGTGTCGGCGGGATCGTCGTGAACCGCCGCCAGGCTCAAGACCGCGAGGCGTCCGCGCACGCCGACACGATCGAATCGTTCGCTCTCGAGAAAACAGTGCGAAGGCGACTCGACGATGTGAGAAGGTGCGGCGGCGATGCCGTGTTCTGACACGACGGAGAGCGCGAGTGCTTCGAGCACCAATAGATCGCACCAGCGCCTGGCCACCACGTCGCCGGCGCCTCCGCGCGCGGCGAATTTCACGAGCAGGTGGCGTCCCTCAACCAGCACACCGAATTTCGGTCGCTCGCCACCAGCAGACGATCCGGGTGGATGCCCCGCGATCGTGGCCGCCGCCAAGGCAGGGTAATCGTTGCGCGTGGTGGCGGCCATGTCGAGTGCTTGCCACCGGGCAAACGATTCGTCGCCGACGATCAGGTTGCCGGGCAAGCCTTCGCCGCGGCGCGACATCGCGATCAGGATGTGATGGTCCGACCAATCGATCAGGCGGTCCGGCAGACGGAGGTCGGCGTGCATCGCTCCAAAGTGCCGTCCCAGAAAACCCGACGGCCGCGCATCGGCGAGCTCGATCGGCAGCCCGTTCGACACTGTCCCGGCGGGCAGCCAAACCGTTTGACGCGCGGCGAGTGTGAGGAGCTCACCCTCTGACCGGACGGCGCCGGTTTCGGCAACCCGAAACAGCGGAAAGCGCGCAGCATCAAGCGTCGGCCACGCTTGCCGCAATCCATAGCGCGTGGCGCGGCCTCGACCAATGCGAATGACCTCCGGTCCTGCCTCCTGGACCCGACGCATCAAGGTGGCCGGCGAAACATCTAGCCGCTGACGAAGGTCAGCCGCTTCGAGAACGCCCCACCGCAGTAGGTCCAGTATCTGGTTCATAATGAAACGATAATATAATCGCTTAAATGGCCATAAACATCAACAAATAAGCTAATTCAGCTATATTTATGAAATGATAATGAAACAATATTTTACAGTCGCAAATCTGACGAAGATCATCAGGAGACTATGATCGGGCGATGTCCGTCCGTCAGAACCTCCGCGACTTCTTCCACGGCGCCGCCTATGGCGCCTACGAGCGCGAGCTGCGGATGCAGGCCGCGGAGCTGAACGACATGTTCCTGCTGCTGTGCTACATGGAGATCGTCGGCCTTCCGAACCCAGCCACGCTCTACTTGCTCGACGTTTATCCCTACCTGCTCGATCAGTTCCACGTCTGGCACAAGCGGATGGGCATGGATCGCTCGCCTTTGGGCAATCTGCCCTGTTGCTGACCATGCGTGGTCTCCTCGAGAAGAAGGTGTTGTTTTTCGGCGGCAAGGGTGGCGTCGGCAAGACCACCTGCGCGTCGGCGACGGCGTTGGCGGCCAGTCACGCCGGCAAGCGCGTGCTGCTCGTCTCCACCGACCCCGCGCATTCCACCTCCGACATCTTCGAGCGCGAGATTGGGCCCGAGCCGGTGGAGCTGCTGCCGAACCTGTGGGGACTGGAGATTGATGGCGCGCTCGAGTCGCAGCGCTACGTCGCCAACGTCAAGGAACAGATCAAGGGCCTGTTTGGCGATCACATCCTGAAAGAAGCGAACAAGCAGATCGATCTGGCGGCCAGCATGCCCGGCGCCGAGGAGATGGCGCTGTTCGATCGCATCGGCGGGCTGATCCGCGGTGAAGACACGCGGTTTGATCTGATCGTGTTCGACACCGCGCCAACCGGGCATACCCTGCGGCTGATCCGCATGCCCGAGTTGATGGAGGCTTGGATCCGCGCGCTATCGCGTTCTCGCCAGGCGATGCTCGGCATCGAGCAGGACGACAAGACCGACCCCGTGATGCTGTCGCTCAAAGGACGCCTGGAAGGATTGCGGGAGTTCCGGGCGCGGCTGCTCAGCCCGCGCGTCAGTGCGTTCATGCTGGTGCTGGTGGCCGAGCGCCTGCCGATCGAGGAAACCGCGCGCGCGATCGATCAGTTGAACGACGCCGGCGTGAGCATTGGCGGCCTGGTGGTCAACCGCATTCTGCCGGCCACCAGCCCGGACCCGTTCCTGCAGTCGCGTCACGCCCAGGAAGTGGTCTACCTCGACGAGATCGACCGCCGGTTCGCCAAGCTGCCGCGCGTGCGAGTGCCGCAGCTGGCTTCTGACGTTCACGGCGTCAAAACGCTTGAAGCCTTATCGAAGATTCTGATCCCTGATCCCTGTCACGTCGCCAACTGAGCGTGATCCGATCTGGTGGACGGTTTAGTCACGCCGAATCATCGGGTGCCTGGCACGAGTCGCGTGACGCTCTCAGTGACGGATTCGACCTTCGTGCGCGAGTAAGCGACGGGGAAGTACGTCCCCTGCGCCCACAGTTCAAAGAGGTCGCGATAGTGGGGACGGTCCGGGTCGCCAGACTGCCCCGGCGTGTTGAGGCCAACCGAGTTATCCCAGTCGTCGGTGTCGACGATGATCTTGAGCGAGCCGCCCGACGCTTGGTTGTCGCCACTGCCCGTCGCGCTCACGGTCATGCCGTCACCACCACGTGGCAGCGGACCCACTTCCAGCTTCGCGCGCGTGGCGGCGTTGACGACCTCCGACAACGGGTGACGCAGCAGCGCGTGGTGATACCGCTCCTGTCCGTACTTCCAGCCCTGCATGTCGGGGCCAAAGCGCTTGGTCAGCTCGGCGACAGCCTCGTCCATGCTGCGCGCCACCAGCGCATCGCGGCCGGCGATCGGGTTGGCGCCAAATCGCCCATCGGGGGCATGCAGCCAATCGATCACCCTCTTGGTCGACACGAGG
>SHUG01000005.1 GCA_009694735.1 Acidobacteriota bacterium | reverse complement strand
CAGCCGACGCTGCAGGTGCACGGCTCGTCGAACAACGACAACGTGTTCATGATCGACAACGTGCAGATCCAGCACATGGGGTTTACCGGCAACCAGACGGGCTTCTACTTCAACGACGGCCTGATGGAGGAAATCAGCTACCAGACCAGCTCGCTGCCCGCCGAAGCGCCGGTCGGCGGCGTGCAGATCAACATGATCCCGCGCGACGGCGGCAACCAGTTCCACGGCGGCCTGTTCGTGACCGGCGCGAATGACTCGATGCAAAGCGACAACCTGGACGACACGCTGGTGGCGCTCGGGTTCCGCGCGCAGAACCGCGTCGACACGGTCTACGACTTCAATGCCACGTTCGGCGGGCCGATCAAGCACGATCGCCTCTGGTTCTTCAGCACCTTCCGCCGCTGGGCGGCCAACAACTACCTGGGCAACACCTTCACCGTCACCGGTGGGCAGGCGCTCGACGACCAGCGCATCAGCGACGCAACGCTGCGCTTCACCGGGAAGCTGAACGAGAAGAACAAGCTGACGGTTCACTACGACCGCAGCGCCAAGTGGCGCGGTCACCGCCCCAACAACTGGATCGGCGCGAGCATCAACGAACCGATCTCATCGGTGGTCCAGACCACGGGCCTCAACTACATCGGCCAGGTGAAGTGGAGCTCGCCAATCTCGAACCGGCTGCTTACCGAGGTGTCGGCCTTCACCATGCCGGTGAACTACAACCTCTCGTTCCAGCCCGACGCGGCGGCCGACGCTGTCGCCACGTTCGATCAGATCCGGTCGCACTTCACGGGCGTCTCGCCGAGGCAAGACACCAACAAGGCGCGGATGTACACCTACGCCGGGTTCATGTCGTACGTCACCGGCGGGCACAACTTCAAGGTCGGCCTCCAGGTGCGCACCGGCGACTCGGAGGAGCTCTTCGAAACCCGTCAGGACATCGTTCAGATCGTCAACAACGGCGTGCCGAACTCCGTGCGCCTCGTGAACAACCAGAGCGGCCACAAGGAGTCGGGCGTGAACACCGGGTTCTACGTTCAGGACTCGTGGTCGTTTGGCCGGGTCACCATCAACCCGGGCCTGCGCTACGAGCGCTTCACGATGTCGATCCCGCAGCAGAGCGCCGCCGCCGGCCGCTGGGTGCCCGCCCGCGAGTTCGCTGACCAGCCGAACCTCGTGAACTGGAACACGCTGTCGCCGCGCTTCGGCATTGCGTGGGACGTGTTGGGCGACGGCCGCACCGCGGTGAAGGGCGGCCTGAGCAAGTACGACCGCCTGGCCGGTATCACGATCATCCAGCCGCTCAACGGCAAGAACATCGCCTTCCAAACCTGCCCGTGGGCAGACACCAACGGTGACCTGCGCGCCCAGGACGCGGAGATCGCGTTCGCGCGGTGCACGGGCTCGCTGCAGCCGGCGCTTGGCAATGTCGAACCCGGACTGAAGCGGCCGTACCAGTGGGAGTACACCGCCTCGGTTCAGCGCCAGTTCGGCAGCCGCACGTCGGTGATGCTCGGCTACTTTGGCCGCAAGTTCTGGAATCTCTACACCACCGTCAACGACGCGGTGCAACCAAACAACTACAGCCGGGTCACGATCAACAACCCGCTGACCAACCAGCCAATCACGGTCTACAACCAGGACCCCGCCACGCGCGGCCAGGTGCGCAACGTCCTCAAGACGATCCCCGAACTGTCGCAGCGCTACCACGGCGTCGAACTGCAGTTCAACTCGCGCTTCGACGACTTCAACATCTTCGGTGGGGTCACGATCGGGAACAACCACGGGGACCAGGACGCCGGCGACCTGAACAATCCCAACGTCCGCCTCAACAACCAGGGCGACATCGGCTTCGACTCGCCGTACCAGATCCGCGGCGGCTTCAGCTACACCATGCCCGCCGGCTTCCGCCTCTCCGGTTCCCTGCGTTCCGCATCGGGCCTGCCGCTGCAGCGCATCTACGTGGTGACGACGGCGGAGGTGCCGGGGCTGACGCAGGTGACGCAGAACGTCCAGGTGGCCGAGCGCGGTGAGTACCGGTATCCCTGGGTCAACCTCCTCGACCTGCGCATCGCGAAGTCGTTCGCGGCCGGCGGCGCCCGCATCGAGCCCACGCTCGATCTCTTCAACGTGTTCAACAACAACGCCGTGACCAATGCCGTGCAAACGCTCGGCACCTCGCTCGGGCGTCCCTCGTCGATCGTCATGGGGCGGCTGCTCCGGCTGGGCGGGCGCATCTCGTTCTGATGGGAGATTTAATGCGCCGCTTCCTTCTCGTTCCGCTGGCCATCGCGCTGATGGCCGTGTGCCCTCCCTCGGGAGGGCACACGCTGCTGGCGCAACCACCTTCCGGAACCGTCACCGTGCGCGCCGCGCGCGTGCTGGATGGCAGGGGCGCCACGCTCCAGAACGCCGTCATCGAGATCGCTGGCGGCCGGATCGTTCGGGTCGACCAGCGCTCGGGGCCCGTCACCTACGACCTCGGCACCGCGACGCTGCTGCCGGGGATGATCGACACGCACGTCCACATCGGCTACCACTTCGGCAAGGATGGGCGGGCCAGTAACGAGGGTGAAACCGCTGTCGAGATGGCGCTGTTCGCCGCCGAGAACGCGTGGGTGACCCTAATCAATGGGATCACCACCGTCCAGAGCGCCGGCGCGCTCGCCGACAAGGATCTCAGGGACGCGATCAACCGCGGCGTGCTGCCCGGTCCGCGCATCCTGTCGTCGCTCGGCTCAGCGAACGAGCGGACGGGCGACCCCGCCGCGCTCCGGGCCTACGTCGTCAAGCAGAAGGCCGCCGGGGCGGACTTCATCAAGATCTTCGCCTCCAAGAGCATTCGCGACGGCGGGGCGCCGACCATGACGCTCGAGCAGTTGCAGGCGGCCTGCGACGAGGCGAAGGCGCAGGGGTTGCGCACCTTGGTCCACGCCCAGAGCGCCGAGGCCGCGATCCTCGGGACAAAGGCCGGCTGCACCCAGATCGAGCACGGCGCGTTCGTCAACGACGAGGCGCTGAAGCTGATGGCCGAGAAGGGCGTCTACTTCGATCCCAACATCGGGCTGGTGCTGCAGAATTACGTCGAGAACAAGCCGCGCTTCCTCGGCATTGGCAACTACACCGAGGAGGGGTTCGCCTTCATGGAGAAAGCGATCCCGACCAACTACCCGATGTTCAAGAAGGCGCTCGCGTCGAAGGTGAGAATGCCGATGGGCACCGATGCCGTCGCCGGCGGCCACGGCCAAAACGCGCGGGAGATCATCGCGCGCGTGAAGAACGGCGGACAGGCGCCGATGGACGCCATCATCGGCGCGACCTCGCTCGCCGCCGAGTCGATGGGCCTCGCCACCCGGATCGGCGCGCTCGCGCCCGGGCTGCAGGCCGACCTGGTCGCGGTTGACGGCAACCCGCTGCAGGACATCGAGACGCTGCGCCGCGTCAGGTTCGTGATGAAGGGCGGCGTCGTCTACCGGAACGACCCCGCGCCCGCGCGCTGAGGCTGACCCATGCGCACCAAATTCGCGGCGTTGTCACTGCTGCTGGCCGGGACGCTCGCCGTGGCGGCCCGCGCCCAGCAACCGGCCATGCAGGAATGGCCGGTCTACGGCGGCGACCCCGGCGGCACGAAGTTCTCGCCGCTGGCCGACATCAACGGCACGAACGTCTCGAGTCTGGTCACGGCCTGGGAATGGCGGCCCGAGGACAAGCCGATCGAGGAGTTCGGCACGCGCCCAGGCAACTTCCAGAACACGCCGCTGATGATCGACAACGTGCTGTATGTCACGACGCAGTACAACCGCGTCGTCGCGCTCGACGCCGAGTCGGGGCAGCAGAAGTGGGCGTTCGACCCGCGGGCGTACGCGGACGGGCCGCCGCCCAACGGCACCGGGTTCGTGCATCGCGGCCTTGCGGCTTGGCGCGACGGCGGGAAGCTGCGGCTGTTCCTCAACTCTCGCTACCGGCTGATCTGCCTCGACGCCGAGACCGGGAAGCCCGTGGAAACATTCGGTGTGAAGGGCGTCATCGATCTCAGCCGGGGGTTGCTCTGGCCGATTGAGCGCTCGCACTACACGAACACGTCGCCGCCCGTGATCTACAAGAACCTGGTCATTCTCGGCAACGGCGTCGGCGATCGCCTGGTCTACAAGAACGACCCGCCCGGCGACATCCGCGCGTTCGACGCGCGCACCGGCAGGCAGGTGTGGAGCTTCCATACCATTCCGCAGCGCGGCGAGCCCGGTCACGAGACGTGGCAGGAAGGATCGACGCGCGTCACCGGCCACACCAACGCCTGGGCGCCGATGACGCTCGACGCGGAACGGGGCCTGCTCTACGCGCCGGTGGGCACGCCGAGCAACGACTTCTACGGCGGCACGCGGAAAGGCGCCGGTCTTTACGGCGAGTCCCTCGTCTGCATCGATGCCGAGACCGGCAAGCGCAAGTGGCACTTCCAGATCGCGCACCACGGCATCTGGGACTACGACCCGCCCTCGCCGCCGAACCTCGTCACGATCACCGCCGGCGGCAAGCGCATCGACGCTGTCGTGCAGCTCACCAAGCAGGGGTTCGCCTTCGTCTTCGATCGCGTCACGGGCGCGCCGGTGTGGCCGATCGAGGAGCGGCCGGTGCCGCCGAGCGACGTCAAGGGCGAGGAGGCCTGGCCGACGCAGCCGTTCCCGACCACGCCGCCACCGTTCAGCGATCAGGGCATGACGCTCGACGATGCCTTCGATCTGACGCCCGAGTTGAAGGCGCAGGCGCAGGCCGCGCTCCGCCAGTTCCGCCTCGGCCCGCTCTACACGCCGCCGTCGATGGCGGGCACGGTGATGAGGCCCGGCACCATCGGCGGCGCCAATTGGGGCGGGGCGACGTTCGACGCCCGAATCGGGCTGCTCGTCTTCAAGACCACCAACGGGGCCAGCATCGCGCGGATTGTCCGGCCCGACCGATCGCCGGCGAACCCCCGCGCCGCTGAGGTGGACGCGGAGCTCACCGGCGATCTGTCCGCGTCAACCAACTTCATCCCGGAGGGGAAGGACGCCGACGGCCGTCCGTTTCCACCGCTGCCGCTGCTCAAGCCGCCGTACGGCCATGTCGTCGCAATCGATCTGAACAAGGGCGCCATCGCGTGGCGCGTGCCCTTCGGCGACAACCCGCTGCTGCGGAGTCACCCGGCGCTGAAGGGCGTGGCACTGCCCGAGCAGCTTGGCGCCGCCGGGGCGGCGGGCGTGCTTGGCACGGCGGGCGGACTGGTGTTTGTCGGCGGCAACGACTTGGCCTTCCATGCCCTTGACCTGGCGACGGGCCGTGAACTGTGGAGGTTGCCCCTGACGACGCGGCGCGTGACGGGAACGCCGATGACCTACCGCTCACGTTCGGGCCGCCAGTTCGTGCTGGTGGCGACGAGCACGGGCCCGGATGCGTCGCTCATGGCGTTCACGCTGCCGGTTCCAAAGCAGGACTGAGCCCGACCGCGTACCGGCGATCAGGGTCGTCGATCTTGGCGCCGGTTCCACCCGTATACTCCTGGCAACCATGGTCCTTACCCCCGGCACCCGCCTCGGCGTCTACGACATCACCGTGCCGATCGGCGAAGGCGGAATGGGGCAGGTGTGGCGCGCCATCGACACCACGCTGGGCCGTCAGGTGGCGATCAAGATCCTTCCGGATGCGTTCGCGTCCGACCCCGAGCGGCTGGCATGATTCGAACGCGAGGCCAAGACGCTCGCCTCGTTGAATCATCCGCATATCGCCGCGATCTACGGGTTCGAAAAATCCACCAACCTGCACGCGCTGGTGATGGAACTCGTGGAGGGCGAGGACCTGTCGCAGCGCATCGCGCGCGGGGCGATTCCGCTCGATGAAGCGTTGCCGATCGCGAAACAGATCGCCGAGGCTCTCGAAGCTGCGCACGCGCAGGGGATCGTCCATCGCGATCTGAAGCCCGCGAACATCAAGGTGCGCGCCGACGGTACGGTGAAGGTGCTCGACTTCGGACTCGCGAAGGCGCTCGATCAGGGATCAGGGATCGGGGATCGGCCAACGTCGCAAACTCTCCGACCATCACCACACCGGCGATGACGCAGGCGGGGACGATCCTCGGCACGGCCGCCTACATGGCGCCCGAGCAGGCGCGCGGCAAGACCGTGGACAGGCGCGCGGACATCTGGGCGTTTGGCGTCGTATTGTTCGAGATGCTGACCGGGCGGCGGGCATTCGACGGCGAGGACATGACCGAGGTGCTGGGCGCGGTCGTGCGCCTCGAGCCGAACTTCGACGCGCTGCCGTCCGACGTGCCCTCGCCGGTTCGCACGTTGCTGCAGAGTTGCCTGGTCAAGGATCCCCGACGTCGCGTCGCCGACATCTCCACGGCGCTGTTCGTGCTGGACAAGGCGGCGAGCCTTGCGGCGCCGGCCACCACGGCTGCAGCGGCATCCGTCACCTCACGTCCCGACCGCCGCGCCACGCGGCCGCATGGCGTGGATGGCGTTCGCCGTCGCAGCCGTGGTGGCCGCCGCCCTCGCCGTTCCCGCGCTGCGGCACCTGCGCGAGACGCCACCTCCCGAGCCGCCCGTGATGCGTTTCACCATCGCCCCGCCCGACGGCGTCACACCGACGAGCGCGCCGATGATCTCGCCGGACGGGACACGGGTGATATTCGCGGGGACGGCGGCCGTTGGCGGCGGCTCGCTCTACGTGCGGCCGATCGAGGCGCTCGCGGCGCAGCGTGTTCCGGCGACCGAGGGTGCGACGTGGCCGTTCTGGTCAACCGATAGCAGGAGCGTCGGCTTCTTCGCTGGCGGCAAGCTCAAGAAGATCGACATCGCGGGCGGACCGGCCGTGACGATCTGCGACGCGACTAACGGCCGGGGCGGAGCATGGAGTCGCACGGGCGTGATCGTGTTTGCGCCGAACACCGCGAGCGGGCTGCAGCAGGTGTCGGCCTCGGGCGGGACGCCCGCGGCGGCGACGGTGCTCGATCCGGCAACCCAGGCGATCGCGCATCGATGGCCGCAGTTCCTCCCCGACGGCGAGCATTTTCTGTACCTCCAAGTCGCTCCGGGCGCGACCGGCATCTTTGTCACGTCGCTGGGATCGAAGACGAGCACGTTGCTCGTGTCGACCGATGCCAGGGCGGAGTACGTGCACCCCGGCGCGCTGCTGTTCATGCGCGGAGCTACGCTGATGCGCCAGCCCTTCGACACGGTTGGGCTCCGCTTGGGCGGCGAACCGGCGCCCGTCGCGGAGGACCTCTCGCTCACGCAGGCAAGTGCCGCGCCGTTTTCGGTGTCGGACACCGGGGTATTGGTGTACTCGACGGGGCAGGCTGCCAGCAAGCGGCTGGTCTGGGTCGATCGCAAGGGTGGCGTTACGCCGCTGGCGCTGGCGCCCGGGGCCTATGACAGCCCCGCGCTGTCGCCAGACGGGCGGCAGGTCGTCCTCACCGTCCGCGATACGACCGGGGAGCACATCTGGGTCTATGACATCGCTCGCGGGACGCTCGGCAAACGCACGTTCGACGGCGCGGGCGACAATTTTCCCATCTAGACACGTGACGGGACGTTCCTGACCTTCACACGGGGCCCGAGTCCGGGCTTTGTTGGACTCATGCGCGTGCGGGCGGACGGGAGCGGCTCCGTGGAGCCGCTCGTCACCGAGGCGCAACTTCCGGGCAACAAGATCGCCGGATCCTGGTCCGCTGATGGCCGACTCCTCACGATCCAGAGTGGCGCCAACGTGGTCGTGCGTGACGCCGATGGCGTCTTCCACCCCACGCTGACGACCGGCGCGGACGAACGTGAAGCGCGGTTTTCGCCGAACGGCCAGTGGTTCTCTTACCGAAGCAACGAGACGGGCCGCTGGGAGGTCTACGTGCAGTCGTATCCCCCTGGGAACGGCAAGTGGCAGATCTCCGCCGACGGCGGCGCGCAGGCGATGTGGGCACCGAGCGGCCGGGAGCTGTTCTACCAGAACGGCAACCGGATGATAGCGGTGGAGGTCGAGCTGGGCACCGCGTTCAAGGCCGGCACGCCCCGGGTGTTGTTCGAGATGCCGCTGGCCTTGACTGCTGCCGATGATCCCTCGCGGTACGCCGTCACGCCGGATGCGCAGCGCTTCCTGGTACTCACGACCGAGAAGGCCGAGGCCTCGACCTCGCCGATCACGGTCGTGCTCAACTGGGCGCGGGCGCTGAAGTACTGACGCGGGATCGCGCGGGCTTTCTCGACTGCGGCGGCAGTGCTAACGCTACGACACAACGAGCTCGTCTCGGACGGGCTCCTCGGCCAGCTGTCCGTGATCCTGATCGAGGGCTTGGTGAAGACCTACTTCGACGAACCATTGCTCACCGAAGATGCCGCCCGTTCTACGGACGTGTCGGACCTGCAACGCTGGCTTGAGTTCACAGCTCCCGCGCTGGAGAATGGCGAAGACTGTGTATTTATAAAGTTTGTATTTATAAAGTTTACATACATACAGTATGCTTGTGTGGTGACGCTAACGCCATGACGCTGGCCGTCCCGGTCAACCCGTTTCGCATCCACGGCGTGGTCTCGGACAGCTATTTCACAGACCGGGGAGCGGAGCTGAGGCGGATCAGCGCCACCCTGGCGGAGCCCGGGGCCAAAATCGTGGTGTACGGGCCCCGACGCATGGGCAAAACCTCGCTGGTGACCGAGGCCATCCGCCGGGCCGAGCGCCGCGGCGGCGCCGCGTTTCTCGCCGACCTGTCGACCGTGTCAACCGTGGCTGACATTGCCAACCGCATTCTCGACGCCGCCGCGCGGGCGCTGGGACGCAAGTGGAAAGACGCCGCCAGCGACCTCGTGTCGCGATTGGGCGTCTCGGTGTCGCTCACGCCAGACCCGGCCACCGGCCTGATTCTGCCGAGCTTGGACGTGGCGCTCAGGAGCGCCTCGCTCGACGCGCAGCGCGCCTCGCTGGCGGCCACGCTCGACACCGTCGAAGCCATGGCCAAGAGCCGCAAGACCACGATTGGCCTGGTGCTCGACGAGTTTCAGGAGATCCATCGCTACGGTGGAGAAGACGCCGAATGGCACTTGCGCGGCGCGATTCAACACCATTCGCACGTCAGCTACGTGCTCGCGGGATCGGAGGCGCATCTGATCGAGCGGATGCTCGGCAAGGGCCGCGCCTTCTACGGACTGCTCGATCAGCTGGCGCTCGGTCCGATCGACTCCGCGCACCTGGCTGCCTGGATCGACGACCGGATGACCCGTCACACCGTGAAGGCCAAGGGCGCCGGCGCGCGCGTGGTGGCCCTGGCCGGCCCGCGCACGCGGGATGTCGTCCAGGTGGCGCGAAGGTGCTTCGAGCGCGCCAGGGCCACCAGGTCGCCGGCGGCGAACGAAGTCGATCAGGCCTTCGACGACATCGTCGCCGAACAGGATGCGGCGATCCGGTCGGCGTGGGACGGGCTCACGCCGCCGCAGCAGAACGTGCTGCGAGCCGTATCGGCCAGTAGCGAAGGCCTGACGACGCACGAGTCGCTGACGCGGTTTGGCCTGCGCAGTTCAGGAGCCGCCACCAACACGGCCGTGGCGTTGATCGACGCCGGCATCCTGGAGAAGGCACCGACGGCCACGGGCTATACCTACGACAACCCTTTTTTCCGGCGCTGGGTTGCGGTGCATACGCTCGGTGACCTCGGACTGCCGACGCCGCCAATCGGGCCGGTGAAGATGCGTTGATCCCGGCGGGCCGCCGTGTCTGGGCGGCTCTGCCGGATCCCTGATCTGCGTCGAATCCGTGGCTGTGATCTGTGTCATCGGTGGCCACACGACGCGTTACCCGCAGCGTCGGTGGCGCACACGCGATAGGTCGCCGCGCGGTCGATGTTCGCCGGCCACTCCGCGCGCCAGAGGTACTCGCCGTACCATCGCATGGCCACTTCACGCACCCCCACCGGCGTCGTCCATTCCACGACCACCTTCTTCCACTCGGTGGCCAGGCTCGGACACTTGCGATCGTGCACGCGCGCATGCACCACCGCGCGGCCACCAGCGTCCTTGACGCCCGCCATCGTCACCGAAGGCGCGGCGGTGTCGGCCGCCAGGCCGCGGCCCGAGAACACCCGCTCGTCGACCGCCTTCGGGTGCTCGCCTTGTGCCTGCACCACGTCGATGCGACCGTCACCATCGAGATCGGCCAGCGCGATGCCGAGCGTGCCCGGCGTCGGCTCGCCATCAAACACATCGAGCGCGACCGAGAGGTGCCCCTTGCCATCGTTAATCAGCAGGCGATCGGAACCGCTCAGCGAGCCGACCACGAAATCGGCGTCGCCGTCGGAGTCGTAATCCAGGAACGCGACCATGTTGTCGTCTTCGCCGACGTTGGCGGCGAGCGGCCACCACGCGTCGGTGACGTCGCGAAAGCGGCCCTTGCCGTCGTTGTGGAAGACGTGCTCGCGACGGCTCGAACTGTTGCCACCCACGATCTCTCCGTCGTTCATGGTCACCAGGTCGAGCCAGCCATCGCCATCGAGATCCATGGCTTCGAACTCGTAGTTGTTCGTGTACTGCGGCATGCCGCGGGAATCGTCCGTAAAGGTGCCGGCACCGTCGTTGCGGAACAGGTGGCTGCCGGGGCAACGCTTGCACGACACCAGCGCGTCGAGGTCGGCGTCGTTGTCGACATCGGCCAATTCCAGATCCCAGGAGAAGCGCACGCGGATGTCGGGCATGCGAGCAGCGGTGGCATCCGTGAAGCGACCGGCGCCATCGTTCAACCACAGGCGCGTCCGACCGCCATCGTTGGTCATGTTGTTACCAGGCCCCCAATCAGCGAGCAGCAAATCGAGATCGCCGTCGCCATCAACGTCGCCAGGCTCGAGGTCGCCGATGCTGAGCGGCATCGCCGGCAGATGTGTTTTCGTGACTTCAATAAAGCGGCCCTGCCCGGCGCCCATGAACAACCGGCTCTGCGTCTGGTAGGTGGTGCCGACGATGATGTCAACCAAGCCGTCGGCATCGAGATCACGCGCCTTGATGACGCGGGCAAGGTCGGGCGTGTCGCCGAGCACCTGGGCGGTGGCCTCGGTGAAGCGAAGGCCGGGTCCAGTGTTCATGAATACCTGGTTTGGTTCCGGAGTTCCCGGCGTTGAGTAGTCGCCACCGTTGGCAAACAACAAGTCGGGGCGACCATCGCCGTTCAAGTCGGCGATCTCCACCTTGTTGGTCCAGTACTTGGTCGGGCCGAGGGCGGTGACGTCCACCCACAGCGGCCGTACCGGCGCTGCCGTTTGCGCGAGAACGCTCGCCGCCGCAATCAACAGGGCCAGGCGCATGCGGCTACTTCGATCCCGCGACGACCTTGAGGTCGACCGTCGCCAGCGTCTTTTCCCACGCCATCGACAGGGTGGCGCTGGAGTCGCTGACGTTAGTGAACCAGATCGTGAACTGCTCGGTCGATGCATCGCTGGCGCGCACGGTCATCGGCGCACGGAGAACATCGAACTTCGGATCGTAGTTGGTGGCGCCCGACAGCCTGACCTTGTCGTTCGGGTCGAACTTTTCCTGAACCGGCTGCGTACTCATCACCAGCGTCCAGTTACCCGGCTTCAGTTCGACAAACACGTTATAGACCCCAGGCGCGATGGTCTTGCCGCCGATCTCAAGCGGCACTTGCGTCGTCAACCGGGTGGTGTCGTTCGCGCCAGCACGCCAGACCGGGGCGCCCGCGTTGACGAATTTGCCGTAGTCGGCGCCCGCTCCGAAGATGTCCTGGCGCCCGCGCAGGAGCGGACGGCCGTAGTCCACGACGATCCACTTGCCATCGCGATAGGTTTGGCCGCCCTCGGCCGTCTTGTCCCATTTGCCGCCCACCTGGATTGCAGCTTGTCCCAGCGGAGACGGCGCCAGCTTCACATCAGGAATGGCCTGGGCGAACGAGAGGGCGCCCATCACGCCAGACAACACCACAACCGACAGCAGGAACCGAACACGCATGCACATTCTCCTTGAAAGAGTGACCCACCCATCATCGTGCGGGGCGCGCCTGCAACACGAACTTCTGGACCCGGCGGCCGGTACCGACCTCACTCACGTACAGATTTCCGCGCGAGTCGGTGGCCAGGTTGTGCATGAAGATGAACTGGCCAGCGTAGCGGCCAATGCGGCCGAAGGCACCCACCTCCGCCAGGCTCTTGCGATCGAAGATGTGGACGCGGCCGTTGCCCGCGTCGGCGACGTAGAGCCAGCGCTGCTCGCGATCCGGCGAGAACGCGGTATTGAACGACGTCCCGAGTAACTGCGTCTTGCGCTCGATGAAGATCTCGCGCTGGAACTTCCCATCAACGGTGAAGACCTGCAGGCGGTTGTTCAGCCGATCGTTGACGTAGACCAGGCCGTCGTTCGACACCTTGATGCCATGCACGGTGTTGAACTGCGTCGGGCCCGGCCCTTCGCCGACAAACGTCTTGGGCGCCTGGTCGTCGGGCGGGTTGCCGTAGGCGCCCCACATGCGCCTAAACGCGCCGGTATCGGCGTCGAACACGATCACGCGGCGGTTGCGATAGCCATCGGCGACGAACACTTCGTTGCTCGCCGCATGCACCCACATATCGGCGGCGTTGTTCAAGTGGGCGGTGTCGAGGCTGCCCTTGCTCATCGCGCGGCGGCCGATCTGCAGCAGGAATTTTCCGGTGCTGGTGAACTTCACCAGGAAGTTCTCTTTGCCCTCGCCCATGCGTGGCCCGCCCGCGGACGACACCCACACGTTGCGTTTGTAATCGACGTGGAGGCCGTGTTCGTCTTCGGGCCACTCGTAGCTGCCATCAGCCGGCTTGCCACCCCAACCCTGCACGTAGTTGCCTGATGAATCGAACTCCATGACCGGCGGACCCGCCTCACAGCATTCGGCTTCCGTATTCTTTCTCTTCTCGTCGCTGTTGATCGACCACGGGCGCTGAAGAACCCAGACATGGTCCTGGGCATCGGTGGCCACGCCCGAGACCTGGCCAAGAATCCACTGCTTCGGCAGCGTGGGCCATGCCGGATCGACCTGGAACACGGGTGCGGCATCACGGCCGGCCTGCGATTCCAGGCCGCGCGCGGCGACCGATAATCCGGCCATCACGCTGATGAAGATCAACAACCTACGGAGCGCAACGCGGCGCAACATCATTGCCATCGGGAGCCTCACGGCAGGGCGAAGGCGACGATCGTGCTGCCCGACGGGGCGCCGTTCTTGCCGCCGCCACAGGCGATCACGAGGTACTGCTTGCCGTTCAGCATGTAGCTGGACGGTGTGGCGCTGCCGGCAAACGGCAGCGTGAACTCCCACAGCAGATCGCCGGTCAGCTTGTCGAAGGCGCGAATCTTTTTGTCGAAGTTGGTGGCGGCAATGAACAGCAGTCCGCCGGCCGTGACCACCGGGCCACCGTAGTTGTCGCTGCCCGTGTCGGTCATGCCTTTCGCGACCAGCTCCGGATACTCACCGAGCGGCTTACGCCATCGCATGGTGCCGGCGTTCAGATCGATCGCGTTCAAGGTGCCCCACGGCGGGGTGATTGGCGGATACCCGTCCGGATCGCGCCACAGCACCTCGCCGTCGTTTCGGTACTTCAGGCGATTGGGATCGGCGGCGATCGCCGGGTCGCTCGCCTGATCCTTGCCGGTGACGAGGAACTCGACGACGTCGTTGATGTTCTTGGCGCCCATATCGGGGAAGCCGGGCATGCGGCCGGTGCCCGTGCGGATGAGGCTCGCGATCTGGTCGCGTGACATCCGCTTCCCCACCTCCACCAGTGACGGCGCCTGAGGTCCACCGGTACGATCCGAACGATGGCACGACGCGCATTTGCTGCCGTAGAGCGCGGTGTCGGTGTTAGGGATCAGCCGCATGATCCACGGCATCTCGTTGGCGTTGACGTAGAGCAGGCCGGTGTCGGGATCGAACGCGCCACCGCCCCACTCGACACCGCCATCCACACCTGGGAACACGATCAGGCCGCTCGTGGGCGGCGTAAACAGGGGACCGCTCGTCAACTCCTTGAACTGCGCGAGCACCGCCGCATGTGCTGCCGGTGTCCGCGTCGTGATCATCGCAGCCGTCATCTGCTGGCGCGTGAACGGTGGCGGCTGTAGTGGATGCCGTTGGCGCGCGGCGGCTCGTTCGCCGTCGATAGTCGATTCCGGCGCTCGCCGCTCTTCCACGGGGAACAACGGCGTGCCGGTGTTGCGATCCAGCACGAAGACGTAGCCGTGCTTGGTCAGTTGCGCGACCGCCTGCACCGGCTTGCCGTCACGGGTCACGGTGACCAGGTTCGGCGCCGTGGGCAGGTCCCAATCCCACAGATCGTGCTTGATGATCTGGTAGTGCCACACGCGCTTGCCGGTGCGCGCGTCGAGTGCCAGCACTGAGTCGGCAAACAGGTTGTCGCCATGGCGATTGACGCCGTACCAGTCGAACGACGCGGATCCCGTGGCGGCGAACACCATCGCGTTGCCCTGATCCACCGTGACACCGGCCCACGCATTCGCACCACCGGAGAGGGTTGGCCCCTTCGGCCAGGTCTCGGAGCCGAACTCACCCGGCTGCGGGATGGTGTGGAAGATCCACCGCAGCTTGCCAGTGCGTACGTCGAAAGCGCGGATGTGACCGGGCGTCCCCGGCAACGTCTCGGGGACGCTGCTGCCGAAGATGATCAGATCTTCGAAGATCGCGCCCGGAGTACTGGCGCTGACGCTGGCGCGCTCGACCGGCAATCCCAATCCCTCGCGCAGGTCGATGCGGCCGTCGGTGCCGAACGACGTGATCGGCTTGCCGGTGGTGCGATCGATCGCATAGAGAAAATTGCGGTACGTCGCGAACACGCGATCCTGGTGCACCGTGACACCGCGATGGCGAAACCGCGCGCGCGGCGACCCGGCGGGCGCCAGGTTGAAAGTCCAGCGTTCCTGCCCCGTCGCGGCATCAACCGCCGCTACTTTCATGCTGGGTGTCGTGACGTAGAGGGTGCCATCGACGACGACGGGATGGCTCTGCATTTCTGAGGCCGGAAAGGCGTCGTGGGAATCGTAGGTCCACGCCACCTTCAACTGCGCGACGTTCGACTTGTTGATCTGGGCCAGCGACGAATAGCGGATGTTGTTCTCGCCACCGTGCATGGGCCAACCGCGATCGGGCGTCTGCGCGGTGAGGCTGACGGTCAGGACAATGAGGGCAATGCGCATGCGCCTACTATAGTCGGCGGCGCGGCGAGTTCGAGCCCGGTTATAATCCGGCATGTCTTCACCCGCGCCGGTTGATTCCGTTCTCCAGGCGATCGGGCGCACGCCGCTCGTTCGCCTTCAGCGGCTGGTCTCGCCCAACTCCGCCGCGGTCGTGGTCAAACTGGAATACTTCAATCCGACCGGATCGTATAAAGACCGCATGTGGCGTTGGCGATGATCGAAGGCGCCGAGGCCCGAGGCGTGCTCAAGCCGGGCATGCGCGTGGTTGAGTACACCGGCGGCAGCACCGGATCGTCGCTGGCGATGGTGTGCGCCATGAGGGGTTACGAGTTTCATCCGCTCTCGTCCGACGCGTTCGCCGCCGAGAAGCTCGACACCATGCGGGCGTTTGGCGCCGACCTCGAGTTGATCCCAAGTGACGACGGCCAGGTGACGCCGGCGTTGTTCGATCGCTTCAAGGCCCGCATTAAAGAGCTGACGCAAGACCCGAACACCTTCTGGACCGACCAGTTCAACAACGCCGATGCCATCGATGGCTACGCTAACATCGGGCGCGAGCTGGTCGAGCAGGTTGGCACGGTTGACGCCTTCGTCGGCATGGTGGGAACCGCCGGCATGCTGGTCGGCGTGTCGCAGGCGCTCAAGCACGCCGGTCAGGCCACGCGCATCGTCGCGCTCGAGCCCTCGACGTCGCCATTCCTGACCACCGGCAAGAGCGGTGCGCATCGCGTGGAGGGCACCGCCGTGGGTGTTTGGCCGCCGCACCTGGTGGCGGGATCCTACGACGAGGCGCGCGCGATCGATGAGGGCGAAGGCCGCGCGATGGCGCGGCGGGCCGCCAGGGAAGCCGGCATCTTTGCTGGGACGTCGACCGGCATGAACCTGGTGGCCGCGCTTGCACTGGCGCGCGAGCTGGGGCCGGGCCAGGTGGTCGCGACCGTGGCGTGCGACACCGGACTCAAGTATCTAGCCGGCGATCTCTACAAGTAAGAGAGTGCTCACGGCGCGTCAGCGCGGCTTGGCCCGCAGCACGCCGAGCTGCATCAGCATGCTCGTGAAGTCGTAGAGGCGAACCTCTCGTGTGATCAGCCCGTCCTTGAAGGTCAGGAAGTAGGCGATGGTCCGTTCGATCTGCTTGCCGGACGGTGGCATGCCAAACACCTCGCCGATGTGCGTCGACTGCACGTTCCAGACGACGACGGCGCGCGGCGGGTCCTCGTTGCCGATCACGACATCGTCCACCCGCACTTTCTGGAGCGCGAACGCCTTCGCGAGGTCGCCGTACGACTGCTCAACCGCCACGCGGCCGTGGAGCGTGTTGAAGATCGGGCTGACCACGGTGCAGTCGAGGGCGTAGCAGGCTCCCAGCGCCTTGGCGTCCTGGCTCTCCCAGGCCTTCCCGAATACGTCGAGGCAGGCATGAATCTCGTCGTTCGTCATGGCCACTCCTATCCGAAGTGTTATCTCACCAACGCCTGGTAGACCAGCGGCTGAAACGCGCCGGCCACCGGCGACCCGGGATAGCGCTGCACCATCACGATCGCGACCATCCGCTCCTTGGGATCGACCCAGAAGTTGGTGCCGTAAATGCCGCTCCACCCGAAGCTGCCGTTCGAGCCGAGCGTCTGCGTCGTCGCCACGTCGGTGACCACTCGGAAGCCCAGGCCGAACTGCGCACCGTTGCCGATTAAGCCGGAGGGCGGGAGGTCCGCCGTGTGGCTCGCCGTCATCAACTCCACTGTCTTCGGACTGAGCAGGCGTGCCCCGTCGAGCGTACCGCCGTTCAACAGCATGTTCGCGAAGCGCGCGTAGTCCCGCGCGGTCGAGACCAGGCCGGCGCCGCCCGAGAAGTAGGTCTTGCCATCTCGGTACGACGCGATCGGCGACATCACGGTGTTGCCGAACGATTCGGGATCGGTCATCGGCCTGATGCCGCCAGCAGTGTCAGGTGAATACACCGTGGCCAGTCGGGACCACTTGGCCTCGGCCACGACGAAATCGGTGTCGGTCATGCGCAGCGGCTTGAAGATGCGCTCGCGCAGGAATACCTGGAAGGGCTGTCCAGACGCCACTTCGACGACGCGCCCCAGGACGTCGGTGGAGAGGCTGTAGTTCCAGGCCGCGCCTGGATGAGCGATCAGCGGCTCGGCGGCCAGCTTGTCGATGGCCTCAGCCAGCGTCATGGTCGTCGCGGTCAATCCGTCGATCACGCCGTTCTTGCGATAGCTGCCACCCACTGGACCGCCGTTGAGAAATCCGTAGGTGAGGCCCGATCGATGCGACAACAGATCGCGCACGTTGATGGCGCGACGCGCGGCCACCGGCGCCTCAGCAGCCCCTTCGAGCACGCGCGAGCTCTTGAAAGACGGGATGAACTTCGACACCGGATCGGTAAGCAGGAGTTTCCCTTCTTCGTACAGCATCATCAACGCGACGCTGGTGATCGGCTTGGTCATGGAGGCGATGCGGAACAGGGTGTCGGTCCGCATCGGCGTCTTCGCCGCCACGTCCTGGAAGCCCGAGGCATGGACGTCCACCGTCTTGCCGTCGCGGGCAATCAGGGTGACGATGCCACCGGCTTCTTTGCGGTCGATGAAGCCCTGCATGCCGCGATGCAGGCGGTCGAGCCGCTCAGCGGAGAGGCCGACGGAGGCCGGTGTGGCCGCGGGCGCGGCGGCCGGCTGCTGCGCCGAGACGACGAACCCGGCCAGGACCAGCGAGAGAACCAGAATGCGGAACGTCGAGCGGAATACGGTCATCGGGTCTCCTATCAACGAGTCATCTCCTGCACGGTGCGCTCAACGGCGCTTCGAAACGACGCGGCGTCGAGTGCGGGGTAGCGATACAGATCCGCCTCGATGAGATCGAAGAAGCCCGAGAGCCGAGCCGGATCGATCAGACCTCGCGCCGCCATCTCGCGCACGTCGGCAACATCCCGCGCATGGGCCCGCTCGATCTTCGAAAGGGCTTGCGAATAGAAGTCGTAGTGGTGAAAGTCAATCGTTCCCTCCCGGATCACAAAGGGGCTGCGATCGCGCCAGCCTGGCAACTCCGGAATGAAATGCGCAGGCGAAGCGAGTTCGACGTTGACCTGGAGATCTTCCTTGATCGCCGGTATCTCGCGAAGCAGCGCGTCAAGGCCGGGATCGAGGTCGATATCGATATCGATGGTGGTGGACCGCCAGTCGAGCAACACCGCGCAGGCGCCGCCGACGAGATGGACGCGCCCCGCGGCGCGAGTCCTTCGGCCGACTAACCGCATAAACTCCCTCAGTCGCGCGGCGTCGGTCAGCTGGCGCATGCGCCAGCTCGTTCGAAACTGACCAGCGTGCGGATGAGCGCGTTGTAGCGCGAATGAGCGGAATCCGCGTGGGCGGCCGCCAGCCGCGCGTAGAGCCGGTGTTCCGGAGACGGATCGCGGGGTGGCGCTGACCAGGCGGAGGGCGCAGCGGGGATATCCACGCCCAGCCGTTGGAGGCGCGGCGCGCCGATCAGGACCAGGAGCGCAGCCTCGGTCTCGTGGCTTCCGGCGAGGTCGCGCAGTCCCTGCTCGATCAAATCGGCGCCGGGCAGCCCGGTAGTATCCACGGCCGCAGTATAACGAAGGCGGTCGAGGATGTCGTGACGCGGCTGACGCGCGGTGGCAGCCAGGCTACGATCAGCCGGCTCCCATGTCGTTAGCCCCCGGCACCCGCATCGGCGCCAATGATGATGTATGATTTATACATCATGCGACGAACACAGATTTACCTCACCGACGAGCAGGGACTGTTGCTGGAGGGGCGGAGCCGGGCAACCGGGCGGTCGATATCCCAGCTTATCCGGGAGGCCATCGAGGGCGCGTACCTGCGAGGGCGGACGACGAGCCGGGCCGACCGCGTGCGCCTCGCGCGCAAGGCGGCGGGGGCCTGGACGACGTGCGCAGAATCCGGCGAGGCGTACGTCGAACGGATCCGCGCGACGGGTCGCCTGGCGCGACTCCACGGCGAGCGCTGATGCGACTGGTCCTCGATACTTCGATCCTGATCGACCATCTCCGTGGCCGGCCGAAGGCGGCGACCGAGCTAATCCCCCGTGCCATCGCCCGTGGTGATGAATTGTGGAGCGCCGAGGCGGTGCGCGCCGAAGTCCTGGCCGGCATGCGGACGAGTGAGGAGGCCGCCACGCGCGACCTGCTGAGCGTGATCACCTGGGTCGACGTCGACGAACCGCTGGCCGAAGCAGCGGGTGCACTGGGGCGGCGGTTTCTGCCCGCGCATCAAGGCATCGAAGTGACCGACCTGATTGTCGCCGCCCTCACCCAGCACCTTGGGGCAACGCTGAAGACGACGAACCTAAAACACTTCCCGATGTTCACCGGACTAAAGGCGCCGTATTAGTTCAAGTCCTCGGCTCGCTGATCGTGCGCGAAGTCCTCACTGAAGATGGCGTCCGTTCCACAACCGCTCCGCATAGGCCCAGAGGTGCGGTCGAAGATCGGGAAATAGGGATCCGGGATCCGGGAGTAGCATTGGCGGCATGATTCGACGCCGATTTCTGTCTCTGGTTGTCATCGCCTTCGTCGGGATCGCCGCGCCTGATTTGGCCACCCTGACGGGTAGCCCCCACCAGACATTCGCGCTGCAGGCACAGACCGCGCCGGCGCTGCAGAGCAGCGACCTCGCGGGCCTGCACCTTCGCAACATCGGCCCCGCCACCATGTCGGGACGCTTCGTCGACATGGACGTCGTCGAGTCCAATCCCTTCATCATGTATGTCGCGTCGGCCACCGGTGGCATGTACCGCACCACCGACAACGGCATCACCTGGGCGGCGGTATTCGAGCGCGAAGCAGTGCACTCGATCGGCGACGTGGCGATCTATCAGCCCGACCCGAACATCATCTGGGTCGGCACCGGCGAGCGCGCCAATCGCCAGAGCGTAAGCTGGGGCGACGGCATCTACAAGTCGATCGATGGCGCGAAGACCTGGACCAATGTCGGCCTCAAGACCTCCATGCACATCGGCCGGATCGTCACTCACCCGTCCAATCCGGCGATCGTCTACGTGGCGGCGCAGGGATCGGTGTGGGGCGCGGGCGGCGACCGCGGACTGTATCGCACGATCGATGGCGGCAAGACCTGGCAGCGCACGCTGCACGTGGACGACGACACCGGCGTGACCGATGTCGTGATGGACTCGCTCGATCCGACGGTGCTCTATGCCGCGTCGTATCAGCGCCGTCGCAGCGCGTTTGGCTTTAACGGCGGCGGCCCCGGCAGCGCGCTCTGGAAGAGCACGGATGCGGGCGCGACGTGGACGAAACTGACGGGCACCGGCTTGCCCGAGGGCGAGTACGGCCGCATTGGCATCTCGGTGTATCGCAAGGATCCGCGGGTCGTCATGGTGAGCATCGAGCAGGGCTCGCGCTATAACGCGTCGACGGCCTACCTCGAGCGCAAGGCGGGCCTCTATCGCAGCGGCGATGCCGGCAAGACGTGGCGGTTCATGTCGAACTGGAATCCGCGGCCGATGTACGCCAGCCAGCCAACCATCGATCCGCAAGACGATCGCCGCGTCTACATGCTGAACGCCTACTCGTTCTCGGACAACGGCGGCGAGTCGTTCACCGCGCCGAACACCACTACCCACGGCGACGATCGCTTTGTCTGGATCAATCCGAAAGACTCGCGACATGTGATCAAGCTCGACGACGGCGGCATCGGCATCTCGTTCGATCGGGGCGTGAAGTTCCTTTACGTGCAGAACCTGCCGGTGTCGCAGTACTACCGCGTGGCGGTGGACAACGAGCGGCCCTACAACATCTATGGCGGCCTGCAGGACAACGGTTGCTGGAAGGGGCCGAGCGCCAGCTGGACGACCAGCGGCATTCTCAACGAGCACTGGTCGCGGCTGTGCGGCGGCGACGGGTTCTTTGCCGTGCCGGATCCCGCGAACGCGCGCGTCGTGTTTTCGTCGAGCCAGTTCCTCGGACTGGGCCGCAACGATACCCGCACGTGGCAGAACCAGGACATCCGTCCCGGTGATCCGCAGGGTGCGATTGGCGACCGGCGCAACTGGAACACCTGGGGCAAGGATGTGCCACCGCAGGTGCTCGGCAACGAGTGGCATTACGCCAACTGGGACGCGCCCGTCGTGCTGTCGCCGTTCGACGCTGCCACCGTGTACGCGGGCGGCAAGCACCTGTTCCGCTCGCGCGACCGCGGCACCACCTGGGAAGATCTGGGAGATATGACCACCGGCGTCGATCGCAGCAAGCTGCCGCTGATGGGCCGCCTGCCTGATGAGAACGTGCTCTCGGTTGATGATGGCGTGCCGTTCTACCCGGGACTGGTGTCGATCGCGCCGTCGCCGCTGGCGAAGGGCCTGCTCTA
This sequence comes from Acidobacteriota bacterium, assembly GCA_009694735.1. Lineage (GTDB taxonomy): Bacteria > Acidobacteriota > Vicinamibacteria > Vicinamibacterales > UBA2999 > 12-FULL-67-14b. The sequence continues at coordinate 46,949 of SHUG01000005.1, read as the reverse complement.
TGTCGGCTCGGATGACGGCCGCCTGCGCATGTCGCACGATGACGGCAAGACCTGGACGGATTTACAGGATCGTTTGCCGGGACTGCCGAAGTCGTCGTGGTTTGGCGGCATCGAGGCCTCGCGTCATAACGCCGGCACCGTTTATATCGCGATCGACAACCACCGTAGCAACGACCTCAACAACTACATCTACAAGTCAGCCGATGGCGGCAAGACGTTTACCGCCATGGCCGGCGACATGCCCGCGGGTCGCGTCGTCCGCACCATCCGCGAAGACGTGAAGAACCCGAACCTGCTGTTCGCGGGCACTGAGATCGGCTTGTTCTTTTCGCTCAACGGTGGCACTAACTGGATCGAGCTGAAGAACAACCTGCCGACCCTGCCGCACAACGACCTGGTCATCCATCCACGCGACAACGACCTGGTGCTGGCCACCCATGGGCGCGGCGTGTGGATCCTCGACAAAATCAACGCGCTGCAGGAGCTGACGCCGCAGGTGATCGCATCGCCGGCGCACCTGTTCACCGTGGCTCCTGCGTATCAGATCCGACAGACCAACCTGAAGGCGCACACCGGCGACATGTGGTTCCGCGGCGAGAATCCCGTGAATGGTGCACTGGTTGACTATTGGCTGAGCGCGGCCGGTGCGGCGCCCGTGATCACGGTGCATTCGTCGACCGGGCAGTTGATCAACACCTTACGCGCCACTTCGACGAAGGGCGTCAACCGCGTGGCGTGGAACCTGCGCGAGAGCGACCTGCCGCTTCGCGGCGCGTTCGGTGAAGACGATGGGCCGCGGACGGGTGGGGGCATGCCCGGCCCGTTGGTGGCGCCTGGTGTGTATGTGATTCGCATGGTGGCTGGCGGGCGCACCCTGGAGCAAAAGGTGGACGTGCGCGAGGACCCGCGCATTGACGTGACGCCGGCAGAGCGCAAGCTGTGGACCGACGCGCAGGCGCAGTCGGCAGCGCTGGCGCGGATGTTTGCGGCGGTCAACGATCGCATCCAGAAGCTGCCGAACACGGCGGCCGATGCCGCGGAGCTGAAGCGCCAGTCGCGCGAGCTGGTGTCGCGCATCTCTGGACTCTACGGCTCGATCAGCCGCTGGACCGGCGCGCCGACCAAAGACCAGATGACGCGGCTGGCCTACTACCAGACGATGGCAAAGCAGTTGGCGGCAAAGAGCGGCGGGGACTAAAGTCCCCGCCCTCCGAACGTCGGAGAGCGACGGCTTTAGCCGTCGCTAGAACTCAACCAGAATTCCCGCCACCGGCAGCAACGGAAACAGCTTCTCTGTCGGATCGAAGATCCGTCGCGTGGTGATGTTTACGCCGGTGCTGGTCGGCCTGAAGTTCTCTCGGTTCAGCGCGTTCACGACTTCCATGAACAGGGTGAGCCGGCTCTTGCGGTAGGTGAACGTCCGATCCGCGCGCAGATCCAGCCGCGAGTATGCCGGCAGGAGCACACCGTTACGCTTGTCCACCAGCAGGTAGCCCACCAGGTCCTTGCCGATGTAGCCCTGGATCGGGAAGTTCGAGCCGTAGCGCATCCGCGCCGACAGGCTGGTGCGGCCGGACCAGCGATAGCTGACATAGGTATTCACGGTGTGGCGCTGATCGAAGTCGGCGGCGAAGGACTCAGAGGCATCGGTGAGGTCGGACTTGCTCCAGGCATACGACAGCCAGCCGTTCAAGCCGTTGGCCGACTTCCGCTCGAGCGTGAACTCCACGCCGCGGGTCTCGCCGGCCAGCGTGTTCTCCCAATGCGGAACGGTTGGCAGGATCACCCGGTTGTTCGCGACCCGGACTTCGGTGTCCTGAAACCGCAAGCGGTCGTCGTCGCGGCGATGGTAGGCGCTGCCGGCGAGGCGCCATGCCGTGCCCAAGCGCTGCTCGAGGCCGGCTTCGATGGTGGTGGCGCCCTCGGGGACCAGACGCACACCCGGCCGCGTGAAAAGCGACTGATCGATCGAGGGCGACTGGTGCTGGATGCCGGCGCCGAACTTCGCCCTCAGCCCGGTTGCGATGGCGAACTCGGTGAGCAGCCACGGCGATGCCTCGGTGCGATCGATCAGGCTCCAGCGTTCGACCCGCACGCCCGGCGTGACCGAGACGCGGGCGCTCGGCGTCCAGCGATACTGCGCCCAACCGGCGGCCGACCAGGCGTTCCTGGTGGCGTCGAGCAGGGTGAACTCGGATCGCGTGGTGAACCGCCGATCGATCCGGTCGGCATCCAGCCGTTGCGCCTGCGCGCCGAACTCGATGAAGTGGCCCGGCCGCGGATTCCATTCGGCCGCGCTGCGCCAGGTGAGGTCGAGGTCGCCGCCCTCTTCGCGGGTGCGGCCGTCGAGCACTTGGTTGCGATAGTCGGCCTTGAGCAGATACGCCTGCTGCGACACCGCAAACCGCGCCGAAGGCGTGAAGCGCCACTGCAAGTTGGCGATGAAGGTGGTGTTAGTGGCGGGATTGAGCGTGTTGGGCCCGGGCTCGTCTTCCAACTCGCGCAATACCGATCGCCCGGCCAGCAGGGTGACCCGGAGCACCTGGCGCGGTGTCACGTCGAAGGTGAACTTGCCCTGGGCGTCGGTGAAACCAAACGTCGTGTCGGTCGTCGAATCGATCTGCCGCAGCAACCAGTCGATGTAGCTCTTGCGAACGGCGACCAGCCAGCCCGCTTTCTTGCCGTGGCCAAGCGGCCCTTCCCAGACCGTGCTCGCGGCCGAGGCGCTCAGCACGCCGCGGACCGTCACGCGCTCGCGTGAACCATCACGGGTGGTGAAATCGAGGCGAGAGCCGAGGTGCGAGCCGAAGCGTTGCGGATGCGGCCCCGCCAACAGCGTGGCCGACTCCAGGATGTCGCTGTTGATCAGGCCGAGCGATCCGGTGTCTTGCACGCCGCGGACGGTGTGGAACAGCAAGGGGCTGTCGACGCCGTCGACGGCGATGCCAATGTTTGATGGACCGAGGCCACGCAGGGCGAACTCGGCGCGGAAGTCGTCGCCGGTGGCCACGCCGGGCAACACTTGCACCGCGCGAAACGGATCATCAGCGACCAACCCGCGCAGCGCGAGCAGGTCGCGGCTGCCAAGCACTGATTGGCTCGCCACGCCGGGTTCGCTTTCGCGGAAGGGACTCGCCGACACCGCGACATCCTCCACGTAGGTGCTCGCACCTTCCGCCACTGGAATCGTGACGTCGACCGCGGCCCCAGGGACGACCGTCACGTCACGGCGCACCAGTCCGTAGCCGACCACCGACACCAGCACGGTTTGCGCTCCGGACGGCACGTCGGCGATCTCGAATCGGCCGTCGCCATCGGAGAACGATTGCTGGCTCGTGGACTGGATCTTGACGAGCACGGCGACGAGCGGCGCGCCGGTGCGTGCTTCAACCACGCTGCCGGTGACACGACCCGTGCCCACCTTCGCCTTTTCTTGAGTCTCTGGTGCGGCTTCGGTGGGCAAGCCTGCTGATGCGTCCGGTGCAAGGGACAGAGCGACCGCGAAGATGAGGGCAATCAACAAGGGTGGTGACCGCAATAGTAGGCGGTAGGCATCGCGGCCGAACGTAAAGCACGAAGCGAGCCAACGTCGGCCGTCGCTGAGCCAGGGCGTTTGGAGAGCGATGGCTTTAGCCGTCACTGAGCAGGACGTTCGGAGAGCGATGGCTTTAGCCGTCGCTGAAGGGTCGCCGCGGCTCGTGGGTTGCCAGTTCCGCCACGCTGAACCGCGAGGATCCCGAGAACGGATAGTCCTCCGGCGAAGCCACAAGTCCTGCCCTGACCGGGTTCAGAACAATGTATGCGGCAATGGCGAGGAGGGACTCATAGTGAGAGTGAGCCAATCGGTGAGGGTGATTCGCCATCCTACCTGGCGCTGCAAACGATGGGCCGAACCAGTAGAATCAACGGCTATGCGAATTCGAATCGCTCTCCTTCTCGTCGTCGTCTCTCTGGCTGCTGCGACGGCTAAAGCCATCGCTCTCCGAACGTCGGAGTCAGGGCAGTCGATCACCTACCCAGACCCCACGCAGCGGGTACTCACGCACCGCGAGCAGAACGCGCTCGTTACGCCGTGGATTAAGAAGCGCTTCGACACCCTGCTCGCCGGGCTGATGACCCGCGAGGGCATCGACATGTGGATCATCCCCTCGCGCGAGTACAACGAAGACCCGGTGTTCGCGTCGATGTCGCCGCTCACCTACTTCGCGTCACGGCGCCGTACCATCCTGGTGTTCTATAACCCTGGCGGCGGCCCTTCCACCAGTCCTTCGGCTTTGCTCAGGACAGGCAAGCCGGCCGAGCGCTACTCGATTGGCCGCTTTGACTACGACGGCATCTACCCCATGGTGGCGTCGACGAATGACGGGCAGCATGAAGCGCTGCGCAAGCTGGTGGACGAGAAGAATCCCAAGGTGATCGGGATCAACGAGTCGGATGCCTGGCAGCACGCCGACGGCATCACCGCCAACGAGAAGCGCCGGCTGGTGGAGGCGCTCGGGCCCGCGCACGCGGCCAAGATCAAGTCGGCCGAGATGCTGGCAGTCGGCTGGCTCGAGGTGAAGCTGCCCGAGGAACTGGACGCCTACCGCCACGCCATGAAGGTGGCCCACCTGGTGATTCGCGAGGCGTTCTCGAACAAGGTGATCACGCCCGGCACGACCACCAACGAAGACGTGGTGTGGTGGATGCGGCAGCGCGTGGTGGAGATGGGCCTGGGTAAATGGTTCCAGCCGTCGGTCACGATCTTCCGCCAGGGCGAGAAGACCAGCCCGCGCGGCGTGATTCTCCCCGGCGACATGCTTCACACCGACTTTGGTATCGTCTATCTGGGCTTCTCCACCGACACGCAGCACAACGCGTATGTGCTGAAGCCTGGCGAGAGCGACGCACCGGCCGGCCTCAAGGCTGGACTCAAGGCGGCCAATCGTCTTCAGGACTTGACCATGCAGTACGCGCGGCTCGAGCGCACCGGCAACCAGGCGCTGGCCGATGCACTCGGACAAGCGAAGAAAGAAGGCCTCGTGCCTTCGATTTATTGTCACCCGGTTGGCTATCACGGCCACGGGGCGGGTCCGCCGATTGGCATGACCGACTATCAACAGGGTGTGCCCGTGCGCGGCGACTACGTGTTCCGGCCGAACACGTGGCACTCGATCGAGTTGAATGTGACCCACAACGTGCCCGAGTGGGGCAACCAGCCCGTGCGCTTTGCACTCGAGGAAGACGCGGCGATCATGCCGGGCGGCAAGTGGGACTGGATCGATGGCCGGCAGGAAGCGTTCTATTTGATCCGACCATGACGATCGACCAGGTTTTGTTTCCCGGAGGATGGAAATGACACGGCTCACTGGCACCGCCCTCGGCGGCTGCGTTCTCTTGCACCTGCTGGTCTTTGCCGCGCCGGTTGCGGCGCAACTCGACACCGCCACCGGAATCGTCAGCGACGCTCAGGGGGCGGTCATCCCGGGTGCGACGGTCACCGCCGTCAACAAGAACTCTGGATTCGTCCGGGCGACCGCCACCGACGCTGAAGGCCGCTACCGGCTGGCGGCTCTGACACCGGGCCGCTATGAACTGACCGCCGAGCTCCAGGGCTTTTCTCGCGCGTTACGCGATGGCCTTACCTTCGCGCTGGGGTCTGAAACCGTCCTCAACTTCTCCCTGCAAGTGGGCGCCCTGAGCGAGGCGGTGACCGTCACCGCCGAAACGCCGATCGTGCAGACGACGACGGCGGCGGTAGAGATGAGGCTCGATCGGGCGGCCATCGACGTGCTGCCGATCATCGGCCGCAGCTACTTGTCCTTGCTGCGCATGGCGCCTGGCGCGCAGAGCTCCAACGGCACCTCGTTTGTCGGCTCACGGGGCCGCTCGAACCAGTGGAACATCGACGGCGTCGACAACAGCGAAGACATCTCCGGCTATTCCCGCCAGTCCCTCGCCCTCGACTCGGTGCAGGAAGTGCAGGTGCTCGTCACCGGATTCAAGGCCGAATACGGTCAGGCTTCAGGCGGTGTCGTGAACGTGGTGACGCGATCGGGCACCAACGATCTGCGCGGCAGCGGGTTCTTTCTGTTTCGGGACCAGTCGATGATGGCCCGCAGCCCGTACGCGGATCGAAGCCTGCCCGCGGATCCGTTCCAGCGCATTCACTACGGAGGCTGGCTTGGCGGACCGATCAAGCAGAACAAGCTGCACTACTTTCTCAATTACGAGCGCGAGGACCGCGACACCAGCTCGAGCAGTACCCGGACGCTGCCGGCGGCGACGGCCTTCTCGCCGGCCACACTCCAGTTTCTTCAGCAGAACAATATCCCGCTCTCGCTGTTCGGCGGCGGCGGATCGACGCGGCAGGTGCGGCCCGAGTTCATCGACGTCCACAACGTGACGGCGAAGATCGACACTCAGCTCTCGAACACCCAGTCCCTCACGGGCCGCTACCAGCTGACCAACGACACGCAGCCGTCGGGCCAGAGCGGCACCCTACTGGACTTCAACGGCAACACTGAATACTTCAAGACCAACTACGCCAACCTTAACCACAAGTGGGTGATGTCTTCGAACAAGCTCAACGAGCTGTACGTGCAAGTGGGCCAGAGCTTCGGCGACTGGAAGCCTGGGTATCCCGGCCTCACCAACCTCAGCGTCACGGGCGGCTTTGATCTCGGAGGGTCCAGCACCTACCCGCAGGGACGCACGGACTGGATCTACCAGTTGGTGGACAACTACACCTGGACGATGTCGGGGACGCGCACCGGCGAGCATTCCGTCAAGGCGGGAGCCCAGGTGAAGCTGTTCAAGTCCGACAGCTTCTTCGATTCCAACTTCCGCGGCACTTACACTTTTCCCTCTCTGAATGCGTTCATCGCCGGAACGCCGAGCCGCTTGACGCAGAACCAGGGCAACTCCGCGCTGGCGCGCCCGAACCAGGTCTACGGGTTGTATCTCCAGGATGACTGGCGGCCGTCGAGCAGCCTGACCATCAACGCCGGGCTGCGATACGACTACGAGGGCGCCAAGACCGAAGCACTCAAAGACGTGACCGGGACGGCTGGGCCTGGCGTCAGCCGCGATCGCAACAATCTCTCGCCCCGGTTCGGGTTCTCATGGGCGCCCGGGGCAGCACCGCCCAGGCGATCTACGGCGGCTCAGGTATTTATTACGATCAGGTCATCTTGAACGTGATCGGCAACGCGCGGTTCACGCCACCCAAGATCATTGGGATTCAGATCGATAATCCCGGCTTCCCGAATCCATTCGGCGGCGTACAGACGGTGCCGGCTCCGAGTCTGTCGGTGATCGACGACAACCTGGTCACACCCTGGAACTGGAACACCCAACTGGGGTACCGGCGCGAGCTCACGCGGGACCTCGGCCTCGACGTCAGCCTGGTCTATAACCGCGGCTACGATCAGATCGGGATTACCAACACCAACGCCGGCCGCCCTGGCACCGCGAACATCAACGGCGCCGGCGCCATCAGGCCCGACCCGCGCTATACCAACGTCAGCTTCTATACCAACCAGGGCGAGATCCGCTACAAGGGCCTGATCGCCGATGTCCGCAAGCGCATGAGCAACCGGGTTTCTGGCGAAGTGGCCTACACGCTGTCGAAGACCACCGACAACGCCTTCAACTTCGTCAGTTCGGTGGTGGTGCCCGAGCGGCCCGACCTTCAGTGGGGCCCGGGCAGCGACGATCGCCGGCACGTCGTCACCGGCAACGTAGTCTATCTGCTGCCAATGAACCTGACGCTCGCGACCATCGTCGAGTATCGAACCGAGGCGCCGTTGAACATCACGGTCGCCCGCGACGTCAATGGCGACGGCCTGACGGGCGACTGGGTCAACGAGGCGATCTGCCGCAACGTGTCCTGTCCGGGATCGCAGTACTCGCGCAACAGCGTCCGCGAGGTATTGACTGAGGAAGCCAACCGGCTGCGGGCCCTGTTCGGTCTGTCGGCCATCCCGGCGTTCGAGAACAACCCGAAAGTGTTCAACGCCGACGTGACCATGCAATGGGCTCCTACACTCGGCGGCAGCCGGCGCGTCAAGGTTTCCGCTGAGGCCTTCAACGTATTTAATTTCCCACTCCGAAATGCGCCTACCGAGAGCATTACCTCCGCCAACTTCGGCCGCATCACGTCGGTGACACAGGCGCGGGCGATTCAGTTCACGTTGCAGGTCGACTTCTAGTGGAAGCATGAAAAGGGCTTCGTTCATGGCATTGCTCACCGCACTCGCCTGTGCACCGGCGACCATTGCGCAGCGGCAGCCCGCGCCCGTGCAGGGTTTCCGCCTCGTGGCCACGTTTCCGCACGACCCCGAGGCGTTCACGCAGGGCCTGGTGTTCGCCGACGGTGAGTTCCACGAGAGCACCGGCTTGAACGGCGAGTCGTCTTTACGGCGCGTCGAGATTGCCACCGGCAAGGTGCTGCAGGAAATCAAGGTTCCGAAGGAGTATTTTGCCGAGGGCCTGGCGTTGGTCGGCGACGAGTTGCTGCAGCTCACCTGGCAACATCGCCTTGGCTTCGTCTACGACCGCAAGACCTTCCGACAGAAGCGGACCTTTGCCTACCAGGGCGAGGGATGGGGCATCGCCTACGACCCCTCGGGTGGGCTGGTAATGAGTGATGGCAGCGACACGCTCACGTTTCTCGATCCCAGGACGCAGGCCGCGGTCAAGACCATCCGGGTGCGTGATGCCGGACGGCCGGTGCCGCAGTTGAACGAGCTCGAATGGGTTGATGGCGAGATCTGGGCCAACGTCTGGACCACCGACCGCGTGGCGCGGATCTCGGCAAACACCGGCGACGTGAACGCGTGGATCGATCTATCGACGCTGTGGCCGCGCGAGCAGCGACAGCCGCCAGCGGATGTGTTGAACGGAATCGCCTACGACAAGGCCACGCGCCGGATTTTCGTGACCGGCAAGAAGTGGCCGCGCGTTTATCAGATCGCGGTCCCCTGAAAAAGAGAGAGCCCGCTCTTTCGGGCGGGCTCTGGAAGAATCAAGCCAGGGCGTAACGGTTACTTGCCCTGGCTCTTCGGCACGAAGACGGTGCAGGTCTTCGTGCTCGCGTTGCCGGCTGCGTCGCGCGCCTCCACCGTGATGGTATAGATGCGGCCGTTGCCCTTGCCGGCGCGTTCGGCGCGGAGGTTGACGGACAGCGGGCCGGTGATGACGATGTCACCCGCCGTGTCGCCATCGCCCAGGCCGTTGTCGGGCTCGCTGCTGGTGACGTTGATGATCTTCAGCGAGGAAACGCCCACCAGATCACTGGCCAAAGCGCTGACGGTGACGGCGACCATCTTGTGATTGGGCGGCCAGAGGGTCGGCGCGTTGGTCGAGAGGCTGGTGAAGACCGGAGCCGTGGTGTCCTTGATCGTATTGGTGATCACCGTTGCGGCGATGTCGTTGTAATTGGCGGCGCCCGTGAAGCTCCAGGAGTCGGTGGAGTAGGTGCCGACATTGGTGGGTGTCGTGCTCAGGGTGACGGCGCCGACGGTGGCCACGGTCTCGCCGTTAACGCCGCTGATCGAAGTGACGGTCGCCGTGTGCGGCTGGCCATCATACTCCTTGACGTAGGGCGTGACCACGACCGTCGCATCGGCCTTCGTAATCTGAGCGGTTGCGACCGCCGAGCTCAAGGCGTGATTCGCGTCGCCGGCAGTCGTCGCCGTCGCCGTGCACGTCCCGACGTTGGTGCAACTGCCGCTGTAAACAATCATGGCTCCGGTGCTCGCCGTCGCTCCGATGGTAGAGCCGGTGTAGACGTCCGACGCGGCGCCGACGCGCTGCTGGCCGGTACGCTGCAGCAATTGCCGGCGGGATGGCGAGTCACGGTGAAACTGGTGCGAACACGTGACGGCAGCCGCGAGTGGACCTGGGTGTTTGAAGTCGCGAACGACGCGGACCTTCCCACCGCCGCAGGCCCGGATGATGTGCGCTCCCGTGTCCAGGGCGCGATCGGCGGGCGAATCGCAGCGGGGCTGCAGCGCCGCCTGGACGCTACTTCACGCGAATAGCGGTCGTGTTCGTGACCCCTAGTAGATCGGGTCGGTCTGTCCAGCCGCCAGCCCTTCTTCGATGATGTTCCACGTCACCAGGCCACCGACAGCTGCGCCTTCTCGAATCTACCGTTCAGCGCGGCGCCGGGCCTCACGTCAGCTTCGTAAGCATTTGTGCTATTACAGAACAAAAGCCGGACCTAAAACCGTTTCAGTTCCAGGTTCTCAAGTCGGACAAATATGCAACAAATGGCCTTACAACACGCATGAATCACAAAGCAGCCGAGGTGGCGGCATACAAGATGCACAGCGTCACTATGTGTCGTTAAAGTTTTCTAATGTCGTTTTTTGTTTTTCCGGCAACGACATCGCCTGTGGGTGGCCTGACCGCTCATGAGCACCAGCCTGCCAGGCCGGCGGAAGTCGGATCGGTCGACCTTCGTGGCCCTACCGATCCCGGCTCGCGCCTACGTCGTCGCGGTGGTGGTGGCGGGCGCTCTGTGCCTGATCGACTCCGCGCGAGGGTTACCGCCGCAGAATCCGGGCCTGACCCTCATGTTACTGGCCCTCGCCGTTGCGACCTCGACGGCGAAGATCGAGTTGCCGCTCGGCCGCAGCCGCTCGAACCTCTCGTTGTCGCATGCGGTGAACTTCTGGGCACTGTTCGTGCTCGGGCCGGCGCCAACGGTGTTCATCCCGGCGCTCAGCGCGTGGGCCCAGTGCACCCTGAGGACCCGCGAACGCAACCCGACACACCAAGTGGTGTTCAGCATCGCGTCGCTGACGACCACGGTGTGGGTGGCCGGCCTGCCGTTGGGCGTGGTGATGGGCGCGGACCCTTCGAGCCTGGCGGCGCTGGTACGGGCGGCCGCCATCGTGGCGCCGCTGTATTTCTTCGTCAACACCGCACTGGTCGCCGGCGCGATCGCGCTCTCGACGCGTCAGCCCGTGGCGCGCATCTGGCATCGCAACTTCCTGTGGAGCGCGCCGAGCTACCTGGCCGGCGCGGCGCTGGCTGCGGCCGCGACGATGGCATGGCAACAGGGACTGTTCGTCTGGCTGGCGCTACTGGCGGCGCCCCTGTACCTGGTGTTTCGGAGCTATCACACGGTGGTCGCTCGACTCCGCGAGGAACAAGGCGAAACGCGCCGGGCGATGGAGGTGCAACTGGCCACCATCGAGGCGCTGGCGCTCGCCATCGAGGCGAAGGCCGGCTGCACACCGGAGCATATCCGGTCGATCCAGCTGTACGCGGCGACGCTGGCCGAAGCCTTGGGCCTCTCCGAAAACGAGGTGCGGGCGGTACGCACCGCCGCCCTGCTGCACGACGTGGGCAACATGGCCGTCCCCGAACACATCCTCGCGAAACCTGAAGCGCTGACGCCCGAGGAGTTCGAGCGCGTCAAGGTTCACCCGCGCGCGGGTGCCGAAATCCTGCGGAACGTGCCGTTCGGCGCGCCGGTCGCTGAACTGGTGCTGTGCCATCACGAACGGTGGGACGGCCTGGGCTATCCAAACGGGCTGCGCGGCGAGGCCATTCCAGTGGGCGCGCGCATTCTCGCGATTGCGGATTGCTACAGCACACTGCAGACCGAGCGGCCGTACCGGCCGGCGCGCACGGCAGTTGCGTCGCTCGCCGTATTGCGAGAGCACGCAGGCACGGCATTCGACCCGGCGCTGGTCGACCTGTTGATCGAGCGGTTGCATTTGTCGGCGCCCCTGCCCGTCGAGGCGCCGGCACACCAGGGGGTGCTCCAGGACATCAGCGGCACCCACCGCGAGGAGCAGACGTTGTACGAGATCGCGCAAGCCCTCGGCTCGAGCCTGGGCGTCGAGGACGCGATGGTACTGATTCACGACAAGGTGAGCCGGCTGGTGCCGTTCGAGACCTGCGCGCTGTTCCTGGGCAACGACACCGACGGCTACGGCTGCCGCCATGCACACGGTCCCGGCACCGAGGCCCTGTTCGCGTGGGCGCCCAAGTCGTGGAGCGATCTCTCGGCGCAGCTCCCCGCCTGCGCCGACGGCCGTGCCGGTCGCGGTGAAGACCTGGCGGCGCTGCTGGCGTGTCCACTGATCATCGACGGGCAGCGCATCGGCGGCCTGGTGATCTATCACACGATCGTGGGCTCCTTCACCGACGAGCACCGGCGCGTGCTCGGCCGGGTCAGTGAGCAGGCCGCGGCCGTGATCTACAACTCAACGCGGTACGAGCAGACGCAGCACGAATCGCACACCGACGCGCTGACGGCCCTGCCCAACCGACGTTCGTTCGATCAGCAGTTTGAGGCCGGGCTGACCCGCGCGGCCGGGACCGAGACGAGCGCCAGCGTGATCGTCCTCGACCTCGATCGTCTCAAGGAGATCAACGACACCTACGGGCACGAAGCGGGCGATCGGGCGCTGCGTGCGATCGGCACGGTGCTGCGATCCACGGTCCGCCAGAGCGACCTGTGCGCGCGCTTTGCCGGCGACGAGTTCATGGTCGTGTTGTGGGGCTGTAACCCGGAACACGAGGCCCAGCGGGTGGCCGACATCCAGAGCGCGGTCGGCGCGTATCCCTTCGAGCCGCGGCCGGGTGTGCGGGTCGGGCTGTCGATCAGCGCCGGCTGCGCCCGCTTTCCCGATGATGGACGCACCTTCAATGAGCTGCTGATGGTGGCTGACGAACGGATGTACCGCGACAAGGCAGGTCGCCGCTCTCGCAACTCCGGCCGGCCACGCCGGACCGCGGGAGCAGGCGCCTGACCGCCCTACTTAGCCTGGGACGTTGAGGCCACCGCCGGCTGCAAGTACTTGTTGAACCAGTTCAGGTAGCGCTGCAATCGGTCTCGCTCGTAGCTCGGCATCGTCAGGCCGTGGAACTGGCCGGGATAAATCACCAGTTGGGTGTCGACGCCCAGGCTCTTCAGGGCCTGGTACATCTGCTCACCGCCAGCAATCGGCACGTTGAAGTCTTTCTCGCCGCCCATGAAGAGGGTGGGCGTCTTGATCTTGTCGGCGTTGAAGAACGGGTAGGACACCTTCAGCCACTTGTCCTTCGCCTTCCACGGCTGCCCCATCTCCTGGTCGTACTGGATGATGTATTGATCGAGGCCGTACATCGTGAACTGCATGGCACTGCCGGCGCCGCTGATCGCCGCCTTGAAACGGGTGTCGGTGGCGATCGTGTAGTTCGTGGAAATGCCGCCGTAGCTCCAGCCGCCGATGCCGAGGCGATTCGGATCGGCAATCCCCTGCTTCACGGCCTCGTCTGCCGCACCCAGCAAGTCGGCCACTTCAAGATTGCCCCAGTCGCCGTGGATCGCCTTCTGCCACGCGTTGCCGCGTCCGGCGCTGCCGCGGTAGTTGATGGCAAGGACGACGTAGCCGTTGGCGGCGAGGAATTCGCGATCGAAGTTGAACGCGTGCTGGTCTTGCCCGTTCGGTCCGCCGTGAACGATCAGCAGCGTCGGATACTTCGTGCCGGCCTTGAAGCCGGCCGGCTTCACGATCAGCCCGTGCACGTCGGTGCCGTCCTTGCTCTTCGACTGAAAATCTTCGGTGGTCGCCAGCTGCAATTCGCCGGCCAGCGCATCGTTGTGCTTCGTTAACTGGCGGAGGTTCGAGCCTTCGAGTGCATACACCTCGGTGAACTGCGTCGGCGCCGTCGACAGCACGGCGAAGTTGCCGTCCTGGCCAGGACTGAGCGCACTGATCACGCGGCGGCCGGTGGACTTGCGCTGCACCGCGCCGTTGGGATTCTCGGCCGGCACGGTGGCGACGTGATTGGTGCGGTCGTCCTGCAGCAGGAACGAGATGTGCTGGCCGTCCGCCGACCAGGCGATGTTCGAGACGGCGCGATCGAGCGACGGCATGTAGACGGGCGGCTTGGTGGCCGGACCTGCCGAGGCGGGCGGGTTCGACGGCACCACCACCAGCTTGTTCATGCCGTACGCGGTGTTCTGATCGTTGTCGCCGGCCAGCACCGCGATGCGGCTGCCATCCGGGTTCCAGGCGGGGCGGCCGCCCTCCCCTTCCGGCGTGCTGGTGAGCTGTTTCGGCGTGCCGAAGGGCGTGGCATCGACGACCCACACGTCTTCATTCGACGTGCGATCGGGATTGGCGTTGCCACGCTTGCTGAGAAAGGCGATCTGCTTCCCATCCGGCGACCACGACGGGCTCGCATCGTCGGTGTTGCCCTTGGTAATCACCGTCGCCGTCTTGCTGGCGAGATCGAACACGGCAATGTGGCGGTAGAGATCCTTGAGATAGCCGGTGCGATCTTCCTTGAAGTGATAGCGATCGATGACGATCGGCGGCGCCGTCTTGCGCTTCCAGCCGTCCATCTTCTCGGGCTCGTCCGCGGGATCCTGATCGTCGGCGACAAAGGCGATGCGGGTGCTGTCGGGCGACCACTGGATGTCGGCGATGCCGCCCTTGACATCGCTGACGCGCAGCGCTTCGCCGCCGGCCCGGCTGAGCAGCCAAATCTGCCCGCCCTTTTTCTTCTCGTCCTCGGTGCCGCGCGAAGCCACAAAGGCGAGGTACTTATTGTCTGGACTCCAACGCGGTGACGATTCGTGGTCGGGCGACGAGGTGAGCTGCAGCTGCTCGCTGCCATCCCACTTGATCATCCAGACGTCGGTGTTGCGCTTGTCCTTCTCGGCATCGATGGTCGTCACGGTGTAGGCCACCCACACGCCATCGGGCGATCGCTGGGGATCGCCGACGCCCACAATCCTGGAATGGTCGTCCAGCACCAGCGCGCGGCGGCCCTGCGCGGCAGGTGTCAGCGACGCCGACCCAGCCAGGACCAGAGTGAGGCCAAGGAGGTATTTCGTCATGGGTGGAATATACCTCCGGTGCGGCAGATCGAGTATCAAGAAAGGTTAAGATTTGACGACGGCGGTGGCCACGATCGTGACACCGCCGTCGGTCATCATCGTGACGGTGATCGACTCGCCCGCGTGCAGTTCGCGCTTCATGCCCGAGAGGCGTAGAAACATTCCGCCGGCTTTCAACTCCAACGATCCGTACGACGCCACGGTCAGGTAGTCGATCGCCTTGTCTGCTGAACACAGCTCCACTTTCGCCGCGACCTCGCTCGTCGCCGACGTCACGTAGATGTCGTACATCGTCGGGTTGTTGATCACCAGGTAGACAGACGCGGTGGCTCCCGCCACGACCGCCGACGCGTCCGAGGCAGTGGGTGCGGGCTGGGTTGTCAACGCGAACACGGCGATCGTTGCGAGCAGGTGCGCGATCATTTGGGTAAGCCCTGCGGCATGTCGGCGACCACGTAGATCATCGCCGCGATCGCGGCGGCGGCCTTTGACACCTCCGCGGGCTCGATGCGATCCACCGTGTCGGCCGGGGTGTGGTGAATGGTGAAGTACTTGGTCGCGTCGCCCGAGTAGGCCATCATCGGCACCTTGCCGAGCGTGGCGATCGGGCCGATGTCGGCGCCGCCACCGCCGGTGCCCACGTCCTGCAGGCCGAGCGGCGTCAGCAGCGTGCTGATCTCGGCGATGATCCGGCGCGCGGCGTCGGAGCCTGAGAAGCCAAGACGCGCCGGCGCGAACACGCCGGAGTCGGATTCAAACGCCATCACGTGGTTCGCCGCTTCGTTGGCGTGCTGATCGCGATAGCCGTTGCCGCCCCTCGTGCCGTTCTCTTCGTTGGTGAACAGGACCACGCGCACGGTGCGTTTGGGACGGATGTTCAGCGTCTTCATCAGCCGCGCCGCTTCCCACGTCACCACGCACCCCACGCCATCGTCGGACGCGCCGGCGCCGGTGTCCCACGAATCGAAGTGGCCGCCGACCAAAACAATCTCTTCTGGCTTCTCGCTGCCGCGGATTTCGCCGACGACGTTGAACGACTCGACGTCGGCGTCGAAGTGCGCTTCCATCTTGAGGCGCAAGCGCACCTTGATGCCACGATTGGTGAGTCGCTGAATACGCAAGGAATCTTCCACGGGAATGGCGGCGGTCGGAATCTTGCCAACGGTGTCGTCGCCGTAGTTCATGCCGCCGGTGTGCGGCGTGCGCAGGCCAACGGGACCCACGGCTCGCACCAGCGCCGCCACGGCCCCGTACTGGGCCGCCATGCGGGCGCCGCCGGATCGATAGGCCACGGTCTCGCCGTAATTCGTGTACGGCACGTTGAACAACACGATCTTGCCCTTGGCTTCCGCGGCGCGCCTGGTGAGCGCATCGCCACTCGCCACCACCATCACCTCGGCCTCGATGCCCGCCGGTGGCGTTGCGACGCTACCGCCCAATCCCAAGAGGGGGACGACGTGGTGGGGCGGATTGGTGATCTCCAGGCTCTCGGCGCCACGCACCCACTTCGGCACCATCACGCGCTCGGTGTGCACGTTCTCGAGCCCATCCTTCTTCATCGTCTCGACGGCCCAGGCGATGGCGCGATTCAGGTTGTCGGAGCCGCTGATCCGCTGGCCGTAGGTGTCGGTGAGTTCGGCGACGCGGTCCCACGCGAACCGATCGGCGGTCGCCGCCTTGATCAGCTTGTCGGCATTCTCGCGGTAGGGATCGAGCCAGGCCGGGGGGCCCTGGGCCGACGGCGAAGCGATGAGGACGACGGATAGAAACAGGAGGAGGCTGGTCGCTCGACGCATCGGTTGATTATAGGCGACTGTCTCTTCGGCGGGACGGGCAACACCCTGAACGCCCGGGAGCCATCGGTGCTATAAGTTCCCGGTATCGTGTCCATCTTTGGGACCGTCCCCTCAGTTCCAGGGGTGATGCCGCGACAAGGAGCCGGGTATGAATTGGAAGTCTTGGAGTGTAGTGTGGCTGACTTCGCTGGCGCTGGCTGTGGCGCTGGGGAGTTCGGCTGAGGCGCAGCAGCAAACGGGTGCCATTACTGGACGGGCCAGCGACACCAGCGGCGGCGCCCTGCCCGGCGTCACGGTGTCGATCACCAGCCCCAACATGATCGGCGGTGCCCGCACCGCGGTCACCGATGAACAAGGCGTATACCGGTTCACGCTGCTCTCTGGCGGTCAGTACAAGGTCTCGTTCGTGCTGCCGGGCTTTGCGACGCTGAACATCGAGGGCGTGAACCTCAACGCCGGTGCCACGGCGACGATTAACGGCAAGATGGAAGTGGCAGCCTTGCAGGAGAGCATCACGGTGACCAGCCAGTCGCCGACGATTGACCTTGAGTCGGCGAGCGTCGCCGTCAACTGGGATCAGCAGAAGCTTGACGACCTGCCCTCCAGCCGCAGCCTGACCGCGCTGGTCTCGATGATCCCCGGTCTTTACGCGACGTCGTTCGACGTTGGCGGTTCGAACTTCGGCACCGGTTCGGGCCCGACCGCGCGCACCTTCGGCCGCGCCGGCGGCGGTGTGGTCAGCTACGACGGCATGATCTGGGACCAGACCTACGGCGACTTTGGCACGTACGAGGAAGCGCAGATTACGACGGCGGCCAAGGGCGCGGATGCCATGAACCCCGGCCTGACGATGAACCTCGTGCTCAAGTCGGGTAGCAACACGTTCAAGGGATTGGGCTCGGCGAATTACCAGTCGGGTGACTTCCAGGGCAAGAACATCACGCCGGAATTGCTCGCCAAAGGCTACGCGCCCGGCGTCAACAAGTTCACTAGCTACAAGGACTTCTACGGCGAGATCGGCGGACCGATCCTGAAGGATCGCCTCTGGTTCTACGCCAGCCATCGCGACGCTTCGTCGGGCAACCTCATTCCGGGCTTCATCAGCCTGGCCGACCGTCAGCAGGTGGAGTTCTACACCAAGCTGCAGGATCCCACCGGCAAGTTCACCTACCAGATGACCAAGAACAACAAGTTCGAGGGCATGTTCCAGGTCGGCCGCAAGTGGCAGCCGTACCGCACGGCAAGCCGCTTTGTGCCACTCGAATCGACGCAGAACCAGGACTCGTGGTCGCTGGTCGGGCCGTCGTTCAAATACCTGTCGATCCTGTCGTCGCGCGCAACCTTCGACGCCAGCCTGCAGCGCGGCGGCTACTGGTGGCCCGACGTGCCATGGACGACGGAGGTGCGGAAGAGCGACCTGGCCACCACGGCCGTGCGCGGCGCGTTTCTCGAGGTCGACCGCACGCCGCGGCGCTGGCAGTACGGCGCCACCTTCGCGTACTTCGCCAATTTCTGGGGCCGCAACCACGAGTTGAAGTCGGGCTATCTCGGTTGGCGCAACATCCAGTCGACCGAGAACATCGGCTACCCGAACCAGCAGCAGTATCGTTATCGCAGCCTGACCGGCGACGCGGGATGCAACGAGGCTCAGAACTACGACGGCTGCTTCACGCGGCCTGATTCGGTGCTGGTCTACGACTACCCGAACACCACCGCATCTGGCGAGTGGTATAACTCGGCCTACATCAACGACAAGATCACGATGAGCCGCAAGCTGACGCTCAATGTCGGCGTGCGCTTCGATCGCTATTCGAGCTTCCTGCCCGAGCAGGGCAACCCCGGCACCGGCCCCTTTGCCACGAAGAACATCTTTGAATACAAGGGTGAAGGTAACTTCCCGATCTACCAGACGCTGGTGCCGCGCGTCTCTGCGGTCTACGACCTGACCGGCGAGGGGCGGGTCGCGCTACGCGCCAGCTACGGCCGCTACGTCGGCGGCAGCTCTGGCGCCTCGGCGAACCCTGGACCTGGTGGCGCCGATGTCAACTCCAACGCGATCATCACCCGCACGTACTCGAACTGGGACGGTCGCATCCCGTTCGTCCCAGTAGCGGCCAACCTCACCTCGACCGCTGGCGGCGGCACCAACCGCTCGATCGATCCCGATCTCAAAGGACCATTCGTGGACGAGTACACAGCGGGACTGGACCTCGGCCTGAGCCGGGCGATGACGCTGCAGTTCAACTACGTGCGGAAGATCGACGGCAACAGCAACATGGCTGTCAACCTGGCGCTGCCGTACGAGGCCTACACTGTGACCCGAACGGGCATCGATCCCGGCCGCGACAACCTCACGGGGACCGCCGATGATAAAACTCTGATCGTCTACTCAGTGCCGAGCACCTATCCGACGTTCGGCCAGAACATCGAACGCCGGGTGCAGGCAACGGGCAACAATCGCTATCATGCCTTCGGGACGACGCTGAACAAGCAGCTGTCGAACCACTACTCGTTCCTGGTGTCGTTCGACGCTGACTACCGCGACCTGCGCGACAACGCTCCGCGGAACCCGAACGAGGCGCTGTACGGACCTGGAATTACGACGGCGAACAACTACGGCGTTCAGAACTTCCAGTTCGCACGGTCGTCGTGGAACTACGCGGTACGCGTGAGCGGCAGCTACCAGCTGCCCTGGGGCTTGATGTTCGCCTCGTCGTTCCTCTCGCAGAGCGGCGAACCGCACTTCCGCGAAGTGCAAATCCGCGATGCCAACAACACCAACATCGCGATTCGCGTCGAGTCACGGGCCGGCCGCTACGAGTCGACGAAGATCTGGGACAATCGCCTCTCGAAGCGGTTCAAGACGTTCGGCAACCAGTCAATTGAAGGCACCATCGACCTCTTCAACTCGCTGAATACCAATACGATCACGGACCAGACCAATCGCAACGGGTCGACATACTTGCAGCCCACGGAAATCATCGCGCCGCGCGTGTTCCGCCTGGGCGTGAAGTACCGCTTCTAGCCGCCGAAAACAGCACGGCGGGTTGCCTCTTGTCTGGGGCAACCCGTTTTGTGCTACACTGTGCTACATCATGGACGTCCAAAACGCACGGCGTGGCCCTGACACGGTTGGCGTTCGTGAATTACGCCAGAATCTCTCCATCTATGTCGATCGGGTCAAACTCGGGGAAACGCTGGGCGTGACCGAGTACGGCCATGTGGTCGCCCTCCTGGTGCCGCTGCCGGCAGCCAAGCTGAGCACCCTTGAACGCCTGGTGGGCGAAGGCCGCGCCACACCGCCAACGCGATCGCTCCGCGGCCTTCCGCCGCCAGAGCCCGGTCTGCCGGATACGCCTCCCAGTGAAGACGTCATCGCGGAACTGCGCGAAGAACGGCTGTGAGGGTCGCGTATTTTGATTCGTCGGCGATCGTCAAGCTCGAGCGTCTTGAGCGCGAGTCGTTGGCGCTCATCGATTACCTCGACACCGACGAGATCGAGGCCTCAACGTCGATTGTCGCCGGAATCGAAGTAACTCGCGCGCTTAAGCGGGTGCGGGCAACGCCTCCGCCCGCCGCCGAACCTATGCGCGGGTTCTTCCTGCTGGGACTGAGTGCCGCGATCTGCGTGGCAGCCGGGAACCTGGAGTCGCCGACGCTGCGATCGCTCGACGCCATTCACCTGGCCACGGCACTCGCCATAGACGACGAGGTGGAGTTCATCACGTACGATGAGCGTCTCGCAACCGCGGCACGAGAGCACCGGTTGCGGGTCGTGCAGCCGGGCAGGAACTAGCAACCCCTTCGTTGGGGTTGCCCTTAAAAACCCAGCGCGTAGACCAGCTTGAAGCTGCGGCCCACTTCCGGCAGCACGTCCTTCAAGTAGTTCAGGTGATTGCGATACAGCTTGTCGGTGGCGTTGTCGAGCCGGGCGGTCACGGTGTTGAGCACCCCACCACGCTCGAATGAATACGAGGCGAACGCCTTGCCGGTGACGTAGCCGCCGGTCGTGGTCTCATTGCCAAACACGCGCGTCTGCTCAGACACCGCCCGCATGCTGGCCCCGGCCTGGAACGCGTTCTTCTGATAGGTGAGCCCGCCCAGCACGCGGAATGGCGGAATGCGCGGAA
The DNA here is from genome assembly GCA_009694735.1 of Acidobacteriota bacterium. GTDB lineage: Bacteria > Acidobacteriota > Vicinamibacteria > Vicinamibacterales > UBA2999 > 12-FULL-67-14b. The sequence goes on along the minus strand of SHUG01000005.1, from coordinate 26,190 downwards.
GCGCGGCTCCCGACGCCTTTAACTCGCCCTGCACCCAGTCGTAGGTCATTTCCAGCGTCAGCCCATGACCAAGCCTGACGTCGCCGTGCGCCTCGACGCCCATCAACACGCTGTCGGCGGCGATGTTGCGGACCACGGGAAAGTCCTCCTTGATGTCGCCGGTGGGCTGCCGGAAGATGTAGTTGGTGATGTCGTTGCGGAAGAAACTCAGCTCGCCTTCAAAGCGCTCGCCCCGTCCGCGCAATGAGAGGTCGAAGCCGAGGGCGTGCTCGACTCCCAGGCTATCGTTGCCGATTTCGAAGGCCAGGTTTCCCGGGTGGGGACCGAAGTAATACAGCTCTTCAAGGGCGGGGTAGCGCGCCGCCCGCGCCAGATTGAGCGCGACGACGAAATTGTCCTTGGCGGCCTGCGGCTTGATCAACAGGCCGAGTGATCCAGAAAATTCGGTGAAGTCGCGCGCGCGCAGTCCACCCTCCGGTTCGTACCTGGTGTGATCGAGGCGCCCGCCAAACTGGAGCGTGGCGTGCGGCGATTCCACTTCTTCATACAGGAAGCCGGCATACGCGCGCTGGTCGACTGGCGGCGACAGCGCCTCGACGCCAATGGCGTCGAACGCGCGATTCATGAACCAGCCGCCGAAGCTGCCAATCAGCCTGCCCAACCGCTTGTGCGACAACAGCGCCTCGCCCTCGAGCGTGTCGTTGTGGAACGTCGTGCCGACCGCGGTGCCTTGCAATTCGGAGTGCTCGTAGCGGCGGACGCCGAGGGTGGCCCGATACGATTGCAGCCAGCCGCCGAGGTTCTTGCCGCCGGCGCGCGCGCTGAACGAGTGGCGCTTGGGCGTAAGGCTGATGCTGCCGTCTTCGACCACCGGGATGCCGTACTTTGAATCGTCGTAGCCGTAGCTGGCCCCGAGGTACGACTTCTCTCCCGTCCAGGCCGCGCCGACCTGGCCCATGGCGGTGCGCGATTCGGAGTTCGGCACGTCGCCCTCGGGCGTGGTGTAGTTGCCTGCCCGAGTGCCGGCGCCGCCAAAGTGCAGCGCAAACTTCCCGTTGCCGACGTGGATGTCGCCGGCGCCACCGGCGGCACCCGCGTTGCTCCCGTAGTTCATGGTGATGTTGCCCGACGCGCCCTGCGATTTCTCGCTGGGGATCGAGTCGGTGATCACGTTGACCAGGCCGCCGATCGCGTTGGCGCCGTAGAGAAGCGTGGCCGGCCCACGAACCACTTCAATCCTCCTGGCGGCGGCCGGGTTGGTGGGCACCGAGTGATCGCCAGACTGGCTCGACAGGTCACCCATCCGCTGGCCATCCTCGAGCACGGCCACTCGATCGCCGTCGAGGCCGCGAATGATCGGCCGCGCCGGCCCCGGTCCAAATTCGCGCAGCGCCACGCCGGGTGCCTCCGACAACGTCGCCGCCAGCGTGGACTCGAGGTTCTTCGTCAGCTCCTGCCCATCGAGCACGGTGGTCGGCTGGTACGACTCGAACTGCGGACGCGCATTGGGGCTGACTGACAGCACCTCGGCAAAGTGCAGATCGAAATCGATCGACAGATTGAGCGTCGTCGGCGTGGCGCCCACCGTCACCTTGGTGCGCTTGGTAGTGTAGCCTTCGGCCCGTACCCCGACGTGATACGGACCGGGCGGCACGGCGGCGAAGACGTAATTGCCTTGCTCGTCGGCGCGCACTTCGCGCCGCAACTCGTCGATCACGACCAGCGCGCCGGCCATCGGCAGGTTGTTCGCGCCCTGGGTCACCCTGCCGCTTAAGGTGGTAACAGTTTGAGCCGCAAGTGGGGTTGCGATCAGTGCCAAGACGACGAGGGCAGTTGCCAGAAGAGCGAAGTGGTAACGGAACATGACCCCAAAGGGTATCTGGGAGGACGCGATGCGTCCATCACTTGCGGCCTGGCGGCCTCTTCAGACCAATGAGTGGTCGTTTCAGACCAATGAGTGGTCAGGTGCTGATCAGCGCTTCGAGCAGGGGGTGTCGCCGCGACGCAAACGGATTGGTGACGGTCACACCGCGCCAGGTGAATCCATCCTGGAGATCTTCGGAGAGCAGCAGCCGGCACCGCGCATCGGCCGCCGCCGACAGCATCACGGCGTCCCAGAGGCTCAGCTGATGCGCCTGAGCCAGGTCCGTCGCCGCCAGCAACACGTCGTTCGAGGTCTCGATCAGCGGAAAGGCATCGCCCCAACTGAGCACGGCGGCAGACGCGTCGGCCCGCGACCTGCGGGCCTTGCGGACGAGAACAGAAAACAGCTCGCCCAGGGCCTGGACCGGCAGCAGCGTCGACTCTGGGGGCAGCGCCTGCAGCAGCGCGATGGCCGCCTGCTTGTTCTGCAAGCCGTTGACGCCTTCAGCATAGGCGAGAATGTTCGTGTCGACCGCCACGTTCATCGTTCGTCCTCGTAAAGCTCATCGCGGTTCCAGCGGCCGGCATCGACCACCCGCGCAGCCGCCAGCCGATGAAACAACGTATTTCTGGCCGTTCCTGCTACAGCGGCGCCGTCGGCTACCGGCACAATCCGGGCTACGGGTCGTCCATGAGAGGTCACGACAAACGAGGCTCCGCCGCGCACCTTCCGAAGCAGCGCTGAGAAGTCGCGATTGGCAGTAGCGGCCGAGATAGCGATGCCCATCACCTTGCTCCTTAAAGTAGTTATTTTACCTACTTCATCGCTCTCATGCAAGTCTAGTCACTGGGCACCGTGCGACGCCATCTCATCTTTGGCGATTCGCGGCCCAGTCCGGCATAGTCTCAAGGTTGATTTCCCTCGTTCTCGCGGTGCTGGTCCTTGGCCAGACGGTTAACCAATCCGCCTCCGCGGCCGAAAGCCGCTACGGCGCGACCGCGCCGAAGCTCGCCGAACAACAGTCGAGCGTAGGCGGGCCGACGCCCACGACCGTTGCAGAGATGTGGAGCGCTTGGTGCGCACGCTGTCATGCCGACGATGGCAGCGGCAAGGTTAAAGAGCCCACTATCACCGTCGAACCGATGGACTTCACCGAGTGCAAGGTGACGACACCCGAACCAGATGCTGACTGGGCACGGGCGATCGCGAAGGGCGGACCCGGTGTGGGCCTGTCGCCCGAGATGCCCGGTTTCGAAGACTCCCTGACGCGCGAGCAGATTTCCGGATTCGTGAAGCACATGCGCGGCTTCTGCAAAGAGGCCAGGTGGCCCAGCGGGAATGCCAACTTCCCGCGGCCGATCATCACCGAGAAGGCATTTCCGGAGAATGAGTTCCTGCTTCTGCCCGTCGTCAGCCACGCCACCGAACCCAGTTCGGCGTCAGCGACCGACGTCGGTCTCGTCGCGGTCTACGAACGCCGGATCGGCCGGCGAGCGATGTACGAAGTCGGCATCCCGTTCTACAACTGGGACTTTCAAACCTCGCGCGCCTCAGCGATCGGCGACCTGGCGGTGGCCATCAAATACGCCGCATACGCCAGCACGACAACGCCGCGCATTGTCTCGTTCGGTCTCGAAGCCACGCTGCCAACCGGAGAGTTGTACAAGGGGTTCGGCAAAGGCACCGTCGTCTTTGAGCCGTTCATCGCCGCCGGCACGATGGTGGGCGACTGGTACGTCCAGGCGCATGGCAAAGTGGAGCTGCCTGTCGACACGTTGGTTGATCGCGCGTATCTCTACAATGTGTACGTCGGGCGCGACACCAGCGCAGCACCCAATACCTGGACCCTGGGTGTCGAGCTGAACGGCGAGAATCGGGAATTGTGGGTCACTCCGCAGATTCGCAAGGGCCTTACCGGCACGGGCGCGCTTGCCGCATCGCTCGGCGCCTCGATTCCAGTCAAGTATCGCGGCGAGAGGGTTGTGTCATGGGTCGGCTATTTGCTCTGGGAATTCTTGGAACCATTGCGTGCGCGGCGCTAGCGTCGGCCGCATTCGCGCAGGCCGGTAGCGTCACCGGCACGATCACCACCACGGCCAAGAGCCTGGCTCCGGTTCGCGTGACGATCGATCAAAAGGTGTGCGGCGCGGAGCTGGCCGACCAGGCCGTGGTCGTCGATGCCCAAGGCCGGCTGGCCAATGCCGTCGTGGTGCTCACCGGCGTCAAGCCCTTCGACTCATTGACGCTCGCTCAGGGCAAGCGCGCGGCCGCCGCTGAGCCCACGATCACGAACGACAAGTGCGCCTTCGCCCCGCGCGTGCAGATCGCGCGGCCCAATGCGAACGTGAAGACGACCAGCAAGGACCCGATTCTTCACACCACCAACGCGCAGCTCGAGAACGGGCGCACGCTGTTCAACGTGGCGCTGCCGATCGCCGGGCTCACGATCACGAAGCCGATTGGCAACGCCGGGAATGTGCGCCTGAGCTGCAACACGCATCCATGGATGCGCGGGTGGCTGGTGGTGACCGCCGATGCCGCGGTCGTGACGGGCGCGGACGGGCGGTTCTCGATCGACAACGTGCCGCCCGGCACCTACGAACTCCGCTTCTGGCACGAGGCGCTGAAGAGTGCGCCGCAGAGGATTACGGTGGCAGCCGGCAAGCCCACCGACCTGACCGTGCAGATGAAATAGGCAACCCTTCCACCTTCGCGCCAGCGCTTCGGTGGACAAGGAAGGGTTGCCTCCACATTACCTGATCGCGAGCAACGCCTCGTCGGTGCGCCAGTACCACGTGCCATCCACAAGAGCGGGCGATGCCAGCGTGCGGGCGCCAAGTTCGTTCACGTGCAGCAGCTTGAACGAGCGGCCCGCCTCCACGACGAACGTCTGCCCATCGTCATTGGTGAAGAAGATCTTGCCGTTCACGTGAACCGGCGAGGCCGAGAAGCCCTCTCGCTGCGCGACACCCAGGCGGTTCTGGTACACCAGCGTGCCGGTTGCGGCTTCATGAACCGTGAGGATGCTCTGCATGTCGTTGATCAGGTATAGCAGGTCGCCCACGACGATGCCCGACGGAACAAACGGCGAGCCCTTCGGCGAACTCCAGGCCACGTGCGTGGCGGTCACGTCGCCACTGCCGCCAGGTTTGATTGCCATCGTCGGACCCGCGCGTCCCGACGAAGCGAAGACCAGGCCGTGACCGACGACCGGCGTCGGGATGACCTCGAAGGTCATGCCGCGAACGGTCCAGAGCTCCTTGCCGGTCTCGGGATCGTAGGCGGCGACCCGGCGCTGGCTGCTGACCACCAGCTCATCGCGCTCTCCGGTATTGATCACGACGGCGGTGCCCCAGCCCACGGTTTCGCTGCGCGGCGTTTCCCAAATGGTCTTGCCGGTCTTCTTGTCGAAGGCGCCGACGAAGGCGCGTTGACCAGGCGCGGGGTTGGCGTCCTGGTAGATGAACACGCGGTCCCTATAGAGCACGGGCGAGCCGGCAGGCCCGTGGTAGTTGTCGATGATGCCGAACTTGCGGTGCCACACGATCTTGCCGTTGAAGTCGAACGCCGCGAGGCCGTGCCGGCCGAACGACGCGTAGACCAGTTCGCCGTCGGTCGCGGCGGTGGCCGAGGCGTATCCGTTTTTCTCGTGCGGGTACTCGACGCCGTTCCGCGGGATGTCGGTCTCCCAGATCTTCGCGCCGTCCTTGCGAGAGAACGCGAGCATCGAGAGGCGCAGGCCCTGGTCGCGGGCCGTGGTCAGGAAGATGCGATCACCCCACACAATGGGCGACGAGTTGCCGCGGCCGGGCACCGCAGCCTTCCACTGGACGCTGGTGGTCGGTGACCAGCGATCGGTGTATTGCCCGGCGGGCACTTGTCCTTGCCCCGACGGTCCGCGCCAGCGTGACCAGTACTTGGCGCCTTCGCCGGTGACCTCGAGCATTTTCACGTCGGCAGGGGCTGCCGCCACAGAGGCGGCCGCCAGGGCTCCCAAACCCAGCCATAGCCCGAGTTTCATGCTCACATCCTAAGGTATCCGCGGCCAATTTCGTCCCTGGGGCCTGGGCTAGTAGAATGAACGCGGAACGACGAGACCAGGGCCACAGATGACGCAGATTGCGCAGAGAGAAATACCGAATGCTTAAGTTTTCAAGGAAAGTCTTTCGTTCTGCGTTATCTGTGTCATCTGTGGCCGTGGTCCTGCTTGCTGTGTCATCGATCTCGGTCGCGACGCAATCGGCGTCTGAGGAGCGGCAGTATCTGAGTCGCATTCGCCGCCTGACCGTCGAGGGCAAGCGGGCCGGCGAGGGGTACTGGTCGCCCGACGGCAAGCGCCTGGTCTTCCAGAGCGAGCGCGACCCGGCCAACCCCTTCTACCAGATCTTCGTGCTCGACTTCGCCACCGGCGACACCAAGCGCGTCTCACCCGGCATCGGCAAGACGACCTGCGCGTTCTTCCGGCCGGGCAGCGACGAGATCATGTTCGGCTCGACGCATCTCGATCCCAAGTCGAAGCAATACCAGGATGACGAGCTCGCCTTCCGCGCCTCGGGCAAGCAACGGCGCTACGCCTGGGACTACGACGCCGAGATGGATATTTTTGCTTACAGCGAAAAGACCGGCGGCATGAAGCGCCTGACCACCGCGAAAGGATACGACGCCGAGGGCGGTTACTCTCCCGACGGCCAGTGGATCGTGTTCTCGTCGATGCGCGATGCCTACAACCGCACCTTGTCGGCCGAGGAACAGAAGCAGCTCGTGCTCGACGCGTCGTACTTCGCCGAGGTCTACATCATGAAGGCCGACGGTTCGGAGCAAAAGCGCCTGACCGACTGGAATGGCTACGACGGCGGCACGTTCTTCACGAAAGACGGCCGCATCGTCTGGCGTCACTTCGACGAGAACGGGTTGATCGCGAACGTCTGGACAATGAAGCCGGATGGCAGCGACCGGAAGCAGATTACCGACTTCGGCGCCATGAGCTGGGCGCCGTACGAGCACCCATCGGGCGAGTATTTCGTGTTCGCCTCGAACAAGCTTGGCTTCGAGAACTTCGAAGTGTTCATGGTCGACAAGGCGGGCGCGAAAGAACCGGTCCGCATTACCTACTCCGACGGCTTCGACGGCCTGCCGGTGCCGTCGCCTGATGGCACGCAGATGGCGTTCACGTCGAGCCGCGCCGGCGGTACGGGTGCGCCGGGACAAATCTACTTGGCGCAGTGGAATCACGAGGCCGCGATGGCGGCGCTCAAGGCGGCCCCGCCCCGCAAGCCCGCCGGCAAGTAAGGCAACCACGAAGAACACGAAGAGAACCGCGAAGGACACGAAGAACACCATGCGAAATCCACTCCGACTCGTTCTCGGTGCTGCCGCGACGGCGCTGTTGGTCGCCACACCGCACGCGCAGACGGCCACGGCCGTGCAGTCGCGCACCAGGATTCATGTCGAAACGCTTGCGTCCGACAAGTTCGAGGGCCGGCTCACCGGTTCTCCTGGCGAGAAGCTCGCGGCTGACTACATCATCGGCGAGTTGAAGCGCATGGGCGCGAAGCCGCTGCCCGGCATGACCGACTTCCGCATGCCGTTCACGTTTACCGCGGGCTCGAAGGACGGCGGCACAACGCTCACGCTGACCAGGACCGGGGCGAGCCCACAGATCTTTTCCGGCGCTGCCACTGTTCAGGCACTGTCGTTTTCAGACTCCGCGGAGACGTCGGGCTCGATCGTGTTTGCGGGTTACGGCCTGGTGGTGCCCGAGACGCAGAACTTCGGCTACGACAGCTACGCCGGCCTCGACGTGAAAGACAAGATCGTCATCGTACTGCGCTATTTCCCTGAGGATGCCGACCAGAACACGCGCGCCATTCTCGCCCGCTATGCCGACCTCCGCTACAAGGCGCAGGCGGCCCGCCAGCGCGGCGCCAAGGGCATGCTGGTGATCACCGGACCGCGTTCGCCCAATGCCGGCGCCGTGGTGCCGATGAGTTTTGATACGGCGATCGCGGGCTCGGGACTGGTCGCCGCCAGCCTCAGCGGCGATGCGTTCGCCCCGATCATGGCGGCATCGGGCAAGTCGCTCGAGGCCGTGCAGAAGGAGTTCGACAGCGGCAACCCGCATGTTGCCGGCTTCGCCATCCCCGGAATCACCGTCGCGCTGAAAGCCACCGTGATCCGTCAGCAGCAGACCGGAAACAACGTGGTGGCGTACCTGCCGGCCACCGAGGTCCGGCTAAAGCCGGACGCTACATTGGACAAGCCGTGGGTTGCCGTCGGCGCGCACTACGATCACCTCGGCCGCGGCACCACCGGCGGCTCGCTCGCCGGCACGGACGAAGCGAACCAGATTCATCATGGCGCCGACGACAACGCGTCGGGGTCGGCCACGGTGCTCGCCATCGGCGAGGCGTTCAGCACGCAGCCGCGCAAGCGCAACCTGCTGCTCGCCTTCTGGTCCGGCGAAGAGCTCGGATTGCTCGGCTCGAACGCGTTCGTCAGCAAGCCGCCCTTCGCGCTCGACACCCTGGCGGCGTACCTGAACTTCGACATGGTCGGCCGCGTCGCCGACAACAAGCTCACCGTGCAGGCCACGGGCACCAGCGCAATGTGGCCGAAGCTGCTGGAACAGGCCAACATCGTCGCGGGGTTCGATCTCGTGTTGCAGGAGGATCCCTACCAGCCGACCGACGTCGGCAGCTTCAACACCGCCAGCGTCGCGTGCCTGACGTTCTTCACGGGCGCGCACCAGGAGTACCACAAGCCCGGCGACACCGCCGACAAGATCAACTACGAGGATCTGGTCCGCGTCGGCGAGCTCGCCTCGGGCGTCGTCCGGCGCCTGATGGACTCGGCGGAGGCGCCGCAGTTCACCAAGGTGGAACAGAAGACCGACACCGGCGGTCGCGCCGGCCTGCGCCTGTTCACGGGCACGATTCCCGACTACGCCTCGGAGGTGAAGGGCCTGCTGCTGGGCGGCGTGATCGGCGGCGGACCGGCGGAACTGGCCGGACTGGCGAAGGGCGATGTTATCGTCGAGATTGCCGGCCAGTCGATCACAAACATTTACGACTACACCTACGCGCTGGAGCTGCTGAAGATTGGCCAACCGGCCAAGGTGGTTTACATGCGCGGCGGTGAACGGAAAGAAACCACGCTGACGCCGGCGGCGCGCAAATAAGCAAATAAGAAACCCGGTTTCATATTGTTGGCAAGGTTGCCGACTTCGCGGCCGACAGCGGCAAGCTGGTGGTGGTCAGCGGCCGTCACGTTGCGCTGTTCCGGCTGGGCGACCAGTTTCACGCCCTCGACAACATGTGCCTGGATCGCGGCGGGCCGCTGTGCGACGGGCCGATCGAGCGAGGCGTGGTGACGTGTCCGTGGCACGGGTGGTCGTATGAAATCGCGACCGGCACCATGGTGCAGGATCCGCGGGTCGGTGTCTCGCGGCACGACGTGCGGATGGCGCGATACGGTCGCTGTTCAACTGACTGACTGATCTGCTACTCTCGTTCGAAGTTTTCCCTGGAGGTTTTCATGTTCCGAGTGTTTTCGCTCGCAGTCGTGTTCGCACTTGCACTCGCCGTTGCGCCGCACGCGCAGGGCAACGTCGCCGGCGCCTGGGATCTCTCGATCAACGGGCCACAGGGCGTGATTGCGGCCGGCGCCACCCTCAAGCAGGATGGCGACAAGCTGACGGGCACCATCACCAGCCCGCAAGGTGACGCGCCGATGACGGGCTCGGTGAAAGGCAACGCCATCACCTTGTCGTTCAGCATGGCCGGCCCCGACGGCCCGCTCGAGATCAAGATCAACGGCGAGGTGTCTGGCGACACCGTGAAGGGCATGCTCGACTTCGGCATGGGGCAAGCCGACTTCACGGGCACGCGCAAGAAGTAGACCGCCCTACTTCGCCGGCGTGAAGCCCGCGGGCAGCGCGACCGACGCCGCATCAACGTCGGTCGTCAACTTCAGCATCTCAATCGACGTCGTCATGATGACGGCGCGCTCGGCTTTGCTGCTGTTGCCCTTCTCCGCGTTCTCAGCCATCTTCTTCAAGCCGCCGAGCATGCCGCCGAGACCTCGCTTCTTCGGTTCCTCGGCTGGTGGCGGCGCCGCGGTCGTCTGGTTCGCGGTGCCGGGCGGTACCGACTCCATTTTGACATCGGTCAGAATCGCCGTGCCCGACAGCTTGCCGTCTTCCGCGCGCATCTTGTCGAGGGCGGGCTTCATCTGCGGATACATTGCCATGGCCATCGCCATGTCCTGCGCCGAGGCGCCGACCACCATCGGGCCGTGGAGCTTCTGCGCGTAGCGCATGGCGAAGTCGGTCAGGTCCTTGGTTGAAGGGGCATTCGGCGTCATCCACATGTCGGTCGTCATCACCAGCCCGCCAGACTGATCGAGGGTCTTGCCTTTTTCGCGGACGGTGACGGTGACCACGCTCCTGGTGGTGGCGAAGCTGTTGATTGTTCGCGTCTCCGATGTGTTCTTCACGTCGAAGTCGACTTCGTATTCCTTCGCGTTGGGATCCTTCTCGGCCGGCTTCTCGTCGGGTTCGCTCGCCTGTTCACGGGCGCTCTTCTCGGCGTCCTGCTTTGCCTCTTCCATCTGCTGGCGCAGCTCGGCGAATGTGGTCACCTTGTCGGTCTTCTTCTTCATGTCGAGGTCGTAGATCTTCTCCTCGGACAAGTCGATAATCTGGCCGGTCGCATCCGACATGGTGGCCTTACGATCGCCCTTGACGGCGACCATCGAGGTCACCCCGTCGCGGGCGCCCTTGCCGCCGAACATGTTGACCAGCTTGCCGATGGCGCCGCCCAGCTGGAACTTGACGCGTTGATCGGTGCGGACATCCGCGCTCACCGAAGCAGTGGCGGCGATTCCGACAAGCAGAAGGCCGGCGACGATACGGGCGCGAATCATGGGGACCTCCAACATCGACGTTAGTAGCTGACCAACAATTTTGCCGCCGCCTGGATTTCGGCCTCACTGACCAGGAACACTTCTTCCAGCGGCGGCGAATACGGCACCGGCGTATCGAGCGCACCAAGAATGCGAATGGGCGCATCGAGCGCCTCGAACGCCTCCTCCTGGATAATGGCCGCCAGGCTCTCGCCGATGCCGCCGGTGCGCGAGTCTTCATGCACGATCAAGACGCGATTGCAGTGCCGCGTCACCGCCAGAATGGCGTCGCGGTCGAGCGGCGCCAAGCTGCGCAGGTCGAGCACCGACGCTTCAATGCCCTCGGCCGACAGCTTCTCCGCCACTCGCATGCAGTGATGCACGTAGGCGCCGTAGGAAATCATCGCCAGATCGGGCCCTGCCCTCCGTAGCGCAGCCCGTCCGATTTGCACCGGGCTGGGCGACGGAGGGAGCACCTGCTTCACCCGCGGATCGCGGTAGAGCGCGATGTGCTCGTAGAACAGCACCGGATCCGGATCGGCCACGGCGGCCGCCATCAGCGCTCGCGCATCTTCGGGCGTCGATGGCACCACGATCTTCAGGCCCGGTGTGCGGTAGAACCACGGCTCGGTATTCTGGCTGTGATACGGGCCGGCATGTCGGAGTCCGCCCCACGGCAGGCGCACCACCATGGGGACGCTGCCTCCCCAGCGATAGCGGATCTTCGCGGCGTTGTTGACCAGCTGATTGAAGCCGGTCGCGACGAAGTCGTTGAACTGCATTTCGCCGATCGGCCGCTGGCCGGCCAGCGCGGCGCCGACGCATACGCCGAGCACGGCGCCTTCAGCGAGCGGTGAGTTGCGAATGCGATCGCCGTACTCTTTCAGCAGCGGACGCAGCAACAGGAACGCGTTGCCGTACTGGCCGCCGACGTCTTCGCCGTAGACGAACACGCGCGGGTCAGCGGCGAGTGCGTCGCCGATGCCCAGCATCACGGCTTCGAGCAAGGTGTTGCCTTGCTTGTCGAACGGCAACCCGGCCTCGAGCGGCGGCAGTTGCGCGACCGGCGGCACCGCCAGGCGGCGAGCCGGTTCGAGCACTTCGACCCGTTCGCGCGGCGCTTCGTCGTGGTGCACGCCGACGCCGGCCATCTCACCCCGCGGCCACGGCGCCTCGATCACCTGTCGCGCCTGGCGATCCACCAGCTCGTCGGCCCACGCCTTCATCCCGTCGAGGTCGCCGGCTTTGATGACGCCTTCGGCTTCGAGCCGGCGCGCGTAGATCGGGATGGGATCGCGCTTGGACCAGAACTCGTACAGCTCGCGATTGGCGTAGCCGGTGTCGAACAGCTGGTGATACTCCCACGACGGCGGCTGATCCTTGCCCAGATACAGCATGTCGTCGTGATGGGCGTGACCGCACATGCGCATGGCCACCACCTCGATCAGCGTGGTGCCCTCGCCGGCCCGCGCGCGCTCCGCCGCCCAGGTGAAGGCCGCCGCGACCTCGTCTGGATCGGTGCCGTCGATGGTCACGCCGGGAATGCCGTAGCCGGCGGCCTTGTCGGCAAACACGCGCGTCGCCGAATTGTCGCGAACCGGCGTTGACAGCGCCGTCTGGTTGTTCTGCACGCAGAAGATGGCGGGCAGCTTCGCCGCCGCGCAGGTATTGATCGCCTCGTGCCACTCGCCGAGCGAGGAGCCGCCTTCGCCGATCAACGAGACGGCGACGCGATCGCTCTTCTCGATCGAGAACGCCATCGCCATGCCAGCCATGGTGAGCGAGCCAACCGCCAGCGGCGCGGCCGCCGGCAAGACGCCCCACTCGAAGTCGCCGGTGTGCAGGTCCTTGCCGTCCATTGGCGGACCGGACTTGCCCATCTGCGCGCGCAGCACCATGGCCACCGCTTCTTCGTCGTGCCGCATCGCCAGCGTCATGCCGAGGTCGCGAATGACAGGGGCCAGCACGTCGCCACCCCAGCTGCCATCGGCCTTCCGGTACGCAGCGCCGCGATGGAGGCGAATGGCGCCGGCGTAAATAGCCTCCTGACCCAGCGACCGAAAGCCCTTGCCCTGGAACGCCATCTCGCCCCAGCGAACCTCGCCACCCATGAAGAACTGCTTGAGGCGGTTGTCGACGCTACGCGTGAGGCACATGCCCCTGAGGATCTCGCGGCGCTCAGCCTTGGTCAGCGACGCCTCGATCGCCGCGCGGCGAAGGAAGCCGTCACAGGCATCAACAACTTCAGCGCGCGCCTGCTCGAGCCGCTTGATGGCCGAGGTGCCGGGCGTGGTTTCCGCAATGCCTTCGGGGGCGGCGACTTGGTCGTAGAGGGCCTTGGCGAGGGCGCGCCGGAACGGCAGGCGCGCGGCGTCGAGCTTCACCGCGTCTCGGCTCTTGATGCCGCTGACGCCGGCCGTCTCAAGGGCCTCGATCGCAATCGTCAGGGCAAAAGGATGGCGCTCCGCGACAAACGCGCCGAATCGGCTGGCGAGACCGGAGAGCTTCGTGACATCAGTGGTACGCGACATGCATGTCCATTGTACCGAATGCGCCACGTCTCACTTGCCCTCGCGTGGTCCTCGGTCGCTTCGCTCACCAGATTGACTAGAATCAGGGCGTGATCGCGCCGAACGCGGCGGAAGTGCTCAACCTGGTCGGCTTTGTCACCGGCACGGCACTCTACGCCATGCTGCTGGCGCTGGTGCTGCGCGGCTCCCCGCGCGGCAACCTGCTGCCGCTGGCCACCGGCGTGCTCGGCCTGGTGTGGAACCTGGGCGAGCTCGCCGCCTATGCCCTGCCACGGCTTGGTTACTTCACCCAGTCGATCGGCCTGTGGGCCATGTCGTTTCCGGCGCTCGGCCTGCTCGCCGCGGTGGTCGTGCATTCGGTCGCCCGCGCATTGCCGCGTGGCATCGTCATCACGGTGATCGCATACGGCTGCAGCGTGGTTGCGTCGGTGCTGCATTTGCAGACGGTCATCACCGGCAATCCGGAACCGTCGTCGCTGGCATTCCTGATCCTCACGGTCTGTTACGGCCTGATCATCCTCGCGCTTGGTGTGCTGACACGCGCGCAGGCGAACGGCCGACGCGTGCTGTGGGTGCTCGCCCTGGCGTTGTTCGCCGTGTCGGCGTCGCACCTGGGCCGCTCTCACGCCGCCGCCGATGGCTGGGCGGTGGAGCTGATTGGGCACCACGCGGCCATTCCGCTGGCGTTTGCCATCCTGTATCAGGACTACCGCTTCGCGCTGGCCGACCTGTTCCTGAAGCGAGCGCTGACGTTGATCGCGCTCGTGGCGGTCGCTTTCGCGGGGTACAACCTGGCCACCACGCTGCCGGCAGGACCGCTCGCCGCCAGCATCCTGATGGCGCTCTGGGTCGCCACCTCGCTCATCTCGCCGTGGCTCCACCGCCGCGTCGTTCGCTTCGTCGACCAGTCGCTGCTGGGCCGCATGGACTACGCGGCGCTCGGCGCCGGCATCGGCCAGGCGCTGCAGTCGCGCAACTCGGTCGAGGGCGTGCTCGACGCGGTGGCCGAACGGCTGGCACCAGCTCTCAATGCGCAGCGCGTATGGTGGGAGGAAGAGGGCGCCGCCATCAGTGCGGAGTCGCCCAAGACAGCGCAGGCGCTGGTGAAGACGACGGATCTGCCCCGCTATGTGGTGAACGTGGGCGGACTGACCGGCGGACGGCGGCTACTCTCTGACGATTTGGCGCTGGTGGAGACGGTCGTGGCGACAGCCGCGCGGCGGATCGATCAGGTCAGGCTCACGAACGAGCGCTACGAGGTTCAGCTGCGCGAGGAAGAAATGCGGAAGCTGACCGCCGAAGCCGAGCTGAGGGCCCTGCGCGCGCAGATCAATCCGCACTTCCTCTTCAATGCGCTGACGACCATTGGCTACCTGATCGAGTCGGCGCCGCCGCGCGCCATGAATACGCTGATGCAGCTCACGGCATTGCTGCGCGGGGTGTTGCGATCGGAAGGCGACTTCACCACGCTCGGCCGCGAGATCGAACTGGTGGAACACTACCTGCAGATCGAACACGAACGGTTCGAGGAACGGCTGCGCCTTCGCATCGACGTGCCCCAGGCGCTGCGCCACTTGCGCATTCCCGCGCTGGTGGTGCAACCGCTGGTTGAGAACGCCATCAAGCATGGCGTCGCGCCCAGCACGACCGGCGGCGAGGTGGAAGTGACGGCGCGACGCGATGGGATGGCCGGTCGCGAGCGACTCTGCGTGTCGGTCCGCAACACGGGGGCGCCGCTTCACACCAGCGCGCCCCGAGACGCCCGCGACCATGTGGGCGTCGACAACATTCGGCGCCGATTGGCGGTCCATTACGGTGCTGGCGCCACCCTGACGCTCACTGCCGAACCCGGCCGCGGCACCGTGGCCGAGTTGGTGATGCCACTCGCCGAGGCAGGCGGAATAGGCGAAGATGACCACGATGCCCAAGCTGTTGCGGGTCGTGCTGGCCGACGATGAGCGGCCGGCCCGCCGGTTCCTGATTAACCTGCTCAAGACGTTTCCTGACGTTGAGATCGTGGGCGAAGCGACCAACGGCACCGACGCCATCGACCTGATCGAAACGCACAAGCCCGACCTCGCGCTGCTGGATCTCAATATGCCGGAAGCCGGCGGACTCGACGTGGCGCGGCTGATCAAGGCCGGCGCCACGCCGTCGATTGCCTTCGTGACGGCCTACGATGAGTTCGCGGTGCGGGCGTTCGAACTCAACGCGATCGATTACCTGCTGAAGCCGGTTGAGCGGGAACGCCTGGCCACCACGCTCGAGCGCGCGCGCACGCGTTCCGCGGCAGCCGCGGCGGAGCGGGCGAAGGGCCTCACGGCGGCAGCGGCAGCCCTCGACACGGCGACGCGGCGAGCCTACCTCGAGCGCATTCCGGTCCGCCGGCGCGACGAAACGGTGATCCTGCCGGTGCGGCAGATCGTCTCGGTGGTGGCCGAGGGGGAACTGCTCCACCTCACCACCGCGGCGAACGAACGTTTCACGATTTCGCACCGCCTGCACGCGCTCGAGTCGCGACTCGACCCGCGGCGCTTCGTTCGCCTGAGCCGGGGCACGCTGGCGGCCGTCGATCAGATCCAGAAAGTCAGCCCGATGCCCGGCGGCACCTATCAGGTGCAAATGTCGAACGGCCAGGCGCTGTCGGTCAGCCGCATCCAATCGCGCGTGCTCCGCGACACGTTGTTGAAGATCTAGTCTAGGTGTGGCGGGCAGCTGTGTCCCTGATCCCTGATCCCTGTCCTGTGGCAGGATCACGGGCATGCCTCGATACCTGTTGTCTCTCGCACTGGTCGGAGTCGCCATCATGACGGTCGGCAGCCAGACCTGGGCCCAAAGCGACTACCTCGCCCGCGCCAGGGCCCTTCACAAGCAAACGCCGCTCATCGACGGCCACAACGACTACCCGTGGGCGCTGCGCGGACTGGATCCGGGCCGCGACTTCAGCAAGGCCGAGATCTCGAAACCGGTGCCGTCGCTGATGACCGACATTCCCCGCCTGCGGCAGGGCGGCCTCGGCGGGCAGTTCTGGTCGGTCTACGTGCCGGCGACCATGCAAGGCAAGGAAGCGGTGCGTGCCACCCTCGAGCAGATCGACATCGTCCACCGCATGACGAAGCGCTGGCCCGAGACCTTCGAGATGGCCTACACCGCCGCCGACGTCGAGCGCTCCTTCAAGGCCGGCCGCATTGGCTCGTTGATCGGCATGGAGGGCGGGCACTCGATCGACAACTCGCTGGCCTCGCTGCGCATGTTTTACGCACTCGGCGCGCGCTACATGACCATCACCCATTCCGCCAACCTCGCGTGGGCCGATGCCAGCACCGACACCGCGGTGCTCGGCGGCCTGTCGAAGTTCGGTGAGGAAGTGATCCGCGAGATGAACCGGCTGGGCATGCTGGTGGACCTGAGCCACGTCTCGGCCGAGACCATGGCAGACGCGCTGCGCGTCAGCGAAGCTCCGGTGATCTTCTCGCATTCTTCCGCGCGGGCCATCTGCAACGTAGCGAGGAACGTGCCCGACGACATCCTGCAGCTCACGGCCAGGAACGGCGGCGTGGTGATGGTGACGTTCGTGCCCGGCTTCATCTCGCAAGCGGTGGCCGACCACGACGCCAGGAAAGCTGACGGGCCGGCACCGAGAGCCACGCTCTCGCAGGTGGCCGATCACATCGATCATATCCGCAAGGTCGCCGGCATCGACCACCTCGGCCTCGGCGGCGACTTCGACGGCATCACCCAGGTGGTCGCCGGGCTCGAGGACGTGTCGAAGTACCCGGACCTGACCGCCGAATTGCTGAAGCGCGGCTACACGGATGGCGACATCAAGAAGGTCCTGGGCCTGAACGTGCTGCGCGTGATGAAACAGGCAGAGAAGGTGGCGGCTGGTCTACAGAAAACGCGCCAGCCCTCCACCGCCACGATCGAGCAGCTGGACGGCAAGTAAACAGATTCCTGTCGTTTGTCAGGACCTATCGGAAGGCCCGGCGCCGGTTGGTAAGGGTTACTTGATCGCGGCGATCACGCGCTTGGCGAACTCGCCCTCGTTGCCGGCGTGCCAGCGCCACACCACCACCAGATCGTGATCCGGTGAGATCAGAATGGTGTTGCTGCCGGCGCCGCGCGCGCCGTAAACGTTGGCGGGCAGACCCGGATAGTTCTTCCCCGACGTATTCAACCACCACAAGTAGCCATAGTCGGGACCGTTCGCGCTCGGCGCGACCGCCGCCTTGACGTAGGCCGGCGGCAGCACCTGCTTGTCGCCCCACTTGCCGCCGCGCAGCCACAGGTAGCCGAAGCGCGCCATGTCCCACGAGTTGATCCACACGCCGCCGCCCCAGCGCGTGCCGCCGCTCACCGACGGCATCTTCTTGCCGTCGATGGTGACGTAGCTGTTGTGGTACGGCACCCACTTCCACGAGTTGGAAGCGCCGATCACATCCATTACCTCATCGCGGAAGACTTCCGGCACCGGCTTGCGGAACGTCTGCAACAACGACATGCCCAGGCGGTTGATGCGCACGTCGTTGTATTCGTAGAAGGTGCCCGGACGCTTCAGCTCGCGTGGCTTGCGCTCGCCGTCGCCGAACGCCTCGGCGCCGACGAAGTCGTCCTGCTTGCCGAACATGTTGCCTTGCCACTCGGTCTCCTGCTGCAGGTGCATCTGCCAGGTGACCTGCGCATTGCGGGGCGAGTCGTAGCCGCCGTCCTTCACGGTAGCGCCGACCGGCTGATCGAGGTTCGGCAACTTGCCGTCGCGGACCGCGATCGCCGCCACCGTCGACATCATGCTCTTGGCCACCGAGTAGGTGGGGTCGGCCCACGTGGTGTCACCAAACTCCGCGACCACGTAGCCCTTGTAGATGACCACGCCGTTGGTCTTCGCGCGCCTGGTCGGCACCGAGCCGAGCAGGGAACCGAAGATCTTCTCCTGGTCGGAGAAGTCCATGGCGCGGTTCGATTCGCGCGTCTGCGCCCAAGTGACCGCTTCCGCCAGCTTAGCCGGATCCAGTCCCAGTTCCGCCGGCGTCTTCTTCGCCCATGTGCCGGCTGGCGGATAGTACGGCGCGCTCTGCGCGGCGGGCGCGGCCGCCAGATACATCCACAGAAGCACGGAGGCACAGAAACACGGAGCCATGACTCCAAATACCACTCCGCGAACGCGTCGAATTCCGGTTGTCATAAATTAGTCTCCGTGTTTTCGTGTTTCCGTGCGAGGCATTCTAGTATCCAGGCCCCAACAGCACCGCGTTCATAAACAACAACATCGTCGATTCGGTGAAGGCGCGATAGTTCGGGTCTTCGGCAAAGCCAATCACGTGGCCCTGGCCGAACGGCTGGTGCATCAGGAACGCCTTCTGGACGAGGATGTCCTGCGCTTCGGGCCAGATCAGGCCGGAGGCAATCAGCTTGTCCTTGGTGCCGTAGATGCCGACGTTGCGCCCGTTGTTCAACTTGAGCGGGGCGAACACGCGATCGCCCTCGATCATGACTTGGGTCTCGCCATCATTCCCCGCGGTCAGCCAATGATTGGTGTCGAGCGTCACGCGCAGGATGGCACCTGGCTGCGACGCCGGTCGTTCGCGGTCGGGCTGGATGGCCTTGTCGTAGTCGAACTCAGATGACGGGGCCGCGGATGACGCCGATGACGCAGACCTATTGCCTGGGGCCGCCGCCGGCGCGCCACTCTGGCCCGCGGGTACCGGGACGTCGGGCTTGCCGTCCTTCAACAGGCCGGTCGTCTCCAACAGGCCGACCGTCGCTCCGGTCGCCCAGCGCGTCGCCTCGGCCATGGTCACGAGCGTGCCGCCACTGCGCAACCAATCCTTCACTCGGTTGAGGACGGCGTCGTTGATAGTGCCGGCAAAGTTGCCCGAGGGCATCACCATCACGTCGTAATCGTAGAAGTTGGCACGAGCGAGTGAGCTGGTGCGCACCGCCGTGACGTCCTGGCCGAAGCGACGTTCAAGCACGTAACGGGTCCAGCCGGCGGAGAGCGTGCTGGTTGGCGTATCCCACACCAGCAACACCTTCGGCGCCTTCAGTGCCTGCACGTCGTTGCTGCCGAGCGACGTGCCCTCGTCTACCCACGACGAGTCGATCGCGACCAGTTCAGCGCTGTGGCGAAGGGTCAGCGCCGACAGTTTCGCGTTGAGGTCGGCGGGATTCTCCACGGTGCGGAAGAACGCCGTGCCAATCGGATAGCGGCGGCCGGCGTGCGTGAAGGCGCCGCCCACGCTGCGAATGCGCAGTCCTTGCTTCAGCGCTTCGGCCGACAGCGCCGCCGCGCCGGATCCCCACGGCATCAGGTAGCCGACCTTGGCCGCAGCCAGGGTGCGCGCCGGCATCGGCGCGTCGTACTGCGCAGGGACGTTCGTCGTCTTGACACTCACCGCGGTAGCGCTCGTGACCAGCTCGACATCGAACAGCATCGGCAAGTTCCACGCGGTGATGTCGTAGATCTGGTCGTTGAGGCGCATCTTGCGCCGCTCTTCCTGCTTGCGAATGAACTCCGCCGGCTGCTCGGTCTTGGGATCGAGCAGGTTTCGCACCATCCGCGCGGTCGGCTGGGCGTTGGACACGATGTAGGTGCCGGCCGGCAGCGTCCGCGTCGCGAGCTTGATCGCCTCCTCCGCCCGCCGCACTTCGATGCCTTGCGTCGCCAGGTTGCGCGCCAGCAGATCCGCGCGTGAGGGATCGTGACCCGGCACGATCAGGTAGTCGCGGATCGGACCTTTCTCGCCCTCGGCGACGGCGCTGCGCCGATACTCGAGATAGTCGCGCATCAGGCGCTCACGATTGCGGGCCGCGGTGATCGCGGTGGTGATGGCCGCGTTGAAGTGGTGCATGACGCCGTCGCGATAGGTCAGCGTGTCGCCGTCGCGGCGAGAAAACGCCAGGCCGCGCGCCGACGCCTGCTCGTAGGTCATGCCGATCGATCCCTGGAAGGTTGGCCACGAGTCGCCGTAGCCGGGATAGAAGGCGTCGTAGACCTCGCGGATGTAGTACGCCCAACCACGCTCGTCGAAGCGCGCCGCGTTGGCGCGTCCGATCAGGTCCCACGACGCCACCTGGCTCTTGGTGATGTGCGGGTTCAGCGGGTCGGCCGGCGGCGCGAAGTAGTAGGCGTTGTCGCCGCCCTGTTCGTGCAGGTCGACGGTGACCTGCGGCACATACTCGAGGCCAATCTTGATGCGGCCGCGCGTCTCCGGCTGCGACTGCGCGAACCAGTCGCGGTTCATGTCGAAGAGGTAGTGATTCGACCGGCCGCCCGGCCACGGCTCATCGTGCTCCGCTGAGTACGGCGCCGCGTCGGGTGACGCCGCGCGGCCCTGCAGGTTCTGGAACACGAACCGGGCGCGGCCGTCGGGGTTCTGCATCGGATCGATCAGCACCAGCGCGTCGCGCGTCACCGCGTCGACACCGGCATCGCCCTGCGCCGCCAGCAGGTGATACGCCTCGGCGAGGGCGGCGTCGGCCGACGACATTTCGTTGCCGTGCACGCCGTGGACCAGCCACACCACGACCGGGAGTTCGCGGGCGAGGCGATCGGATTCGGACGGGGCCACGTGGCGCGGGTCGGCGAAGCGCCGCAAATCGGCCTTGACCTGGTCAAGCCTGGCGATGCGATCGGCGCTGCCAATCACGAATAGCCAGAGCGGCCGCCCCTCCCATGTGCGGGCATACTCGACCAGGCGCGTCCGCGTCGGCGCGGCCTTCTGCAGCGCCTGCAGATACTGGGCGATGCCTTCCGGCGGCGTGATCACTTCGCCGTGATCGTGCCCGAGCACCTGCTTGATGGTCGGGATGGCCGTGTCGTACTTCGCACCCGGCCACAGCGGTGGCTCCTGGGCGGCCGCGGACGTTAGCCACAGAGGACACAAAGAACACAGAGTCACAACAATCAGAACTAAACGCCTGCTCATTTGTCGAAGTGCTCCACGATTTGCTGTGCGAAACGGCCGATGCGATCTTCCGCTTCGCCGTAGATGCCGGTGATGGCGTTGCCGAGGAACGACACGACGATCGGTCCGGAACGCGCGTAGATGATCCCGACGTCGTGCGCCAGCACCGGCGGGAAGTCGCCGGTCTTGTGCGCAACGGGCACCGAGATGAAGTGATTCAGCCGCCGCTGCCCGGCCTGCTGCGCGCGCAGCATCCGCAGCATCTCATCGCAGCTCGCCGCTGACGCGATGGTCTTCCTGTCGATGGCTTCAAACATCAGGCCGATGCTGCGCGCGGTGAGTTCTCCGAGCCAGTAGGTGCGATCGCTATTAGTTCTGGCGTTGCGCTCCGCCTCCGCTCGAGCTGACTCAGACGAGCTGCGGCGAGACCTCGCCGACTTGTCCGCCGGAGCTTCAGCGAAGGTGGAAGCGGCCTCCGGCCGCGAAGACGGGTCGTCGGCCGGTGGGAGGGCGTTGTACTTGGCGAACAGATCACCGGTCGTCTGAACGAGGCGCTGCCCGTCGGCGTAGCCGCTTTGTTTCAGCCAGGCGTTGACGCCCGCCACACCACCGACCCGGCCAATCGCCAGGTCGGTCGCGGTGTTGTCGCTCGTGATGATCATCTGCAGCAATACCTCGCGGAAGGTCGGCTGCAGGCCGGCATCGTGGTAGCGGAAGATACCGGAGCCGCCGCGCAGGTCTTCCTTACGGATGGTGATGCGCTCGTCCAGCTTGATCTCGCCGCGTTCGGCCATCTGGAACGCCAGCACCATCACTGGGATCTTGATCACGCTGGCGCTGTTCAGCAGCTCGCCCTCGCGCACACCGGCGGTTTCGCCGGTGGTCAGGTGCTTCACCCAGATGGCGGCGATGCCTGGAAACTCCGTCGCCGCGCGCGTCAGCAAAGCGTTCAGCGGGGTGGACTGCTCGGCCGGCGGGAATGAGGCCAGGCTGAGCGCGACCAGCGCAATGACAAGTTTCACGCGCCTAGCTTATTTCAAGTCCTAGGTCGTAGATCCTAAGTCCTAGGTGCTAGGCCGTAGGTCCTAGCCCCGGGCTAAGTCTCCTAGGTCCCAGGTCCCAAGCCACTGTCACTGCCAACCACGCGCGTCACCAACTGGGTGACAACAGTAACAGGGCGTCCAACCAAACGAATATGTTCTAGAATATATTCATGGCTACCACAGTTCACATTCCCGCCGACCTGCTAGCCGCACTCGACCACCGTGCGGCGGAGTTGGGCACCAGCAGAAACCGGCTGATTGTCCGCGCCGTCGAACGATCACTGCGGGACGAGACGGCCTGGCCTTCGGGCTTTTTCGAGAGATTCTCATCAGTTACTACCGAGCAGGTGGCCGCCGTCGAGGAGATGTGGCAGGGCATTGTCCAGAACCGCCGTTCCAAGCCGCCGGTGAAGCTGTGAGATATCTGCTCGATACCAACACACTATCGGCGGTGATGCGCGGAGATCCCGCAGTGAACGCCCGGCTCGCCGCCGCCGGTCGTGACGAAGTCTCGGTTTCGCAACCAACGCTGGCTGAGATTGCCTATGGCATCGCACGACTTCCCGACTCAAAACGCAAACGGTGGTTACAGGACGGCCACGCGCTGATTGCGGCAACGATGCCGCGCTCGGATTGGAGCGATGAGGTCAGTCGCACATTTGGGGCGATCAAGGCTGCTCTCGAGAAGCGCGGTGAACGAATCGAAGATTTCGACCTGGCGATCGCTGCGCACGCGTTGACGGCCGACGCCGTGCTCGTGACCGCAGATCGAAAGCACATGCCCCGTATTCCAGGATTGGTCGTCGAAGACTGGAGTAAGTGAGAATCCATGTCTCAGCCATCGCACCTCTACCCCATTCGGATGACCTGGACCGGTAACACCGGGACGGGAACCGCGCACTATCGCGGCTACGACCGCGCGCACGAGTATTCGGTGCCGGGCAAGCCCGTCATCCCCGGGTCGTCGGATCCGGCGTTTCGCGGCGATGCGGCGCGATACAACCCCGAGGAGCTACTCGTCATGTCGCTGTCGTCGTGCCACATGCTGTGGTACCTGCACTTGTGTGCCGAGGCGGGCGTGGTCGTGACGGCCTACGTGGACCAAGCGGTGGGGACGATGGTGGAGGTGGCGGAGACGGGTGGCCACTTCACCGAGGTGGTCTTGCGGCCGGTGGCGACCCTTCAGGCCGGCAGCGATGCGACGCTGGCCGGGCAACTTCATGAGCGCGCGCACCATCTGTGTTTCGTCGCCAACTCGGTGAACTTTCCCGTTCGCATCGAGACGCGCTTCCAATGATCGCGGAATGCCAAATCACAAGATCACCAAATCACGAGATCACCAAATCCTAGACGCCGTACTTCTCCGGATCCCACAACAGGCCCAGCTCGGACGGTGGCGCCATGTAGCCGGCGAGCGCCGACGCGGCCACCACCGACGGTGATGCCAGGTAGCCCTCGCCGCCAAGCCCCATCCGGTTCTGCCAGTTGCGGTTGAACGAGGTGATCGCGCGCTGGCCTTTCTCGAGAGCGTCGCTACCCTGCCCAAAGCACGGCCCGCACCACGAAGCGCGGATCTGCCCGCCCGCGTTGCGGAACACGTCGGCGATCGATTCGCCGCCCAGGCGCGGATCGGGCCGCTCGATCAGCAGCTTGACGCCACCGGACCCCGGGAACACGACCAGCTCCTTCCGCACCTTCGTCAATCCCTTCGCCCGCGCGGCGACCAGCACCAGTGCCGCCGACAGCAAGTCGTCGTAGCTGCCGTTGGTGCAGGATCCGATCATCGCCTTGTCGAATTCGATGCGCTCGCGCGCGACCTCTTCGGCAGGAAATGCGTTACCGGGGCTGAACGGCTTGGCGATCATCGGCGTGATGTCATTGAGGACCAGTTCCTCGTCGATCTCGAACGTCGCGTCGGGCCCGCAGCCGAACTGCGGATACGGCAACTCGTTCATCCCCTTGGCGCGATACCAGTTGTAGGTGATCTCGTCGGGGGCAAAGATGCCGTTGAGCGCTTCGGCCTCGGCCATCATGTTGGCGATGGTGTTGCGGAACGCGATCGGCAGCTGCTTGTCGGCATCAACCAGTTCCACCGACATGCCCTGCGACTGCTTGGCGCCCCAGCGCCGCAGCAGTTCCAGCACGATGTCCTTGCCGGTCACCCACGGACTGAGCTTGCCGCGGAAGGTGACGCGGCGCTCCCTGGCCATCGTGAAGTAAATGTAGCCGGTCGACCAGCCGAAGCCCAGCGTCGTCGATCCGACACCCATGCCGACCGCGCCGTAGGCGCCATAGGCACGGCTGTGTGAGTCGGCGCCGGGAATGAACTGGCCCGGCACAACGAGACCCTGTTCCGGAAAATAGAAGTGGAAGATGCCGTCGCCGGGCGTCGCGTAGTACGGCTTCTTGATGTCGTGGATCGCCGCGAACTGCCGCCCAATCCCGGTCTGCTTGTCATCGTCTTTTTTGCCGGTGAAGACGAAGTGATCGTTCGCCACCGCGGCCTGGCGCGGGAGGATCGAGTTGCCGCCGGTGATCTGGTTGAAGGTATGGATGGAGAACGGCGCGGTGCCGTCGGAGGCCGGCAGCAGGTCGGCGTAGACGCGCAGCGTCGCACCGGGCACCACCTCGGCATCCTTGTCGACACGGTGCGCCCAGACGATCTGCGCGGTGGTCGACATGCGCTTCGCCAGCGCGGCATCCGGAAACACCACGTCCGGCTGGCGTTCGACCGACCAGCGGAACTCGCGACGGCCAACGGCGAAGATGCCGCCGCTCTGCCGAATCTCATCTTCTTTCGCACTGAGCGGAACCGGCGCGTAGGTCTTGCTCTGCGTCACATTGACGATCTGGCGCGAGCCGGTTTCGTAGGTGAACTCGTCGCCGTCGTTCGCATCGGCCGCGGCCTCGGGGCTCTGCACCACGTGCAGGCCGAGGTTAAACGAATTGCGGCGGAAGATATCGCCCATGTTGTGGCCGCAAATGATTACCATCTCGAGGCCGACTTCATCGGCAATCGCCTTGAGGCCGGCCGGCGACATCTCGCGCGAGCTGCCGATGGCGAAGCGATCGCCCGCCACCACGAAGGTCTCGCCGCGATGGACGCGGGCGCGGAAGTCAGGCATCAGGTAACGGAACGAACCCGCCTTCCAGCGCTCGTCCAGCGTCTCCAGGCTTTCCGACACGCAGTCGGCGGCCGGGGTGATCTGGTCGGTATCAATGGCGTCGAGTTTCTTGCCGGGATTTTTAGGATCCCAAACGATCAAGGCCTTGCCGCGAATGGTCCGGCTGGCGTCGCTGCCCGCCAAATCCGCGGGACGCGGAGCAGGCAAGCTGTCGAGGCTAACGCCCGGCTTGAGGATGGCGGCTTTCGCAATCTGCATAACCTCACGATTGTAGCTTGCCGGGATCCGGGATCCGGGATCCGGGAATACAATGCCGCCCATGCGTTACACCACATTTGTCCTGACGTTTGTTTTCGCCGCCCTGTCGATCAGCACACCGACCGCGCAGGAGAGGGTCGACAAAGACATTCAGTGGAAGATTCGCCGTGAAGCCACGGACAACTCCCAGATTCTTCGCACCCTGCACTTTCTGACCGATGTCTACGGTCCGCGCCTGACCGGGTCGCCGAACCTGAAGGCGGCGCAGGATTGGGTCGTCAAAGAAACGACGGCCTGGGGCTTAAAGAACGCGCACCTCGAGCCGTGGTCGTTCGGACACCCGGGTTGGGTGAACGAAAAGCTCTCGGTGCATGTCACCGCGCCGGTGAAAGACTCGCTGGTCACCGAGGCGCTGGCGTGGACGCCCGGCACCAACGGCGCCGTCACGGCCCAGGCGGTGCCGCTGATCGTGCCATTGCAGCCCACCAAGGACGTGCTTACCAAGTTCTTCGCTGACAACGGCGCCAAGGTCAACGGCAAGTTCGTGATGGTGGGCGCCGCCAC
>SHUG01000062.1 GCA_009694735.1 Acidobacteriota bacterium | reverse complement strand
GAGCGAGGGACCTTCAGCCACCGCCATGCGGTCTATCACGACGCGGTCACCGGCGACGAGCACGTGCCGCTGCAGCGCCTGGCCCAGGCCAGGGCGGCCTTCGAGATCCGCAACAGCCCGCTGTCGGAGTACGCCTGCGTCGGCTTCGAGCTTGGCTACAGTCTTCAGGAACCCGGCCGCCTCGTAATGTGGGAAGCCCAGTACGGCGACTTCATCAACGGCGCGCAGATCATTCTTGATGAGTACCTGACGTCGAGCCGCGCCAAGTGGGGCATGTCGCCGTCGTTGGTGCTGCTGTTGCCCCACGGCTACGAAGGCCAGGGTCCCGACCACTCGAGCGCCCGCCTCGAGCGCTTCCTGAACGCGGCCGCCGACACCAACATCCGCGTGGTGAACTGCACCACCTCGGCCCAATACTTCCACGTCTTGCGGCGACAGGCCCTGCTGCTCGAGACCGATCCGTTGCCGCTGATCGTGATGACGCCCAAGAGCCTGCTGCGTCACGGTTTCACGGCCTCCACGCCCGCCGAACTGGCCGACGGCAAGTTCCAGCGAGTGATTGACGATGACATGACGGCGGCGGAGGCGGGGAAAGTGCGGCGCCTGGTGTTGTGCAGCGGCAAGGTCGCCGTTGATCTGATGACGAGCGAACAGCGCAAGGACAACCTCAACGTGGCCATCGCCCGCGTCGAACAGCTCTATCCGTTCCCGGAGACGGCCGTTGGCGAGGTGATGGCGCGCTATCCGAAACTGCGCGAAGTTTGCTGGGTGCAGGAAGAGCCCGAGAACATGGGCGCCTGGGAATTTGTCCGCCCGCTCCTGGAGCAGTTGATCAGCAAGCGGTGGCCGTTGCGGTATATCGGCCGCGTCCGCAACTCGAGCCCGTCGGAAGGGTCGTCGAGCTGGCACGCGGCCAACCAGCGGGCCATTGTTGAACAGGCCTTCGAAGGCAAGGCTGAAACCAAAGAACGCGATCGCGTTCTGTCCAAGCAGGTCTAGGAAAAATGGCAGCCAATATCGTGGTCCCTGAGCTCGGCGAGTCGGTGGTCGAAGCGCGCGTGGCGAAGTGGCTGAAGAAGCCAGGCGACAGCGTGGTGGCCGGCGATGCGCTGGTTGAACTCGAGACGGAAAAGGTCGACCTCGAGGTGAGCGCCGATCGCGCCGGCGTGCTCGGCGCCATCAAGCACCACGAAGGCGCGGACGTCAAGGTGGGCGAAGTGTTGGCCGTGCTTGAGGAGGCCAACACCGCACCGAGCCCGGTGCCTGAAGTGCGTACGGTGCCTGAGGTGCCTATGGGTGACGTGCCTAAGGTGCAGAGTGCTGCTGCGCCGGACCGAAAAGCCACACCAGCTGCCAAGAATGCAGCCAGGGTTCACGACGTCAAACTCGATTCAGTCGAGTCGGCGGGAGCCAGGGTCACGAAGCAGGATGTGCTGAAGGCAACCGCACCGGCACCCCAGGCACCGGCACCCAAGGCACCCACCCCGGCACCTAAGGCACCGTACGCACCCAAGGCACCCGGTGCAGGTGCCATCGGCGAGCGCGGTGAAACCCGCGAGCGCATGAGCAAAAGGCGCGCGACCATCGCGCGTCGACTGGTCGAGGCCCAGCAGACGGCGGCCATGCTCACCACCTTCAACGAGGTGGACATGGGCGCGCTGATGGCGCTGCGCGAGCGGCGCAAGGACGCCTTCATCAGGAAGCACGGCGTCGGGGTCGGCATCGCCTCGTTCTTCGTCCAGGCCGCGATCGGCGCGCTGAAGGCGTTCCCGCAAATCAATGCGGAGATTCAGGGCGACGAAATCGTCTACAAGCAGTACTACGACATCGGCATGGCGGTGGGCGCGGAAGGCGGGCTGGTGGTGCCGGTGCTGCGCGACGCCGACCGCATGGGCTTTGCCGGCATCGAGCTGGCCATTCGCGATTTCGCCGCGCGCGCGAAAGACGGCTCGCTGACACTGGAAGACCTCAAGGGCGGCACGTTCACCATCACCAACGGCGGCGTCTTCGGCTCGCTGATGAGCACGCCGATTCTCAACCCGCCGCAGGTGGGCATTCTCGGCCTCCACAAGATTGCCGACCGCGTCGTGCCGGTGAACGGCCAGGTCGCGATCCGACCAATGATGTACCTCGCTCTCACCTACGACCACCGGCTCGTCGACGGTCGCGAGGCGGTGCAGTTCCTGGTCAAGATCAAGGAATACATCGAAGACCCGGCCTGGATGCTACTGGACGCGTAGGGTGAGACCTCGCCGTAGCCGGCTGGCTACTGGCCGGCGGAGGCGGCGCAACCTGCCGGACGCGTCGTCCCCACGATCGTCGCGACCTCGCACCGCACGTAGCTGACCCGCGCAGGCGCGAAGGCCAACATCGTGTCGCGCGCGGCGGCGTGTTCGGTGTTGCTGTAGGGCTTCAGGGTGTCTTCCTGCATGGCGGGAGCGATCATCGTCAGCTGGCGCTGCATTTCCGCCTGCATCCAGTCGCTGGCCGAGGCCGCGGCCTCCTGCATCACGCTGAAATACTGCGAGCTGAACGCCGGCAACTGCATCGTGTTCCGCGTCAGGATATTGTCGTCGAGGCGCGTCGTGATGTTGAAGTCGGGCGCGAGAAACGCGTTGTCCTCGTCCCAGGCAATGAAGACGTGCCTGGCGCTGTTCTCGAGCCGGTAGAAGTAGAAGTTGTTCATGCCGTCGTAGCCGTTGAAGCCGTCGTTCTGCGCGACGAAGTTCTGCACGGCGAGGTAGCGGACGAAGGCCGCGAGATCGAGCGAGGCGCCGACGGCCTGCTCGAAGGTCGCCGAGGCCGTGGAGTTGACCAACCGGACCAGTTCTTCGATCGGCCCCCAGATGGTCGAATCGCTCTTGCTCTCGTTGGTCTTGATGTCGAACCGCTGCTTGTACGCGGCGAGCTCGGCGCCTTCGTATCCGAATCGCCACGGGCTGCCGATGACGTAGTTGTATTCGAACAGGTATCCGTCGTTCTGGACATCGTCACCGATGCTGCCGAACACCCGGCCCATCATCGTCTTGTCGACCGACTCGACGAGCGCGTAGAGACCGGCGTAGATGCCGTTCACGTAGAGCCGCGTGTGAGTCTCGCGGGGGGCGGGAATGCCCATGCGGGCAAAGAAACGCATGGCGACCGTTTCCTTGACGCCTGAGTGGTCCTGCGTCAGGTTGTCGAGCACGAACGACTTGAGACCAAGAAAGGTCTGGCTGGTGGAGTACTTGTCGAAGTCGACGCGCAGACCGGGCTTGGTGCCGCTACGTGAACCGAGACCGCGCGAGCGAATGCCGACGTTGCGGACCGTCTGGCCGTTCCAGGTCACGTCCGCGGGGTAATAAGTGTTCTCCTGGAAGGCGGCCTTGAGCTTGGCCCAGTCGGCCGAGTTCAGCCACAGGTCGATCCGTTGCAGGGCATCCGGATTGAAGAACTCATCGGCGCTCTGGGCCGACGCGCGGCCCGCGGCGCACACCACGACCGCCACGACGAACAGGCAACGACCCAACCACTTCATGGCACCATCCTGTGTGAATCAGAAGACAACTTGCAACCTCAACAGGCCCGACCAGAATGATGCCGTACCGGGCTCCGGCGAGCGCGCGGCATCGGCAAACTCTTCGTGAATCGCGTTGGTGATGACGCGCACCCAGCGGTTCAGCAGCCAGTTCACGCCAAAGGTCCAGACCTGGTCGGAGTTGGCCAGCAGGGGATCGGCGCGCGGATTGGTAAACGCCGTCCCGGTCTTGGTCGCGCTGCTGAACTCCAACTGGTCGTAGCGCGCGCCGAGCTCAATTGCGCCCATGCCTCCCTGGAAGATCGGGTTGCGCGGATTGACATTGTCGTCTTTGTCTTCGCCGGTGACGAACCAGGTGCCGCTCACGTACCAGCCGGTGCCGACAAAGTCCGACAGGTCCTGGTTGCGGTTGCTCTGGCCAATGCGTTGTTCGCGTGACTGCATCCATTCCGCCTTGAGGCCGGTGGGCCCTGGGGTCCAGTCGAACTGGGCGCCGAAGCGCTGCCGCCGGCCCTTCACGTAAACCGGCTCGAAGAAATTCTCGGTGCCCCACACCGACTGTCCCCGCAGGCTGTTGAGGCCTTCGGGCACGCTCGCGTTGGTGTAGGCCACACCGAAGTTGGCGCTCTTGAGCTTATCGGGCACCGGCAGGGTGCGGAACAGGTCGCCGGTCAGCCGGGCGGCAATGGACGGCCCGACGTCCTTCAGATCCTCTCCTTTCTCGACAAACTGTGGCTCCTTCAGCTCCCCGTTGTCGCCGTCATCGTCAAACACGCCAACTTCGTAGCCAACGGGCCCGAGCTCGCCGTAGACCATGACGCCACGATCGCGGGCCGGCGCGATCGTCGAGGATGCGAGGCTGCGATAGGCAAAGTCGACATCGGTCGCGCCGGTGTTCTGCTCGAGGCCGAAGGGCATCTTGAAGCGGCCGGCCTTGACGCGGACGACATCGAACGTCGACCAGTTCAGGTAGACATCCTTCCACTCGCCGAAGGTGCCCTCCTGCTCGATGGCGCGTTCGACTTCGTAGTCGAAGTGCCTGGTCAGATCGCCCTTGAGGCCGACGCGCGCCGTGCGGAAGTCGAACGTGTCCTCATCGATCTGTGGGTCGAACCGCCGCCAGTCGAGCTGGAGCTTGGCGCGGATCTCCAGCGTGAGGTCTTCGCCGAAGACGAACTTCGGGCGATCGTCCCAAACCAGGCCACGCTTGTCCTGCGCCGCGGCACTGGTCGCACCGGCAACCAGAACCAGGGCCGTCAACAGAATCTTCCTCATGTGGTGCGGTCTCCCGGGAGGTGCGCCGCCGCCGCTCCGGCACGGACGCTTAGCTGTTGATACGCCAGATTGAGTTGTTTGACCAGCGCCGGCTGGTGAATCACGACTGAGACCTCGCGGCGGAAGTCGAGGCTGAGCGTTGACAGCGCGGTGCTGCCCAGAATTGCCCGTTCTTCGTCGATGATCATCATCTTGCCGTGCGGCTCGATCGGGCCCATCAGGTGGCGGCCGATCACCGACACGATGATGCCTTCGTTGCGGCGGTCGCGCAGCAATCCGACCAAGTCAGGATCCGACAGCTTGTGGTCGAGAATGCGAATGCTGCGACGGGCGCCGGCAATCAGCGCGCGGATCTCGACGCGCGAGCGCTCGGGGCCGATGATCAGGCGGCGGCTGATCGGCCGCCGCGACGGCAGCGGCAGGCCGGCGGAATCGGCGCGAAACAAGGTCAGCAGCCCTTGCACCACCGAGGCATCCTGCGTGATCAGCACGGCGTCCCAGGTGCGCGAGAAACACTTCCGCGTCGGGTTGAGCGTGGTCACTACCGCGGTGGCTTCGTCGGCGACCAGGTACTTGGCGTGGTACTTCACCACCGGGTCGGCGTAGCGGGTGACCACCGCGCCCATTTCTTCGAGCGCCTCCCACAGCTTCTTGAGGCGCTTCTTGCCGCCCTTGGCGCGCTTGGTCAGGATGGCCTCGACTGCGCAACCGCGCTCGAGCGCGGCGGCGAGCGCGTCCAGTACTGAAAAATCGTCGCAGCGAAACAGTGAGAGGACGAGGCGCCGCCTGGCGCCGGCGATCACGCCGAGCAGCGCCGCCTTGCGTTCCGCCGGATCGAGAATCAGCGTTTCCTTACCGGCGGCCGCGGCGCGCCGGGCCGTGGCGCGCACCGCGGTCTTACCCGCGCTTGGGCGGCGACCAGGAGACATTCTTGATGCCCTTCTTGCCATCGCCCAGCAACTGGACGCTCAGGTCCTCGAGCGAGTCGGTTGGCTTGAGCGTAGTGAGGTACTTCGCGGTGGCCTCGTCGCCCTGCGACACTTCGCGCGGTTCGAACAGGATGCCGTTCACCGCGAACACCTGATGCACGTGGGCGGTCGGGAAGTGGCGATCTTCGGAGATGATCTCCACCATCATGGTGCGCGGCCGCTCCGAGCTGAAGAGGTTGAGGATGGGAATCATCGCGCACAGGAACAGCGTGCCCATGCCGGCCACCGCCAGCGCGCCAAGGCCGGCCGCCATGCCCAGGCCCATCAGGATGAACAGGATGGTGATGTCGCGGGCGTCTTCCACCGGCGTACGAAAGCGGATGATGCTGGCGGCGCCGGCAATGCCGAAGGCCCGCGCCACCGAGTTGCCAATGATGATCATCATCAGCGCACCCGCGATGCATAGCAGTACCTGCGCCTGATCGAGTCCGGGGTTGGCGGTGCGCTCCGTTCGATACTGGCGATGCACGACCGTCACGAGCATGCCGACTATCGCGGCGGCAATCAGCTTGCCCAGCTCGAAGAGGGGGTGCGCCAGCACGTTGGTGGCGCTGCCGGCCGGCGCCTGGCCGGGAAACGATCCCTCTCCGGGCGACACCCCTTCGAGACCGAGATCGGGCCAGGTGACGCCGACGCCAACCAGCGCCAGGCCGACGAAGGCCACGGCGAGGCCCGACCACACGCGATCCCATGGAATGGCCTGCGTCTTGGCCTCGACGAGCGAGTCAACGATTTCGAGCACGTTGGTGAGCAGCGACAATTCGAGCAGCTCGCGCACCGGTAGATTGGGTGAGACCAGCGTGAACCGCCGGTTCAACCGCTGTGCCGAGGTGTGGCCGCGCACGAGCGCGCGGACGCCCGTGCTGTCGGCGTTGGGCACGCCGCGCAGGTCGATCACGACGTGCTCGTAGCCCGACTTGAACACCTCCTGAATGCGGCGTTCAAGCTCCTCGGCGCGACCGCCCGCCACCAATGGTTCCTGCGGGGAGAGTACCAGGCGATTCGATTTTGCGTTCGGTTCAGAAGTGGTCATAGGCCCTAGGCTCCAAGCTCCAGGGTGGCGGAACGCTATCACGTATGTAACGATGGTGAAAAGGCCGATGCCGTTGACGACGCGCCGCACCAGTTCGCTCCTGATCACGGTCAGCGTGGCCGCGTTGGGAATCGTGGTCGCCTGCTCGAGCTCGCCGTCAGGCCCCACCACCGGGGGCGGGACGACCGGAACCGGCGGGGGCAACACGCCGTTGACCGGCCTGACCGCGGTGGTGCTGGGCGTCGCCGACATCGGCATGTGCAACCAGCCAGAGGCCGCGCAAACCGCCAGGCTGGTGGCCGGCCTTGAAGGCAGCCTCCTGCTCGCCGGCGACATCGCCTATTTCCAAGGCAGCGCGGCCAATTTTCGCGACTGCTTCAATCCCGAATGGGGCCGCTTCCGTGGCCGATGGCACGCCTCACCCGGCAATCACGAGTACGAGACCGCCGGGGCCGGGCCCTACTTCGACTATTTTCGCGAGGCGGCGGGCGACGATCGCACCGGGTACCACGCGTTCATGGCCGGCGACTGGCTGATCCTGATGCTGAACTCGAACATCCCCGCCGGACGCGGCTCCGCGCAGTGGGAGTTTGCCCGGCGGCAGCTCGAGGCGCAGCGCACGCCGTGCACGATGGCGGTATGGCACCACCCGCTGTTCACGTCTGGCCCCAATGGGAACAACGCCTTCATGCGCGACATGTGGTCGCTGCTCGAAGCCTCTCGCGCCGAAGTCGTGCTCAATGGCCACGACCACCTCTACGAACGCTTCGGGCGCCAACTGGCGAACGGCACCGCCGATCCGGTGAACGGCATTCGCCAGTTCACCGCCGGAACCGGCGGCGCCGAACTCTACAACTTCGTGCGCGCCGCGCCCAATTCCGAATCGCGCATCATGCGGTTCGGCGTCGTCAGGTTTACCCTGAGGCCCGCGCAAGTGGAGTGGGCGTTCCTGGGAGTGGACGGCTCGGTCGGCGACTCGGGCCTCGACACGTGTCGATAGAGGCTTGGGACCTGGGGCTTGAGGCCTGGGCCTTCCGTCCGTTCTAGTTGCGCGACAGCATCGCCCCGGTCCACGATAAGGGGATGACTCGTCTTATTCCGACCGTCGCGCTGACGCTGGCCATGACCTTGTCGATCTCGGCGCAGCGTCCCGCGCCCGCGCCGGTTGCCCCGCCGGCAGACGTCGCCACCCCTCCAGCCAATGCCACGAAGTCGGCGTCGGGCCTGAGTTCCAAGGTCCTGACCCCGGGAACAGGCACGGCCAAGCCCGGCCCGGCCGACCTGGTCACCGTGCATTACACCGGCTGGACCACCGACGGAAAAATGTTCGACAGCTCGCTCTCGCAGCCCAGTCCCGCGACCTTCCCGCTCAATCGCCTGATCAAAGGCTGGGGTGAAGGCCTGCAGATGATGGTAGCCGGCGAAAAGCGGCGGTTCTGGATCCCCCAGGACCTGGCCTACGGCGGACAACCCTCTCGCCCTGCTGGCATGCTGGTGTTCGACGTCGAGCTGATCGGCTTCAGCCCGTCGCCCGGCACCCCGCCGCCAGACGTCGCCGCAGCGCCCGCGGATGCGAAGAGAACTCCATCGGGCCTGGCCTACAAGTCCCTGCGACTCGGAAAGGGCGGACCGGCGCCGGTCAAGAGCAGCAACGTCACCGTCCACTACACGGGATGGACGACCGACGGCAAGATGTTCGACACCTCAGTGGACAAGGGCGCGCCCATCACGTTTGGACTTGGCGATGTGATCGAAGGGTGGACCGAAGGCGTGCAGCTGATGACCGTGGGCGAGAAAATGCGCTTCTGGATTCCAGAGCGCCTGGCCTACAAAGGCGAGCGGCCGCCGCGCGGGATGCTGGTCTTTGACGTCGAATTGATCGCCATCAAGTAGCTCGCTGCGCGCTATTTTCCACACGTCCGGGCCTTTTCCTGTCCGCCTACGCCGCGCATGCAAGTGGCGCGGCTCCGGCGAGACCTCGCCGAAGCTCGAGGGAAAGTCTGTCGAGCGAAGGCGGGTACACTGGATCACGTGTCATCCACCTGGCGCACCATCGCGATCGATCGTGGCGACCACGGCGTGCGCGTCGATCTCGTGCTGCTCAGGCACCTGCGCGATGAACGGGCGGTATCGCGCAACCGCATTCAAAAGTGGATCGACGACGGCGAGGTGCTGGTCAATGGCGCGCCGCCCTCGCGAGCGGCGTGGCGGGTTCAGGCGGGCGATGAACTGAGCGTTCGCGTCGAGCACTGGCAGCCGCGGGCCAGGCCCGCGGCGCAAGCGATGGACCTCGAGGTGCTCTACGAGGATGACGACCTGCTGGCGATCAACAAGCCGGCCGGGCTCGTCGTGCATCCCTCATACAAGAACGCCGGCGGCACCCTGATCAACGGCGTACTCGAGCGCGCCAAGGCGTGGCCCGTGGGTTCGCGCCCCAGCCTGCTCGGGCGCCTCGACAAGCACACCTCAGGGGCGGTGTTGATTGCCAAGCGACCGGCCGTGCATGCGGCCCTGCAGCGCGCCATGGAGGCCCGCCTAATCGACAAGCACTACGTGGCAATTGTCTGGGGTCGGCCGTCGCCGATGCGTGGCACCATCAACCTGGCCCTTGACCGCGACCCATGGGATCGGCGCCGCATCACGGTGACCGATCGCGGCGGCCAGCCGTCGGTGACGAAGTACGAGCGCCTGGCGGTTTCCTCCCTTGGCCCGCCTCCGCTCGCCGGGGCGCTCGCGAAGGCGGACACTTTTTCCCTCGTTCGCTGCCGGCTGATCACCGGCCGCACGCACCAGATTCGCGTGCACCTGTCGGCACGAGGCTGGCCGATCGTGGGTGACGCGGTGTACGGGCGAAAGCGCGCGGGCGGTGAGCCGGCTGCCCTCGACGAGCTCGCCTACGCGTTTCCCCGGCAGGCGCTGCATGCGTGGCGCCTGTCGCTGCGGCACCCCGTCACGAACAACCCGATCGAGATCGTGGCGCCGTTGCCTGATGACATGCGCCAACTGGCCGCCGCGCTATGCTTGCCCACCGTGGCTCTAGCGAAGGTGGCACCATGACGTCCAACGCCCTCAGCCGCGTCCGCACGGCCCTGGCGAAGCAGCCGCGCCTGCCGCTCGCGCAGCTGCCAACGCCGCTTCACGATGCCGTCCGGTTGCGCGAGGCGTTGGGCGGACCGGCACGTTGCCCGCGCATCCTGATCAAGCGCGATGATCTCACGGCACTTGGGCTGGGCGGCAACAAGGCGCGCAAGCTCGAGTACCTGGTCGCCGACGCGCAGGCCCACGGCGCGACCACGCTGATCACGACCGGCGCGGTGCAATCCAATCACGCGCGGATGACGGCCGCGGCGGCGTGCGTCGCCGGCATGCGCTGCGTCCTGGTGCTGACCACGCGGATGGACGACGCGAAGGTCCGGCTGACCACCTCCGCCAAGGCTACGGCGGTCAAGAAGCCGGACGCCACACCGGTGCCGGCGCTCGAGGGTAACCTGTTGCTCGATCGCCTGTACGGCGCGACCGTGCGCCTCGTACCGGCGATCGACCCGATGTTGGCGGTGGGACAAGACGAAGCGGTGGTGGCCGAGGTCGTCGCTGACGAGGAAGCGCAGGGCCGTCGCCCTTACGTGATTCCCGTCGGCGGTTCGAGCGGCATCGGGGTGTTCGGTTACCTCAGCGGATCGGCCGAACTCGTCGAGCAACTGTCGACGATGGGGATCAGCCCCACGCGGCTGTACTACGCCAGCGGATCACGAGGAACCCAGGCGGGACTGACGTTGGGCGCGAAGCTCTGCGCGGCTCCGTACCTGGTCTACGGCGTGGCCGTGAGTGCGGGAGAGGCCGAGAAGATCGAGCGGGCGAGACGCATCGCCAACGAAGCCGCGACCCGGCTCGATCTGCCGGAGCGGTTGGCGCTGGATGACCTGGTGACCGATCAGGGTTACATCGGC
Source organism: Acidobacteriota bacterium (assembly GCA_009694735.1). Classification (GTDB taxonomy): domain Bacteria; phylum Acidobacteriota; class Vicinamibacteria; order Vicinamibacterales; family UBA2999; genus 12-FULL-67-14b. The sequence goes on along the minus strand of SHUG01000062.1, from coordinate 8,420 downwards.
GAAGGCTACGGCATTCCAACGGCAGAGGCGATCGAGGCGATCGAGCTGCTGGCGAAGACTGAAGCGATCCTGCTCGATCCCTGCTACACGTCAAAGGCGATGGCCGCCCTGATCGATCACGTGCGCCGCGGCGAGCTATCGGCGGACGAGACCGTGGTGTTCCTGCATACCGGTGGCATGCCGGCGTTGTTCACGCCCAGCTTCGCCGAGGCGTTGCACGCAACCCTCTAGCGGCCGTCCCTACTGCCCGAACGAAGGTGGCGGTTGGATCCACGCCAGCGGGATCTTGACCTTGAGTGCTGATGCCTCGAGTCGAGTCCACCTTGTCTTCAGATCTTCGAGGGCGGCCCGCGCGTTGGCAATGTTGTTGTCGTTGTCCTTCTTGATGGCGGGATTCGAGTCGGTCAGAGCGTTGGGCACCGACAGCTCCGCGATGCGCGACTGCATATCCTCGACCTGCTTTCGCAACGACGACGACCGCTTCCGCCAGTCGTCTTCGGACTGTTTCGCGAGAACGTCGCTCTCGACCTTTGCCTCACTACGGGTGACCATTTCTTCAGCCGACACCGGTTTGCCGAGGCTCTTGCTGACAAAACCAGAATCCGGTGCCGGAGGAGCAGGTGCTGGCTCGCCTCTGGAATCCGCGGTGAGGTTTGCGTTGGTGTATGACTTCGTCGCCTTTTTGACCGTCGGCTTCGCAGCCTCAGCCTGTCGGGCGAGCTCTGCAAGAGGAACCATCGGCTGCTCCTGGGCGCGCACGCTGCCGGCAGCAATCGCGGCGAACGCAATGGTGATCGCGGCCGAACCCCGGAGGCTCACTGCTCCATCCATCCAGAAACATTGTTGACGTAGGTGGTTGGGCCGGAGACTACGGCGACTTCCGTGAAGGTTGCGCCGAGCGTGCCGTTATAGGTGAATTGGACGCTGCCGTGAATCCTGTTTCCACCGTTGGCGACCAGGTTCCCGACACCCTGGACGTCCTGCACCAGGACGCGGCCCTGGAACGTCATGTTGCCGCCGGCCTCGAACTGGCCACGAACCAGGATCTTGCCTTCTACGTTGCCCGGGGCGTCAAGGCTGGCGCCGTTGACGATCTTCACGTCGCCATCCGCCACGAACTGGATGCCGTGATTTCCGGCCGGCGTCAGTTCCGCACTGCCGCCCTGGACGTTAATATCGCCCGTGGCGATGACCGACACCAGCCTGTTAGCCGAACCCGACGTGTTGCCGATGTCGACGTTGCCTTCTGCGTAGTAAGTGGCGGCAGTGGGAGTCTTGCCGCTGGACCACGTGCCACCGCTGTAAGTCCATCCCGTGCCCGTGCACGCTGAGGTCGTACAGGTGCTCCACACGCCGCCTGACTGCGTCTGCACCACAGGGACGTTGCCGACGACCGTCAACTTGTAGTTGGCGAGGCTGATGTAGTCCGAGGCGCGGACCTCCGGCACGTTGATGGTCGGCCGGCCGCCGCCGGTCGCCCCCGTGGCGACCGTGGGACCGCTGTAGGAACCGGACGCGGTGGCGCTGCCGGTAATCGTTCCTGAGCCGCCTGTCTTCGAGAGGTCGCCATTCGCATGCACGTTACCCGAGGTTCCGGCTATGGTGATGTTGCCGTTCATCTCGAAACTGCCGTTCACCAGAATCGCCGGATTGGCAAGCGAGGGGACATTGGTGGTGGCGGTGCTGGTGGTCGCGAGACTCTCGATAATGCGCGCGATCCTGACGGTCGTGCCGTTCGGTCCATAACCGATGGCCCGGAGGACAACGCGTTGGTTCTGATTCACGTAGGTGCTATTGCCTGGCTCACCCATTGCCGCCCGCTGGGCGGTGGTGAGAGGCGTCTCGTACAGCAGGTCGTTGTCGTCGTCCAGAATCTGAATCTCGTAACTGTAGCGATTCGCCGAATCGACGTAGTACGGACCGGCGCCCAGGAGAAACAACAGGCTGCCGTTGTCTGCATTCACCGTCGCACTCGGGTTGCCGGCGTCGACCGCTCCGTCGGCGCCTGACAGCCAGTTGGTCGAGGTGTCGGCAAAGATCTCGACCAGCGAACGGTTCAATCCGGCTTCGGCCGCCGCGCGCGCGCCGGCAAAATAGACCTCGTTGGTGGCCATCGCGACTTCGGTCTGACCGGTCAGCGCAAAGCCCGTCGCGAGACCGGACAGCACGGCCATCAACAACAATACGACGATCAGTGCGATGCCGCGTTCCGATGCAGACTGCTTTGGACGGATCGTCATCTTCCCCTCACTCTGATTTCCGATGAGAGCGTGCGTGTTGTGGGAGTACCCGATGTGGCGTTCACGGTGCGCGTGCGGATCGTGATGTTGGTCTGCACGTAGAAAATGTTACTGGCGCTGGTGGCCGGGTCCCACGCCACGCGACTCGAATCGAGGTAGACGAACTGCAGACTCTCGATCACGCGGTCGGTGCGCGTCGTCGCCGTCGTGCCGACCGCCTGATCGAGGAACTGGATCTCGTCAAGCGTGGCGTTGTGCGAGATCGTCACATGCTCGTGGGTCTGGTTGCACAAGCCGGTTGAACCGCCGATCAATCCGTCGGGAGGATTGCTGTCCGACTGCAGCGTAAGCGCGCCGGTCGTGGTGTTCGGGATCAAACCCACGAACGCAGTGCCCGCTGTTGGACACCCGGACGTGATGGCATTGAATGGATTGTTGCCGGCGCTGCGGAGATAGCGGCCGATCCACTCGAGCGCATAGCGCGCCTCCTGTTCGCCGACCGAGTCTTCGATCTGGCGCCGGTAGCCGCCCTGGATCTGTGCGGTCAGTGCGACCGCGCCGCCGAGCACAATCACCGTGCACACTGATGCCACGAGCAATTCGACCAGTGTGAAGCCGCGGTGGTCTTTGAGTCTGGTTACGGTCATGGCTATGGACTGCGGATGATGGTCGAGATCTCGACTTCAGCGTTCGTGCGCCGGTCGTTGATGGTCGGGATGATCCGGACCGTCAGCTTGCGAACCTTGGTCTCGCCAGAAATCGCGTCGATTTTCCAGCGGCGCTTGAAGCCGGCCGCCGGCGTGTCGAAATAACCTGTGTCATCGGCGGAGAGTGAACCGCCGACGTTGACGCTGGGATTGGTCGAAAAATTGATGTTCACGATCTGATCGATCTTCGACTGGATCAACCGGACGGCGGCCGTCTCGTTGCGGCCCATCATCTGCATGCGCAGCATGATCGCCATCATTGCCGCCATCGCGACCAGACCGACGGTCATAATCACCATCGCGATCAGCACCTCGACGAGCGTGAATCCACCTTCGCGCGAAGCGCTACGGCGGACAGGGCCGCGTTCGTTAGTAGATGCCAAAATTGATCTGCCCCGTCGCCGAGACGCTGAGTTCGCGCGACGAGCTCCCGTTGGTGACCGTGATGCTGGCCGGAATCGAGCCGGTGGACGAAAAGACGCCGCGGCTGTTGACCGTCAGCACCGGCGGGGTCCCGTAGGTGACGTTCGACGGCATCGCGTAGACGCCGCTGTCGTACGTTTGATACAGGCTGCACCGATCGGTCGCGTTGTCGATGGTGGAATTGCCGGTGACCTCGAGCACGCGGAACTGCCAGGCCTCCGGACAATCGAAACGGATGCGGAAGCTGCGGTTGCGGCTGATGGCCTTTAACCTGGCCTGGCGAATCTGCGTACCGATGGTCTCCGACGCCGTCCAAACGGAATTGCGCGCCGTCGAGCCCGACAGCACCGGAATGGCGATGGCGGACAGGACCGCGATCAGCCCCATGGTGACCAGCAACTCAAACATCGTGAACCCGCGATCGGAACGCACGCCCCGGAGACAGCAAGGGTTGATCCAGCGACGAGCTACTGCCGTAACTCGTTGATGAAGATGACATTGGGTCGGCTCAGGGGCACTCGGAGCGCCTCACATTGTCTCAAGACAGCTCATTCGCATACGGAATTGTGATCGTGGTGCTGACAACGGCGACGCCTACGTCCCTTACAAGGCACGACCAAGGTGCGCCAAACGGCGCCCATATAATGGAGGGCTCCCATGCGCCGCCTTGGTCTTCTTGTCTGTGTTTGTCTTCTCGTGGCGTCGAACGCTCGCGCGCAACCGGCGCTCGACGATCGCATTGACGGCCCGTCGGCGCCGGTCGCGCCCGACGTCATTACGCGTGATGCCGAGGGCCACGCCACGGTCCGAACGACGCGCTTGCCGTCGCCCATGGCCTTCGACGGCGCGCTGAACGAGAGCTTTTATACCGACACCAAGCCGGTCACCGACTTCGTGCAGCAGGAGCCGTTCCAGGGACGTCCCGCCACGGAGAAGACCGAGGTGTGGGTGTTCTTCGACGATCAATATGTCTACGTGAGTGCACGAATGCTTGAGACCGACTCAAGCCGCCGCGTGACCAGCGACATGCGCCGCGACTCGAGCAACCTCTTCAACAACGATCACTTCGCGGTGATGTTCGACACGTTTTACGATCGTCGCAACGGCTACTTCTTTTACGCCAACGAAATGGGCGGCATGGTCGATGCGCAACTGACCAACGAGACGCCCAACAACAACTGGAACGGCCTGTGGGACGTGCGGACCGCGCAATTCGACGGCGGCTGGACCGCGGAGTTCCGGTTTCCGTTTCGCTCGCTTCGCTTCAAGGCTGGTGGCCGCCTCTGGGGCGTCAACTTCCGGCGCGTGGTGCGCTGGAAGAACGAGCATTCGTTCCTCACGCCGATTCCCCAGTCGTACGGCCGCCGCGGGCTGGCCAAGATTTCGTCGGCCGGCACGCTGGTCGGCCTCGAATCGCCGCGCAAGCTGCGCAACCTCGACGTCAAGCCGTACGCGCTCGGCTCGGCGCTGACCAACCGGCGCGCTAATCCGCCGATCAACAACGACACCGGCGCCGAGTTTGGCGTCGACGCCAAGTGGGGCATCACGCAGTCGGTGATCACCGACTTCACCTATAACACCGACTTCGCGCAGGTCGAAGACGACGAGGCCCAGGTCAACCTGACGCGGTTCAGCGTGCAGTTTCCCGAGAAGCGTGACTTCTTTCTCGAAGGCCAGGACGTCTTCAACTTCGCCGGCGGCGGCGCCATGCAGGGGGGCAACGGCATTCCGCAGGCCACCGTGCAGAATCCGCCGAACAATGCCCCGGTGCTGTTTTTCAGCCGCCGCATCGGGCTGCAGAACAGCCAGGTGGTGCCGATCCTGGCCGGCGGCCGCGCGATCGGGCGCAACCACGGCTTCCAGGTCGGCGCGCTGCACATGCGGACGGATGATGCCGTCACCGCCGGGGCGGTCGCGACCGACTACTCGGTCGTTCGGGTGAACCGCGACGTGCTCAGCCGCAGCCGCATCGGCGTGATCGCCACGCGGCGGGGCCCGGGTGCCGGCGGCGGCTACGAGAACTACGCCTACGGTGCCGATGCCAACTTCAACTTCGGGACGAACCTCAACGTCTCGAGCTACCTCGCGCGCACCGACTCCACGAACCGGCCGGCACCGGCCAAGGCCGCGAGCGAGCTGAGCTACCGCGGCCACGTCAACTGGAACGCCGATCGCACCGGCTTCCAGTTGGATCACACCTTCGTCGGGGATCAGTTCAACCCGGAGATCGGCTTCCTGCGCCGATCGGCGTTCGCCCGCACCTTTGGCTCGGCTCGCTACAGCCCGCGGCCAACGGGTTGGCGGAACATCCGCAAGGTGTTCTACGAGGCGAGCTACGACTACTACGAGGATCCCAACCACGATCCGGAATCGCGCGAGGCGCAAGGCGCCATGCGCATGGAGTTCACCAACAGCGATCAGTGGGCGTTCGAGTTTTCCCGCATGTTCGAAAAGCTGAACGCGCGGTTCGTGCCATCCACCGGCGTGACGGTGCCGGTCGGCGCTTACGAGTTCACGCAGAGCCGGGTCCTCTACACGCTGTCGCCGGCCCGGCCCGTGTCGGGCACGCTGCAATTGACCTATGGCGGCTTCTACGGCGGTACGCTGCGCGAGATCACGTGGCGCGGCCGCGCGGAATTCGGGCCACGCTTCCTGATGGAGCCGGCGATCTCGCTCAACTACTTCGACACCCCATACGGTAATGGCGACCGCCACTTGGTGAGCTCGCGTCTCACCTACTCGATTACGCCGCGGATGTTTGCCTCGGCCCTCATTCAATACCAGTCATCCACTGACACCGTGAGCACCAACGCCCGGTTCCGGTGGGAGTACCAACCGGGCAGCGAACTGTTCGTCGTCTACAGCGACGGCCGCAACACGCTCGGCGTTGGCTTCCCGCCGCCGCTCGAGAACCGCAGCCTGGTGGTGAAGGTGACGCGGTTGTTCCGGTGGTAATCACCGGGCGGGCGATCGCCCCGCTCGCGCTGATCATGGTGTTGTCCGGTCTGGTGCCGGCGGCGGCGCAAGAAGCGCCCGGGCCGGCCGAGGCGGTCACGCGCAACGCACAGGGCCACGCCGTGCTTCGCACCACGCGGCTGACTTCGCCCATGACGTTCGACGGTCGCCTCGACGAGCCGTTCTACCAGACCGTGCCGGCGGCCAGCGGCTTCATCCAGCAAGAGCCGGCCGAGGGCAGTCCAGCCAGCGACAAGACCGAGTTCTGGGTGTTCTTCGACGACCAGAACATCTACGTCGGCGCCCGCCTGTGGGAGACGCATCCCGATCGCCGGGTGACCAGCGACATGCGGCGCGACGCCAGCAACATGTACAACAACGACCACCTCGCGGTCTTGTTCGACACGTTTGACGATCGTCGCAACGGCTTTGGGTTCTCGTCCAACGCGCAGGGTGGCATGTTCGACTGGCAGGTCACCAACGAGCAGCCCAGCAACAACTGGAACGGGTTGTGGGGCGTGCGGACCGCCAACTTCGACCAGGGCTGGACCGTGGAGTTCGTGACCCCGTTCCGATCGATGCGTTTCAGGGAAGGCAGCCACGAGTGGGGTATCAACGTTCGCCGCATGGTCCGCTGGCGCAACGAGCTGACCTTCCTGTCGCAGGTACCCGTCTCGTGGGGACGCCGCGGCCTGTCGAAGGTGTCGTCGGTCGGCACGCTGGTCGGCCTCGAGTCGCCGAGCAAACTCAGGAACCTGGACGTCAAGCCCTACGCACTCGGCTCAACCACCACCAACCACCGTGCCACCCCGCCATTGTCGAATCACGGCGCCGGCGAGTTCGGCGTGGATGCGAAGTGGGGCATCACGCAGTCGATCGTCACTGACTTCACCTACAACACCGACTTCGCGCAGGTCGAAGACGACGAGGCCCAGGTCAACCTGACGCGGTTCAGCGTACTGTTCCCCGAGAAGCGCGACTTCTTTCTCGAAGGCCAGGACGTCTTCAACTTCGCCGGCGCCGGCGCCAATCAGGGCGGTGGCGGCCAGGGCCCCACCGCGATTCCGATGGGTGGCGGCGGAGGCGGCAGCAACGTCACGCCGATCGTGTTCTTCAGCCGCCGCATCGGCTTGCAGAACGGCCAGGTGATACCCATTCTCGGTGGCGCGCGTCAATCGAGACATTCTCAAGCGCAGTCGCGTGGGCATGATCGCGACGCGGCGAGGTCCCGGGGCCGCGGGCGGCGACGACGGGTATTCGTATGGCGTCGACAGCACGATCAACCCGATCGAACAACTGGCGATTAACACCTACTGGGCGGGTGCGTCAGGTGCGTCAGGTGCTTCGCTGAATGAGCGCAGCAGCTATCGCGCCAATGTGACCTGGAACGCCGACATGACCGGGCTACAGGTCGAGCACATGTTCCTCGGCGATCACTTCAACCCGGAAATTGGGTTCCTCCGCCGGACGGCGTTCCGCCGCAGCTATGGGCAGGCGCGTTTCTCGCCCCGGCCGGCGCGCTGGAAAGCCGTCCGAAAGTTCTATTACGAGGGCAGCTACGACTACTTCGAGGATCGTCTCGGCCGTCCAGAATCGCGCGAGGCCCAGGCGGCGTCTCGAGCGGAGCTCTCGAACGGCGACCAGTGGGCGGTCGAATACTCGAAAGCCTCCGAAGGGCTGGCAGCCTAGTTCCAGGTGACGCCAGGGGTCGTGGTGCCCGCCGGCGACTACAAGTTCCAACAAACCAAGCTGCTCTACACCAGCTCGCCGCAGCGTCCCGTCTCCGGGACGCTGACACTGACCTACGGCGGTTTCTATGGCGGCACGCTCAGGGAACTGACTTGGCGGGGCCGCCTTGAGTTCGGGCCCCGCTTCTACGCCGAGCCGACCATTTCGCTGAACACCTTCGCGACGCCGTTTGGCGATGGCAATGCCAACATCCTCAGCTCGCGCCTCACCTATACCTTGACCCCGCGCATGTTTGCCTCGGCGCTGGTCCAGTACCAGTCGGCCAGCAACGCCGTGAGCACCAACGCGCGGTTTCGTTGGGAGTATCAACCCGGCAGCGAGCTGTTCGTCGTCTACAGCGACGGCA
>SHUG01000061.1 GCA_009694735.1 Acidobacteriota bacterium | reverse complement strand
CCGAGAATCAGCGAGCCACGGATTTCTCCGGCGGCGCCGGGATTGCGCGCAATGGCTTCAGCGGCAGAGGCCACAGCCTTGCCCTGGCCGAGCGCAGCGCCGAACGCGGCGATCGCCAGCGCGAAACCGGCGGTGATGATCGACCACTGGACCAGACCAGAATCGGCCGCGCTTGCGGCTTCCTGAGCATAGACCGGTGAGGCCAGACCGAGGACGACGAACCCGAACATCAACGACAGCACAAACCGACTTGTTCTCACGGAAAACGCCTCCATCTCAGACTTCTCACCGCTTCCACCGCGACGGCGACGCCTAGCGACGTCACTCCCACCAGCATGGCCACCGGGTCGAGCTGCAAACGCACCATCATACCGTAGGCGGCAAGGACCAGCATAGCATGCCTTGTGAAAAACTTCACTAAGTGGAAACGGTTGGATCTGCCTTGGGTTTCGCCGCCGGATCGCAGACCCACGAAGGCCTCGATGCTGCCCCGGATCGCCCAGAAGGACAGCCCGATTAGCAGACCCCCGCCAATCACCCCCAACGACGCCGCCAAGGTGCGGAACCAGAGCGCCGCCACCAGCGCCAAGAACCCGCAAACAAGCGCCGTATCACGGCTGATGCGCGCGATCATGACGGGGGGCGATGCTTGTCGTGCCGGCCCGTCATGGTTTCTTGAGATCGATAGGCCGCGAAGCGATCTGCATGACCCGATAGACATTCAAGATGCCAGCAGCCAGCCCGGCAAAGAAACCCAGAAAAGAAAGCCATGGCTTGGTGCCAAGCACACCGTCGAGCCAGTAGCCGCCGCCGAAACCCAGCACCAGCGCAAACACGAACGACATCCCGATCGTGCTGAGCTGCCCGATGAGCTGCCAGGTCGTGGGAGAGGTGGGCGCCATTTGCCTAGTGTAAGCTGCAGGTAGCTGCCCGATGCGCCTCGGCCGCAGTTCGGTGAGGAAAATGAGTCGACACCCGATCGTTGGTCTCGTGGCTGGGGGCGCCCTCGCCCTTGTCATTTCCGTCGTCCTGGTAGCGCAATCCGCGGAGCGCGTGCTCTACGTCAGCGTGTGGGATGAGGCCACCCGCGCGCCTATTACCGGCCTTGGCACCGACGCCTTCAACGTGCGCGAGGACAGCGCACGGCGCGAGGTGTTGCGCGTGACGCCGGCCACCTCGCCGATGTCGATTGCCATTCTCGTCGACAACTCGCAGGCGGCGACGCCAACCATTGCGGATCTTCGCAAGGCGCTTTCCTCCTTTGTGCGCGCCCTCGACGGCATTGGCCCCGTGGCGATCATCGGGCTGGCCGACCGGCCCACCATCCTGCGCGACTACACCACCGACCAGAAGCAGCTGCAAGACGGCGTCGGAAAGGTGTTTGCCATGCCCGGCTCCGGCGCCACGTTGCTCGACGCGATTGTCGAAACCAGCCAGGGCCTCGCCAAGCGCGACACCGATCGCGCGGCGATGGTGATTGTGACTGGCGAGAATCGCGAGTACGGCAATCGCCACTACCAGGACGTGCTCGCGGCGCTCGGCAAGGGCGGCGCGATGATGCACGCGCTGGTGCTGACCGGACCCGGCAGCTCGCAGTTGAACGACGAAGCGCGCAATCGCGCCTCGGTGCTTGACCTCGGCCCCAAGGCCAGCGGCGGCACGCGAACAGATGTGCTCACCAGCCAGGCATTCGAGGTGAAGCTGCAGGAGCTCGCGGCCATCCTCAAGAGCCAGCATCGCGTGGTCTACGCGCGGCCGCAAACCCTGATTCCCCCGGAAAAGGTCGAAGTCTCGGCGACCAAGCCTGGCCAGGCCGCCAGCGGCGCGCCGGCGAGAGGCCAGGCCATCAGGTAGCCATGCGCCCGTCAGCTGTCTTGACGTTCGGGTTGGCGGTAGCGCTCATCGGCGTGACCCCGGATCACGGGCGCCTCTCGGCTTCCGCCTCCGCTCGCGAAGTCGGGCCTGCAGCATCTGCCCCTCAGGACAAGAGCCAGGTGTTCCGCGCCGGCGTCGAGATGGTGTCGCTGAACGTGACCGTGGTCGACAGCCAAGGCCGCTATGTCACCGACCTGGCGCAAGGCGATTTTGGCGTGTTCGAGGACGGCGCCAAGCAGGAGCTGGTGTACTTCAACCGTACCAACCTGCCGATCGCACTCTCGCTGTTGATCGATTCGAGCGCGAGCATGGAGCAACGGATGGAGAACGCGCAGGAGGCCGCGATTGGTTTCGCCCGCAAGATTCGGCCACGGGACCTGGCGCAAGTGGTCGACTTCGACACCCGCGTCGAGATTCGCCAGACCTTCACGAACAACATCGACTTGCTCGAACGGGCGATTCACAGCACCTCGTCTGGTGGATCGACGGCGCTGCACAACGCTGTCTACATCTCGTTGAAGGAACTGGCCAAAGTCAAGGCGAAGAACCCGGAAGAAGTGCGGCGCCAGACGATCGTGGTGTTGTCTGACGGCGAAGACACGTCGAGCCTGGTCAGTTTCGAGGAAGTGCTCGAACTGGCCAAGCGATCCGAGACGGCCATCTACACGGTCGGCCTGCGACCGCGCGAGACCAGCGCCCTGCGCGGCTTCCGCGAGGCGGAGTTCGTGCTTCGGCAACTGGCGCAGGAAACTGGCGGCCGGGCCTTCTTTGCCGACAAGGTCGAGGAGTTGAAAGACGTCTACGGCCAGATTGCCGACGAGCTGTCGAGCCAATACTCGATGGGCTATTCGTCGCGCAACGCCAAGCGCGATGGCGCCTTCCGCCGGCTGGTGGTGCAGGTCGCCCGGGCCAACGTGACCTCTCGTACCAAGCGCGGCTACTACGGCCCCACGTCGCACTGACCCCGGATCCCGGATCCCGGATCCCGACCCGTTTCACTTCTACGCTAATATTCCCCCCGTGCGATCCATCGTCTATTTGATCGGCGCGGGTCCTGGTGCGCCGGACCTGATCACGCTGCGCGGCTATCACTGCTTGCAGCGGGCGGATGTCGTGATCTACGACCACAAGGTGCACCCCGGGGTGCTGCAATACGCGCCCGCGCAAGCGGAGCGGATTGACGTCGGCGGCGCGGCGACCGATGCCATCGCCCAGGACGCGATCTGCTACCTGATCGCTGAGAAGGCGCGCGAAGGCAAGATCGTGGCGCGACTCAAGCGGGGCGATCCGTTCCTGTTCGATCACGGCGGCGAGGAAGCCCTGTTCCTGCACGAGCAGGGCATCCCGTTCGAGGCGGTGCCTGGCGTGCCGGCCGCGCTTGGCGCCGCGGCCTACGCCGGCATTCCCATTACTTACCCCGGCGGCGGCAACACCGTGACCTTCGTGCGAGGCACCGAAGATGACGGGCGCGAGCGGACCCGGCTCAACTGGGATCACCTCGCCGGCATCGGCGGCACGGTGGTCTGCTATGCCGGTCCCAAACAGCTGCCGAAGATGATCGAGGCACTGATCGCCCACGGCCGTCCGGGCGACGAATCCGCCGCCATCATCACCCACGGCACGCTGTCGTCGCAGCGCACCATCACCGGCACACTCGCGCAGCTGGGCCAGTCCGTGGCCGAACACCCGATCGGCACGGCGCTGCTGATTGTCGGCCGGGTCGTCAACTTTCGCGAGCACTTGCGCTGGTTCGATTCGCGGCCGTTGTTCGGCCGCCGCGCGTTGGTGCTGCACTCGAAGGAACAGCCCGACGACCTGGCCGCCCTGCTGCAGCACCACGGCGCCGAGGTGCTGATGGACACCGACGCCGGCCTCGATGTCTACCGCCAGCTGCTTGACCGCAAGGTCGATGTCGTCACCTTCACGAGTGCGTCGGCGGTGCTGGGCTTCCTGGCCAGCGTCGGCGCCGACCAGGCCTCGGACCTGCTCGCGCACACGGTGGTGGCGACTCTTGGCCCGGCCGCCGCGGACGCGGTTGCTCGGGCCAACGTGACGCCGGCCATTCAACTCCCAGGTGGTTCACTCGCGGCATTCGCCGAAGCGATCGCCGCGCATTTCAGGAGCAACTAATGCGGTCTCTCAGGTGGCGTCCGGCGCGAATGTGGCATCCCGCTCAAATGTGGCGTCCGGCTTCAGCCGGACTATTGCTTTCGGTGGCGCTCGCCTGCTCCGCGCCGCAACCCGCAGCTGCACCATTCGACGTCCTCATTACCAACGCGCGGATCGTTGACGGCTCCGGCAGTGCGGCCCGCCGCGGTTCGGTAGCGATTGCCGCCGGCAAGATCGCCGCGATCGGCGACGTCAGCGGCGCCGCGACGCGGACCATCGACGCCAGGGGACGTACGCTGGCCCCTGGTTTCATCGACCTGCACAGCCACTCGGACCTGACGCTTCTGACCGACGGCAACGGCCAAAGCAAGATCCGCCAGGGCGTGACCACTGAAGTGATCGGCGAATCCGGCTCGGTCGCGCCACGCAAGCCCATGGTCGCAACCGGTGGCGGCGAAGCCGCCAGGAGCGAGCGACCCGGTGGCGCAGGTGCCGGGCCGCGAGTCGAATGGACCGATTTTACCGGCTACTTCGCCGCCATCGAGAAGGGCGGCATCTCGCCCAACCTGCTGTCGTATGTCGGCCTCGGCACCGTGCGCGAGATGGCCATGGGCGAGGACGATCGCAAGCCGACCGCCGCCGAGATGGCGACCATGCAGCAGACCGTGTCGTCGTTGATGGACCAGGGCATCTTCGGCGTTTCCACCGGCTTGATCTATCCGCCCAATGCCTACGCGACGGTCGACGAGCTGGTCGAGATGTCGAGGCCGGCGGCACGGAAAGGCGGCCTTTACGCCTCGCACCTCCGCTACGACGGCCCGAAGCTGCGCGAAGGGATTGAAGAGGCCATCGCGATCGGCGAACGCGCGAAGATGCCGGTCCATATCTTCCACGTGAAGGTCACCGGCCAGAAGAACTTCGGCCGCATGAAGGAAGTGATCGCGCTGGTCGAGGCGGCACGGGCCCGCGGCGTGCGCGTCACCGCGGATCAGTATCCCTACGTCGCCAGCAGCACCAGCCTGACCGCCACCATTCCGCAGTGGGCGCAAGACGGCGGCACCGACAAGCTGGTCGCGCGATTGAAGAATCCGAAGGAGCGCGCGCGCATCCGCGCCGCCATGGAAGACTCCAACCCGGACTGGGAGAGCCGCTACCAGTCGGCGGGCACCTGGCAAAACGTGCAGCTCGCGGCGATCGGCCGCACCCGTGGCTCCGCCACCGCGGGCGAGTCGCCCAACCGCAAGTACGAAGGTATGCGGGTGGCCGAGGCCGCGAAGCAGGCCGGCAAGGATCCGTTTGATTTCGTGTTCGACCTGCTGATCGCCGAGCGCGGGTCGGTCGGCTGCGTCTACTTCATCATCGACGAAGCGGACCTCGCATTGGCGATGCAGCAACCGTGGGTGGCCGTCGGCTCCGACGGTTCATCGCTCGCTACTGACGGCCCGCTGCGGGTCGGTGTGCCCCATCCGCGCAATTTCGGCACCTTCCCGCGCGTGCTGGGCCGCTACGTGCGCGAACTGAAGGTCATCCCACTCGAAGAAGCGATTCGCAAGATGACGACGCTCCCGGCGAGCATCCTGGGATTGAGCGACCGCGGCGCGATCAAGGAAGGCCAATGGGCCGATCTCGTACTCTTCGATCCGGCCACCGTCGCGGACAAGGCGACCTTCGAGGATCCGTTTCAGTACCCGGTGGGCATCGACACGGTCCTCGTCAACGGCACGGTGGTCCTAGACGAGGGCAAGCATACGAATGCTCGTCCCGGCAAGGCGCTCAAGCACGCGCGCTAGCGCCAGGGCATCAGGTTTTCGATCCACGCAATGCGCGTGAGGTCGTTGTAGATCACCGTCGCCATCAGCGACATCAGCAGCACGAAGCCGACGAACAGCATCTTCTCCTTCACCCGCAGGCTGAAGTCGCGGCGCGAGATGGTCTCGATGCCCATGATGAAGATGTGGCCGCCGTCGAGAATCGGGATCGGCAGCAGGTTGAGCAGCCCGAGGTTGAGGCTGATGCCCGCCATCAGCAGCAGCAGGGAAATCCAGCCCTGCTGCGCGGACTCACCCGACAACTGCGCGATGCCGACCGGGCCCATCAGCTGCTTCGGCGATGCCTCGCCGGTGACCAGGTCGCGCAGCGTGGCCAGGATCTGCCCGGCCATCTCCCAGTTGCGCTGAAAGCTCATCCCGATCGCTTCGATCGGCGTCGGCGTGAACGGGCGCGTCGCATTGCTCATGAACATGCCGATGCGGGGCGTGTCGCCCTCCATCCGTGGAGTCACCAGAATCGCCTGCTCGACGCCGTCGCGCCGGATGCGGAACTCGACCGCTTCGCCCTTCTTCTTGACGATCGCCTCGCTCACCATGGAGCTGAACACCATCCGCTGGCCGTCGACGGCGAGAATGAGGTCGCCGGCCTTGAAGCCGGCGGCTTCGGAGGGCGACCCCGCCTGCAGTGAAGCGACGCTGGGATTGACGTCGGGCAGCACGCCGATGGTGCCGACCTCGAACCGCGCGATGCCGCGGGTGCGCAACTCGGTCAGGTCCGGCCGGATCTTGAGGCGCTGTTCGCGGCCGTCGCGCATCACCACGGCTTCCACTTCGCGCTCGGGACGGGCGGCCACCGCCATGTCGAGGTGTTCCCACGTCCGGATGTCGGCCGTGCCGAGCTTGACGATCACGTCACCGGGGCGAATGCCGGCCCGTTCGGCGGGCGAGCCTGCCTGCACCGCGCCCACCGTCGCCGGGCGATCGAGATACGCCAGCACGTCGGCGCCTTGCATCAGGACCACCGCGAGCAGCACCACCGCGAGGATCAGGTTCATCGCCGGCCCGGCGATCAGGATCTGGAACCGCTGCCACTTCGACTTCGACAGGAACTCGTCGTCCGCGCCGGTCTTCGGGTCGTCTGGGTTCTCGCCGGCCATCTTCACGTAGCCGCCGAGCGGGATGATGCTGAGGCAGTACTCAGTGTCGCCCCGCTGAACCTTGAGAATCTTCGGTCCGAACCCGAGCGAGAACGTCAGCACCCTGACACCGTTCCAGCGCGCGAGCAGGAAGTGACCCAGCTCGTGAATGAACACCAGCACACCAAGCACGAACAGAAAAGCCAACAGTGTCATCATTGCAAACTCGATTCTAACTCCCGGGCTGATTGAGCGGCATGCAGCCGGGCCCAGGCGTCGACCCGCCGGACCTCGGCCAGCGTCGCCGCCGGCTCGGGTGCATGGGCAGCC
Organism: Acidobacteriota bacterium; assembly: GCA_009694735.1. Taxonomy (GTDB): domain Bacteria; phylum Acidobacteriota; class Vicinamibacteria; order Vicinamibacterales; family UBA2999; genus 12-FULL-67-14b. The sequence continues at coordinate 12,125 of SHUG01000061.1, read as the reverse complement.
ATCGCCTGTTCGATCACCAGAGGAATACTGGTGAAGGCCAGGCGGCCCTCTAGGAAAGACGATACGGCCACTTCGTTGGCCGCGTTCAACACGATCGGCAGGCTGCGTTGAATCCGGGGTCCCCGCGACGCGGTTTCTGCGTCGTGGGGTGGAGCCTCGAGGGCACGATAGGCCAGCCGCAGGCAGGGAAAGTCGTCCCAGGCCGGCTCGTGGAACTCGAGTGGACCCACCCGGGTCAGGTCGAGGAACGGCACCGGCGCGTCCCAGCGGTCGGGGTAGGCGAACGCGTACTGGATGGGTAGGCGCATGTCGGTCATGCCCATCTGCGCGATGATCGAACCGTCTTTCAGCTCCACCATCGAGTGCACGATCGACTGTGGATGCACGACCACGGCGATCCGCGCCGCGGGTGCACCGAACAGCCAATGCGCCTCGATCACCTCGAGGCCTTTGTTCATCAGCGTGGCGGAATCGATGGTGATCTTCGGGCCCATCTGCCAGGTTGGGTGCTTCAGCGCCTCGGCGGCGGTCACCGACGCCAGCTGGTCGCGTGAGCGGCCGCGGAACGGGCCACCGGATGCGGTCAGGATCAATCGGCGCCACTCACCCGCCTCGCGGCCGTGCAGGCACTGGTGAATCGCATTGTGCTCGCTATCCACCGGCAGCACGGCCACGCCCTTGCGGCGGGCTGCGTCCATGACGATGCCGCCGGCCATGACCAGCACTTCCTTGTTGGCCAGGGCAATGGTCTTGCCGGCTTCGATGGCCGCGAGCACCGCGTCGAGCGCCGCGGTGCCAGACGAGGCGCACAGGACGACATCGACGTCGGGATGCGTCGCCATCTCGATCAGGCCGTCGCTGCCGACGCCGCAGATCGCTGCAGGCGACCCGCCAAGCACGGCGCGCAGCTTGTCCATGGCATCGCCAGTCGCCATGCCCACTGCGCGCGGGCGGAACTCCAGCACCTGCTTCGCCATGGCGGCGACATTGGTCGCGGCGGCGATTGCCACCACCTCAATGCGATCGGCGTGCGTGCGCGCCACGTCGAGCGCGCTGGTGCCGATCGATCCGGTTGAGCCGAGTATGGCAATGCGCGTCATGCGTTTAAGACAGCCGCAGATTTCACCGATTTCACAGATGCACACCCGAATCGCGTTGCCGGGCTACGCCCGGCGAGGGCAACAGAGGACCAGGCATGGGTGAAACACCCCCTGATTGCGGAATTACCGGTGCGGGGTGTTTCGCCCATGTCTGGTTCTCTGTGTGCCCGGCCAAAGGCCGGCGCGATTCGAGTTCGCATCAAAATGCGTTCGACGCGCCGGCAGGCATTCAATCTGTGTCATCCGCATAACTTGTCCACCGTAGCCTTGGCGAAGGTGGAATCTGTGGCCGCATTTTAATCACAGCGCGCGCAGGAAGAAGTAGAACACCGGCGCGGCGAACAGCAGCGCGTCAATGCGATCGAGCACGCCGCCGTGGCCAGGAATCAGCGCGCCGCTGTCCTTCATGTCGGCGGCGCGCTTCAGCATCGACTCGAACAAATCACCGAGGATGCCGGCCATCACAATGCCGACGCCGAGCGCGGCGAGCCACAGGGGCGACGCAATCGGCAGCCAGTAGGACCCGGCGATCGCCAGGAACGCGGGTGCGATGACGAAGCCGCCGATCGCCCCTTCGCGCGTCTTCTTCGGGCTCCGCAGCGGCGCCAGCGGGGTGCGGCCGAACGCGCGGCCGGTGTAGAACTGCGCGGTGTCGCTGACGGCGACCGTGGCGATCAACAACAGCACGGCCTCGCGTCCCGCCATCGCGTGGACGCCAACGAGCGAGCCAAGCGGCAGGCCGATGTATACCGGCACCAGCACGGCGGCGGCGGTGTCGGCAAGCAGTGGCGTGCCCACGCGATCCGATAGCAAGACATTGAGCGCGATCAGCAGCAGCGCCGCGGCCAGCACCGATTCGATGTCGACCCATTGGAACGGCACCATCGCGCACGCCAGTAGCGTGGCCAGCAGCGCCGTCCAGTACGGCACCTTCGCGCCGATGGCATCAACAATCTTTTCGTACTCGGTAAAGGCGACGGCCGCCACGACCAGGGCGACGCCCAGTAGGGCAATCGAGCTCAGGAACCAGATCAGCGCCAGCACCACGGCGCCCAGCACGACGCCGCTCAATACTCGCGTCATAGGGCTTGGGGCTTGGGGCTTGGGGCTTGAAGGGGTGAGTGGGCCCAAGTCCCAAGCCCCAAGTCCCAAGCCGTCATTTCACACCAGCCGCGACCGGCGGCGTAATGCCACCAAAGCGGCGGTCGCGCTTCTGGTAGGCCAGCACGCCTTCCAGCAAGTGGCGGCAGCGGAAGTCGGGCCACAAGGTATCGGTGACCCAAATTTCCGCATAGGCGATCTGCCACAGGAGAAAGTTGCTCACGCGCATCTCGCCGCTGGTGCGGATCAGCAGATCCGGGTCCGGCTGGCCCGCCGTGTAGAGGAAGCTGGCGAAACGGTCTTCATCCAGTTCCCGCGGATCAAGGCCCGAAGCCATGGCGCGGCGCGCGGCATCGATAATTTCGCTTCGGCCGCCGTAGTTAAGCGCGATGTTGAAGAGCATGCCGGTGTTGGTCGAAGTCTTGCGCTCGGCCGCGTGCAGCTCTTCGAGCACGTCGGGCGCCAGCGCGTCGGTACGGCCAATCACCTTGAAACAGATGTTGTTGCGTAACAGCGTCGACAGCTCCAGCCGCAGGTAGCGCTTGAGCAGCATCATCAGCGTGCTGACCTCGGTCACCGGCCGCTTCCAGTTCTCGACCGAGAACGCATAGAGGGTGAGGACGTCGAGGCCGAGCCGGGCCGATGTCTCGACGACGTCGCGCACCGAGTCGATGCCGGCACGGTGGCCTTCCACGCGCGGCAGGTGACGCTGGCCAGCCCAGCGGCCGTTGCCGTCCATGATGATCGCGACGTGCCGCGGCAGGCGGTCCATCTCGATCTGGCGGGCTAAGGCCTCTTCGGCCCCGCCCGGTGAAGTCCACTCCAGTAATTGATCGAGGCTCATGGAGTCGGTCGGCAATGGTACAACGAAACGGCCGGCCCGGAGTCGCCTCCAGACCGGCCGTAATGCTGCTCAGCCCTGCCGTCGCCTTACTTGGCGGCGGCGGTGGGCCAGGGCGGCGTGCCGCTCTTGGGAATCGCACCGAGGCCCTTGAAGGCGAACTTCTGCAGGCGCTTGCCGGTGTAGGTTTCGGTGGTGTAGATGTTGCCCTTCGAATCGGTGGCAATGCTGTGCACACCCAGGAACATGCCGGGCTGGCGGCCGCCGTAACCGAAGTTGTAGAGCTCGGTCATGGACGCGCGATCGAACACGCGGACGTGCTCGTTGACGCCGTCGGCCATGTAGAGGTACTTCTGGGCCGGGTCCTTCGAGAACGCCACGTCCCACACCGAACCGTCGGCGCGGGTGTCTTTCGCGACGAACACTTCCTTCTCGAACTTGCCTTCCTTCGAGAAAATCTGGAGGCGGTCGTTCGGGCGGTCGCACACGTAGACGTGACCGTCGTTCGAGACCTCGGCGCAGTGCACCGGGGTGCGGAACTGCTTGGCGATCGGCGCGGCCGGATCGTACGGTCCAAGGTTGTCGTCGGTCGGCGGCTGGCCATACGCGCCCCAGAACCGCTTGATCTTGCCGGTGTCGAGGTCGATCACGGCGACGCGATGGTTGAAGTAACCGTCGGCCACGTAGCCTTCGTTCGCCTTCGGATCGATGAAGATCTTGGCGACGCGGCCGAAGTTGTTCATGTCCAAGCTATTGGCAACGAAGGTGGGCTTGTCGGTCGGCGCACCCTGCTTCAGGCGCGCATTCTTCTTGCCGTACTGCGCCACGAACTTGCCGTCGCGCGTGAACTTCAGGATGTGCGCGTCAGGACCGCCGTTGCCGCCGATCCAGACGAACCCCTTGTGGTCAACGACGATGCCGTGGTTGCTCTCTGGCCAGTCGTAGGAGTTGTCCTTCGGTTGCCCACCCCAGCTGCCAACCAAGTTGCCGGCGGCGTCGAACTCCAGAACCGGCGGCGCCGGGTTGCAGCACTCGCCGACGCGAGGTGTGCCTTCCTTCAGCACGGCCAGTTCGGTGCGGTCCAGGTTCCCCGGGTCGTTGCCGCGGTGAATCACCCACACGTGGTCATCGGCCGAGATGCCAACACCGATGGTCATGCCCATGACCCAGTTGTTGGGCATCGGCTTGGGCCAGTACGGATCGACCTCGAACCTCGGCGCTTGCTTGGCTTGCGCAGACGCGCGATCGAGCATGGCTTGACCCGCGCCAAGCGCGAGCAGAATAGCGACAAACGCTGCGCCGACATACAGCTTGCGATTCCTCATCACCCGTTCCATCTTGGCTCCCCTCTCAAGAAGGCCTCGTAGCGGGCGCCAGTATACTTGGGACCGATAACCATGTCGAGCACTGTAACCAAGAACAAACGATTGAGCCGCCTGGCCGCACTGGCGGTCGCCCTCGTCGCCCTGCCCGCCGTGCTGGCCGGCCACGAGGTCCCGAACGAGGTGACCGTCCAGGGCTATATCAAGCCCGACGGCACCCTGATGACCATGCTCCTGAGGGTGCCGATGAAGTCGCTGCGCGACATCGAGGTCCCGACCCTGCAGAACGGATTCCTCGACTATTCCCGCCTGGATCAGGCCCTGAACGACGCCTCAACCCTGTGGCTGCGCGACTACGTCGAACTCTACGAGAACGGCCTGCGGCTGGCCTCGCCCAAAGTGGCCGGCATCCGGGTGTCGTTGCCGGGGGACCAGTCGTTTGCCTCCTACGACGCGGCATTGACCAACATCCTGACCGGCGCACGGCTCCAGCAGGGTACCGACATCTATTGGGACCAGGGCATGCTCGACGTCGCCTACGAGTTTCCGATCGGCTCCGATCAGTCCGACTTCGCCATTCGGCCTGCGCTCACCCGTCTCGGCCTCCGAGTCAACGTCGTCCTCCAATTCCTGCAACCGGGGAAGCCCGAGCGGGTGTTCGACGTGCATGCCGATACCGGCATCGTCCACCTCGACCCGCGGTGGCACCAGGCGTTCTACTTGTTCGCGCGCGACGGCTTCTTTCACATTCTCGACGGCACCGACCACTTGCTGTTCTTGCTGTGTCTGGTGATCCCGTTTCGGAAACTGCGTCCGCTCGCCCTGGTCGTCACCGCCTTCACCGTGGCGCATTCGGTCACGTTGATCGCGTCGGCGTACGGCATGGCGCCCGACAGCCTCTGGTTCCCGCCGCTGATCGAAACGCTGATCGCCATTTCAATCGTCTATATGGCCTTCGAGAACATCGTCGGAGCGAAGCTTGAACGGCGCTGGATCGTGACCTTCGCGTTCGGGTTGATCCACGGCTTCGGCTTCTCGTTCCTGCTGCGCGAGCGCCTGCAGTTTGCCGGCGAGCACCTGGTGATGTCGCTGCTGGCGTTTAACGTCGGCGTGGAGATTGGCCAGTTGGCGGTGCTGCTGGTGACCATCCCGGTGCTGGGGCTGATCTTCCGGTACGTCGTCCCGGAACGAATCGGCACCATCTTGATGTCGGCGCTGGTCGCGCACACGGCGTGGCACTGGGCCACCGAACGCGGCAGCGTGCTGCTGACCTACCGCTTCCCCGCGCTCGACGTCTCAGACTTCGCGGCAATCATTCGGCTGGCCATGGTGATCGTCGGCGCCGGGTTCGTCATGTGGTTGTTGTCGTTGTGGATTGGGAAGCCGAAAGATGCCAGAAGGGCCGAGCCCTAGCCGAAGGCGCCAGAAGGGCGGCACTTTAGTGCCGCCTAATCCTAATAGTCCACCTTCCAGAGCATCAGCCCCTGAGCCGGTGCGGTCTGGCCAGCTTGCGTGCGATCGCACGACTCGATAATCCGCCGCATGTCTTCGGGCGCCATCTGGCCGCGGCCGATGTCCACGAGCGTCCCGACAATCGTCCGCACCATGTGGCGCAGGAACCCGGTTCCGGAAATCTCGAAGCGCAGCAGCCGCCCGTCCCGTGGCAAGGTGCCTGGATCGAGCGGCGACACGGCGACCGGCTGATCGGTATCGATGTTCAGCTCCAGCAACTCGGCGGCCAGCACCGTCCGCACCGTGGTCTTGACGTCACTGCCCCGGCCTTGGAACGCCGCGAAATCCTGTTCGCCGACGAGGCCGGCGGCGGCAGCCACCATCCGCTGGAGGTCCAGTACATACGGCACATGCCAGACGACGTGCCGAATGAACGGGTTGGGCGCGATCCCGTTCCAGATGGCGTAGCGATAGGTCTTGGTCTTCGCGAAGATTCGCGCATCGAATCGATCGAAGGTGTCTTCGATGGCGCGGATGCGGATGTCGCCGGCTTTCAACCGTGCGTTGAGGGCCTTGAGCAGTGCGTCGTTGCCGATCGGATGATCGATCGTGATGCTGGCAACCTGCGCCGCAGCATGGACGCCAGCGTCGGTGCGCCCGGCCGCAACCAGCGGATTGTGGGCGCCGACGATGGTTGCAATTTCGTCCTCGATCACCGCCTGGATGCCCTGCGCGTTCAACTGGCGCTGCCAGCCAGCGTAGGCCGTGCCGTCGTAGGCGATCGTCAGCTTCAGCGTGCGCGGCACGTGTTACTTGCCGCGGGATCCGGGCTTGACGATCGGCAGGCCCTGCTTGCACAGCGGGCAGTCATCTGGCTGATACGTCGGCACCACCATCGGCAGCAGCGCGTGAAACGGAACGTCGAGCCCCTGCTTGCCGCCGCTACGATCGACGACCGCACAGGCACCCACCACGACGGCGCCGGCCGCCCGCGCCACCTCCATGGTCTCGCGCGTTGATCCGCCCGTCGTCACCACGTCTTCGACGACCAGGACCTTCTCCCCTGGCTCCAACGCAAAGCCGCGGCGCAGCGTGAGCGTGCCGTCCTGGCGCTCGGCAAAAATCGCGCGAACGTCAAGGGCGCGGCCCACTTCCTGGCCAATCACGATGCCGCCCAGGGCAGGCGACAGCACGGTGGCGGCGCCGAGCGAGCGCACGGCAGTGCCCAGCGCTGCACCAAGCACCTCGGCATCGCGCGGATGCTGAAGCACGAGGGCGCACTGCAGGTAGCCCGGGCTGTGCAGTCCCGAGGACAAACGAAAATGGCCGTCGTGCAACGCGCCCGAGCGGCGAAACAGTGTCAAAAGGTCGGTTTCGGTCATGGAACGGTAGTATATCGGCCACCTTCGCGACCCCGGGCAACATGAGTCGCTACGGTGGCCGCCCGCCGAAGCGCGCTGACGCTTGGCGCGAAGGTGGGCAGCTTCACCGAACCCTTGCCGGCCCGGTGACGTCTATGATGGAGGAAGATTCTTCGATTGGAGTAGCAGTGTGATGCGTTTTGACCAGCGTTTTTGCGCCCGGGCGGTTGTGACGGCCGGCTTCGTGGCGACGATAGTGTCCGGTTTTGGGCTGTCGCCTGTCCACGCCCAGACAACGGCCACTACGCCCCCGGCGCAAGGCCCGGTCCGGCGGATGAGCATCGACGATGCGGTGGCGACGGCGATCGAGCAAAACCTCGACCTGCAGGTCCAGCGCTACAACCCTCAATTGCAGGACCTGACGACGGACCAGTTCAAGGCGGCGTACACGCCTAATTTCGTATCGACTCTCAGCACCTCCGACTCGACGCAGCCGTCGACCAACATCCTGTCGGGCGGCACCGCCTCCGGTATTACCAGCGGCCAGTCGCTGTTCAACGTGGGCGTGTCGTCGCTGACCGGCTGGTACGGCGGCAGCTACGACGTGCGCTGGAACAACGGTCGCAACACCACCAACAACCAGTTCTCGACGTTCAATCCGCAACTGAACTCATCGATCAGCGCCACGTATGTCCAGCCACTCGTGCGCAACTTCAGGATCGATGGCACGCGCCAGCAACTGCTGGTCAGCCAGAAGAACCAGGAAATCTCCGACGTCCAGCTGCAGCAGTCGATCGCGGTGACCGTGCGCAATGTCCGCAACGCCTACTACGACCTGACCTACGCCCTCGGCAACCTGGCCGTGCAGAACCAGTCGCTGGGGCTGGCGCGCCAGTCACTCAAGGACAACCGCGCGCGCGTCGAGATCGGCACCATGGCGCCGCTCGACATCGTCCAGGCCGAGGCCGAAGTGGCGACGCGTGAAGAGTCGGTGATTCTGGCCGAAGCCGCCATCGACCGGGCACAGGACACGCTGCGGGCGCTGGTATTCAATCCGACCGGCGCCGATTTCTGGACCGCGCGCATCGAGCCGACCGAGGCGGTGACATTCCTGCCGACCACCGTCGACATCGAGGGTGCCGTCAAGAACGCGCTCAGCCAACGCACCGACATGGTCGCCGCCCGCAAGAACCTCGAGGCGAACGATGTCAACATCCGCTATTTCCGGAACCAGTCGTTGCCCGACGTCACCGCGTCGGTGAACTACAACGCCCGGGCCACCGGCGGCTTGAATGTGACTCGCGCGCGCGATCCACTCACGGGCTTGCCCACCGGGGCGATCACCTCAAGTGCGGAGCGAAGCTATTTCTCGACCTTGGGCAACACGATTACCGGCGACTTCCCGGGTTGGTCGCTGCAGGTGGATATTGCCTATCCCATCGGCAAGTCGACGCAGGAGGCGCAGCTGGCGCGGGCACGGCTGCAAAACACGCAAGCGGAACGGCAGATCCAGAGCCTCGAGCTCCAAGTGTCGACGCAGGTGCGCGAGTACGGCCGCCAGGTGCAGACCAACACCAAGCGCGTCGACGCGACGCGGTCGTCGCGCGTGCTGGCCGAGCGCCGGCTCGAAGCGGAAGAAAAGAAATACCAGGCCGGCATGACCAGCAGCTTCTTCGTGCTGCAGGCCCAGCGCGACCTGAACATCGCCCGCAACAGCGAGTTGCTGGCACTGGTCGAGTACGCCAAGTCGGTGGTCAACTACGCGGCCGTCCAGCAGTCACCCCTGTTCTAGTGCGGGAGCGGTCGGCGTAAATCTGCGTCAATCTGTGGCTGCCTTTCTCCGATAGACTGTGGCCGTGCCTGTCACGGCCACAGTCATCACCCTCAACGAAGCCGCCAACCTGCGGGCCGCGCTCGAGTCTCTGTCATGGGCCGACGAGATCGTCGTCGTTGATAGCCACAGCACTGACAATACGGTTGCCATTGCGCGGGAGTTCACCGACAAGGTGGTCGTCCGCGACTGGCCGGGCTACGTCGACCAGAAGAATTTCGCCGCCGCGCAGGCTAGTCACGACTGGATCTTCTCGCTCGACGCCGATGAGCGGGTGTCAGCGCCGCTGGCTGATGAGATCGGGGCCCTGCTGCAGCAAAATTCCGCGGCGCCGGGTTATCGGGTGCCTCGGGTCACGTTCCACCTGGGACGCTGGATTCGCTCCACCGATTGGTATCCCGACTACCAGCTCCGCTTTTACGACCGACGGCGGGCGCGATGGACGGGCCGGCTGGTGCACGAGTCGGTAACCGCCGACGGCGAGGTGGTCGACCTGCGCGGCGAGTTGCTCCACTACGCTTACCGCGACCTCGCGCATCATTTCCAGACTATGGACCGTTACACGTCGCTGGCAGCGCGTCAGATGTTCGAGGATGGCCGGCGCGCCGGCTGGTTCGATTTGGCCGTGCACCCGCCGGCGGCGTTCCTCCGCAACTACCTGCTCCGTGGCGGCTTTCGCGACGGGGTTCCTGGGTTGATCGTGTCCGCCATGAACGCGCGGTACGTCGGCCTCAAGTTCGCGAAACTCTGGGAACTGTGTTCGCCCTCCACATCGACACCGCGCGCTCGTGGCGCGGGGGACAGCAACAAGTCCTCCTGACCGTCCTCGGCCTGCGAGCCAGAGGTCATCGCGCGGTGCTGGTGGCGCACCCGGAGGGTGAGCTGTATCGACGCGCGTCCGAGGGGCCCGACCTGGTGCCGCTGGCGCCGATTAACGAGGTCGACCTGGCCGCGGCGTGGCAGCTGTCGCGTCTCGTCAGGAAGTGGCGGCCGGCGATCGTGCATGCCCACGATCCTCATGCGGTGGCCATGGTGTCGCTCGGCTTGTCGTTTGGCGCGCCGGTGCCGCGCCCGAAGGTAGTGGCGTCGCGGCGCGTGGATTTCCACCTGCAGGGCAACACGTTCTCGCAGTGGAAGTATCGCCAGGTCGACGGCTTTATCGCCGCGTCCGGCGCCATCCGTGACATTCTCAGCCACGACGGCATTCCCTCCGGTCGCATCGTCGTCGTGCACGACGGCATTGACGTCGAGAAGATCGCGCATCGGCCGGCGGCCGATCTGCATGCGGAGTACTGGCTGCCGCACGGCGTGCCGGTGATGGTCAACGTCGGGGCGCTGGTGGCGCACAAGGGGCAGCGGCATCTGATCGACGCGATGCCGATGGTGCTGCGCGAAGTGCCCGACGCGCATCTCGTGATCTTCGGCGAGGGCGAGCTGCGCGCCCCGCTGGAGCGGCAGATCGAGCATCTGTCGCTGGAGAAGCGCGTGCTGCTGCCGGGGTTTCGCGAAGACGTGTTGTCGCTGATGAAGTCGTCCGACCTGTTCGTGATGAGCTCGATCGCGGAAGGACTGGGCTCCGCGGTGCTCGACGCGATGGCGATGGGACTGGCTGTCGTTGGCACGCGCGCGGGCGGCATCCCCGAGGTGGTGGTGCCGGGCGAGACCGGCGAGTTAGTAGCGCCCGGCGACGCACGGACGCTCGCGGCGGCGATCGTGAAGTTGCTGAAAGACCCGGCGCTACGTCGAGCCCACGGTGAGGCAGGACGCCAGCGTGTCGCCAGCCAGTTCGACGTCGAGCACCTGGTCGACGGCACCCTCTCCGCCTACCGACAGCTGGGAGTCTGCGGCTAATTGGGGTCAGGTCAAGAAAATCACAGTTTGGGATGATGGGGGACGGAGCCGCCACATTCCGGAGGCTCAGTTCTTGCCACCCCGGAAGCAAGCTCCAGTGTGATTTCTTGCGACGTCCAGTAACGTGCCCTGCAAGGGCTGGCCTGAATCGGCCCAGATTCTCTTGATTCGCGGCGGCAACGGTCTTGAAGGTAGGACGGCATGGCCCGACGTCCCCGACTTCAGATCAAGGGCGCGATCTATCACGTGATGTCGCGTGGGAATCGCAAGTCACGGATTTATGACGATGCGATCGACCACCAACGCTTTCTCGACATCGTTGCCGTCGCCTCCGAGCGATACGAGATTCGCGTTCTTGCAGACGTGGAAATGGACAATCACTACCACCTTGTCTTGGACACGCCCAGAGGAACTCTCTCGTCCGCGATGCGCTACATCAACGGGGTGTATACCCAGCATGTGAACCGGCGTCACGGTCGAAGCGGTCACGTTTTCGAGGGCCGATTCGTCTCCCGACTGATCGGGGATGACCTGTATTTGCGGACGGTGGTTAGATACGTCGCAATGAATCCGGTCGCTGCAGGTTTGGTCGCAAACCCAGAGGATTGGCCCTGGAGCAGCTACCAAGCCACGGCCGGATTGGCAGAGCCTCGACCATTTCTCCATTTGAACTGGCTGGAGTGGGTGTTTGGCTGCGGCAGCCGGGCCGCCGCGCAATCACTGTACCGGAGTTTCATGAGATTGCCTGAGCAGACGCCGGGCGCGACCGAGGCGAATGTTGTCGGCTCCGCGACTTTCGAATCAACCGTCCGACAGCACATAGGCGAGTCGATGGCCCACATCGCGCTACCCCGTGCCTATCGGTCAATGGCGCGACCACAGCTTGCGGAACTCTTCAGCGATGTCGGCTTCTCCAGAAGCCAGCGAGACTCAGCGATTCGTCGCGCTCACGTGGTTCATGGGTATCGCCTGAGTGAGATTGCACAGCACCTTGGTTTGCACCCAAACTCGATGTCGAAAGTCCTGCGTCGGCTAAAGGAGCATCAACAACGCGGGTAATTCGGCGGTCTGTCCCCAATCATCCCAGGCTGTGATTTTCTTGACCTGACCCCAATCATCGACGAGCGCGGCGGCCAGCGCGGGGTGGTTGGCGGCGAGGCTCCTGACCTCTGCGACCTTGCCAGCCTTGATAGCATCGAAGAGCGCCTGCTCCATGGGTCCCCCTTACTTCGGTGGCGCGACCGCTGTTGCCAGATCGAGCTGTAA
>SHUG01000060.1 GCA_009694735.1 Acidobacteriota bacterium | reverse complement strand
CCGCAAGGCGCGCCGATGGCGGCCGGCATGAATCGCTTTACATGGGATCTGAACTCCACCGGCGTGGTGACCTTCCCGGGCATGATCCTGTGGGGCGCGACGCAGAACGGTCCCGCGGTGTTGCCAGGGGCCTACCAGGTGCGGTTGACCGCCGATGGCGTGACGCAGACGCAGCCGTTCACGGTGCTCAAGCATCCGCTGCGTCCGATCAGTGACGCTGATTTGCAGTTCCAGTGGGACCTCGCCAGCCGCATCCGCGACAAGGTGAACGAGGCGAACCTGGCGGTGATCAAGATCCGCCGCATCAAGACCGACATCGCCGACCGCCTCAAGGACGCGCCGGCGGAAGTGCGCAGCGCCGGTGAACAGCTTGCCAAGGCCCTGAGCACCGTGGAAGAGGACGTCTACCAGGTGAAGAATCAGAGCGGCCAGGATCCGCTCAACTTCCCGATCAAGACCAACAACCGGCTGGCCTCGCTGCTTCGAGTAGCGGTGTTTGGCGAGGGCCGGCCCACCGGCAACGTCGAGCCGATCTTCAACGACCTGGTCGCCGAGTTGAAGGCCGAGACCGACCGCCTCGACAAGACGATCGCGGATCAACTGCCGCCGTTCAACAACATGCTGACGCGGATCAAGAAAGACCCTATCAAACCGTAGCCTCCGGCTTTAGCCGGAAGCGCTTGAGCCCGAGGCGTTGGCCAAGGCGGCCTGAGCTAGACTGGGGTCCGCGCGCTGCGAAAGGACCCCATGGCGATCACGGTTACCGTCAACGGCACGCCCCATTCACTCGACGTCGAAGCGGAGATGCCACTGCTCTGGGCGCTCCGCGAGACGCTCGGCCTGACCGGCACCAAGTTCGGTTGCGGCATTTCGGCGTGCGGGGCCTGCACCGTCCACCTGGACGGCCGTGCCGTGCGCTCGTGCGTGCTGCCTGTCTCCGCCGCCGACGGCAAGCACGTGACGACCATTGAAGGACTGGCGCAGAACGGCACGCTCCACAAGGTGCAGAAAGCCTGGCTCGCGCACCAGGTGCCGCAGTGCGGCTACTGCCAGTCGGGCCTGATCATGGCCGTCGCGGCGCTGCTGGAAACGACGCCGAATCCCACCGACGAGGAAATCGACGCAGGACTCACGAACATCTGCCGGTGCGGTACGTTTGCCCGCGTGCGCGCCGCGATCCATGCCGCCGCCGAGAGCAAAGGGACGACGTCGTGAACAAGTGGACGAGGCGCACCTTCATCGGCGCCGGGACCGTCGCGGGCGGAGGCTTCCTGCTCGGTGTCGCCGGCTTTACGTTCGCGCCAGGCCGGCATTCGCTCGTCGCCGCCGACGCCGCGGCAAAGGGTCAGCTCACGACCTGGATCACCATCACGCCCAACAACCAGATCACGATCCTCATCCCGCACTGCGAGATGGGACAGGGCACGCCGACGGCGCTTGCCATGATGGCGGCCGAGGAACTGGAGGCGGACTGGGCGCTGGTCCACGTGGAAGAAGCGCCGGCGCTCGATGCCTACGCCAACGGCTACATCATTCGCGCCATGGGTGGCGGCTACGTGCCCGCCGTGCTCGGGCGCGGCGTCGACTACGGCGCCTACAAGATGGCCGAGTGGTTCGGCCTCATGGTGACGGGCGGTTCCACCGCGGTCCGTGGCACGGGCGAGTTCGGGATGCGCGTCGCCGGGGCCGCCGCCAGGGAAATGTTGCTGGCCGCCGCGGCGCGGCAGTGGGACGTGCGCGCCGCCGAGTGCGTGGCGAAGGGATCGCGGGTCACCCACGCGGCTTCGGGGCGCAGCCGCTCGTTCGGTGAGCTCGCCGCCGTTGCCGCGACGCAATCAGTGCCCACCAGCCCGGCGCTGAAAGACCCTGCCAGCTTCACCATCCGCCGGACCTCGCTGCCGCGGCGCGATCTCCCGTCCAAAGTGGACGGCACCGCCAAGTACGCCATCGACTTCACCACGGCGGGCATGCTCTACGCCGCCGTGGAGATCGCACCGGTCCAGGGTGGCAAGCTGGTAGCAGTGGATATCGCGCCGGCGGAGTCGATGCCGGGCGTGAAGAAGGTGGTGAAGCTTGATGAAGCGGTGGCGGTCGTCGCCGACAGCTTCTGGAGAGCGCGCCGCGCGCTCGCGGCGCTGAAGCCGGAGTTCAGCGATGCCGGGCACGGCGCGGTCTCCACCGCGTCCATCTTCGCGGCCTTCGAGACCGCGCTCGGCGCTCCCCCTGGCGTGCCAACGGGCGCGGCGAAGGTCGTGACGGCCGACTATCGTGCGCCGTTCCTGGCGCACGCGACGATGGAGCCGATGGTATGCACGGCGAAGGTTGACGGCGACCGCGCCGAAGTGTGGACAGGCGTGCAGGACCCGCTGAACGCGCGATCGGTCGCCGCCAAGGCGCTCGGCATCGACGTCGAGAATGTGCGACTCACGAACTTCCTGCTGGGCGGCGGGTTTGGCCGGCGGCTGCCATTCACGTTCGACTACGTCGACCTGGCCGTGCGCGTGGCGAAGGCGATGTCTCCGGTCCCGGTGAAGACCATCTGGACGCGCGAGAACGACATTCAGCACGACTACTACCGTCCGGCGGCGATGTCGCGTCACGCCGGCGCCCTCGACGCGGACGGCGTACCGCTGGCCGCCCACTCGAACTACACGGGCGGCGGCAACCGCGAAGCCGTGTTCATGCCCTACGCGATTGCTGAAATGGCAGCCGCCGAGAAGAAGGCCGATCACCCCATCCGGCCCGGGCAGTGGCGGTCGGTGCTGAACTCTCAGCACGGCTTCTTCAAGGAATCGTTCATCGACGAGATGGCGATTGCGGCCGGCAAGGATCCGTTCGAATTCAGGCGCGGGCTGCTCGCCGGGCAACCGCGCTTCAAGGCCGCGCTCGAAAAGGCGGCGGCCATGTCGGGCTGGGGCACGCCGCTGCCGCCGGGTGAAGGGCGCGGCATTGCCGTCTGCGAGAGCTTCGGCTCAATCGTCGCAGAGGTGGTGCACGTGGCGGTCTTCCCCACTGGGCGGCTCAAGGTGCTGCACGTCTACGCGGCCGTGGACTGCGGCGACGTGGTGAACATCGACAGCGCCACGGCGCAGGTGGAGGGCGGCATCATCTACGCGTTGTCGGCGGCGCTCCTGAGCGAGATCACCATTGCCCAGGGCCGGATCGTGGAGACGAACTTCCGCGACTACCCCATGATTCACATCGCCGATGCGCCGCAGGTGAGCACGGCGTTCATCCGCTCCGATGCGCCATTGGGCGGGCTCGGCGAACCACCCGTGCCGCCGCTGGCGCCGGCGCTGGCGAATGCGATCCATGCCGCCACCGGCATCCGCATCAGGGAGTTGCCGATCAGGAAGACGCCTTTGACGAGGGCTTAGACTAGAACCGCTTGGTATAGACGGCTTTCGCGGCACTGCGGCGGTCGAGCGTCCGGAAGCGCGACGCTGGGTCGGTCGGGTCAATCCAGTTCTGGGTATAGACGAAGAACACGTCGTTGCCGGGCGTGATGATCCACCGGAACCGCGACTGCCAGCCGAGCACACGGCTCACGGTGTCAAACTGGATGTTGTTCACCAGGTACATGAACGGGCTGAACTGCGTGTCGGCGACCAACCGATAGAGGCGTGTCGAGAACTGACCCTCCACGAGGTCGACCTGGTTCCACTCGTGGGTCAGGTTCAGCGTCACGCCCGGACGCGGCCGAACGCCCATCCCCATCGCTACCTCGGTGCGATGGCCCGACATGAAAGCGCCCCACTCGACCCGCGGCTGTACCGACACGACGCGCTTGTTGGCGGTCGAGGCCGACAGTCCGTAGCGCATGAATGTGTAGTCGGAGCCCGCAGGAAGGACCACGCCAGGCGCGATTTCAAAACTCCCAGACAGGTACTCGTAGCTTGGCGTGACGGTGGCAGTCACGTTATCGCCGCTATGCAATTCCACGCGGAAGACCTGCACATCAGCTTCGACGGATTCGAGCTGGTTGGCGGTGTTGGTGAAGATCTGCGGCTGACCACCGAAACTGAAGCGGCGGATGTACCGGTGGCCCCGCGGTCGAGGATTCCATCGCAGTTCCGGCGAATAGCGCCGGACATCACGCCGCGCCGTGAAACCAACCGCTGGATCGTGGTTTTTCCGCACTTCTCCCACCAGGAAGCTCATGTCCCACACGTCGTTGGGATAGTCCACTCGCAGCGCCCACGCCGCGCTGTCGCCGGTGTTGCCGACCGTCGAGTTCCACAACCATGAGCCGGTGAATTCGAGGTTGCGATTGCCGCGAAAGGTCGCGGTCGACAGACGGAAGTCGACGCCGGCGGTGTGCCGGGTCGGGAGCGCCGTCTGGTCCAGGGTCGCACGCATGGCGTATGTGCCGCCGACATACGACTGCCGCAAGACGCGGCGCCGCAGGCGTGCGACCAGGAAGTCTTCGCCGAGCGCCGTACCATCGTCGCCCGTGCGCACGTACAGCAGGCCGACGTCCTGCCCGCCGGCCTGACCGGTCAGCTTGGCGCCACCGATGATGCGCTGCGGCTGGCCGTTGGTCAGGCCGATGCGCCGCGAGAAGAATCCGTTGTTCGGAAAGTCGAAGAACGTGGCTCCGTCGAGAAAGAACCCGCGCTTTTCTGGAAAGAACAACGGAAACCGCGTCAGGTTGACGCGACGCGTGTCGACTTCGGTTTCGGCGAAGTCGGTGTTGATGGTGCCCACCGCGCGGAGACTCGGCGTGAGGTTATAGGTAAGCTCGCCACCGATGTCAGCCGTGGTGGCGGTCGTGATCTCCGGCGTCCGGCCGGGCGCATTCGCCATCGTGCCGGCCACGTACGGTTTGACTTCGAGGCCCCGGCCCTGCGTCACGTCCTTGAGTCCCACCAGCAGGCCGGCATTGGCCATGCGGCGCAGGCCCTGGTTACGCTGGTGACCGGTCCAGACCGTCTCTTCATTCTTTCGCCGAACGGTCCGCTGGAAGTTCACGCCCCAGGCCGGCGCCTCAGGATCGAAGGCCAGCGTCCGGAACGGGATGTCGATCTCGATCGTCCAACCGACTTCGCTGCGGCGAACGCGCGCATTCCAAATCCCATCCCACTCCCGGCTCTGGACATTGCCCGGCCCCATCAGCGAATCGGCCATCAACCCCGACGGGTTCATCTCAAAGAAATAGCCGGTCTGCTGGTTCAGGAACGTATCCATCGTCCACATGAACCGGTCGTCGGCACTGAGGAACTCGTCACGCTTGCGCGTGTTGCCCAGCAGCTTGTCCGGCTCCGAGTCGTAGTTCACGACCCCAATGTAGAGGTGGTCCTGGTTGAAGACGACGCGGATGTCGGTGCGCTCGGTGGGCGTGCCGCCAAGCACGGGGTCCTGCATGACGAAGTCGCCGGCAGGCGCCGCCCGCTGCCACGCCGCCTCGTCCAGCACACCGTCGAGCGTCACGCGCTCACCGTCTGTGAGACGCTCGGCCGTCAGGACCCGTCGGCCGGAATTCATGATGTCGGCATGCGACGACTGCGCCGAGGCGGGCAGGGCGCAGGCGACGGCCGCGAGCAGGGCGAGCGCCGCGGACGACAGGGATGACACGGTTGACTGGTTGGCCACGGCTCAGAACCGGAACAGCCGCGTCATTTTCACGACGAACGCACGGTTCTTCAGGGCCAGGCGATTCGCGTGGGGGTCGAGCGGATTGGTGTCCTGCTCGTCGGTCCACACCACGAAGAACTCGCTGCCCGGACGGTACTCCCACCGGAACCGCAGGTTGCTGCTGAAGGTATGGTCCGACGAGTTGTACTGCAGCAGCGCGCTGGCAAACATCCGCGGCGAGAAGCCGTAGTCGGTGCGCGCGCTGAACAGCTTGGTGGTGAAGGCCGCGTCGGGCAGCTTGACGCGGCTGATCGACAACCGCGGCTCCACCGACAGTTGCTTCAGGACCGACAGTCGTCCGTTCGAGAACGACAGCGTGCGAATCGTGCCGCTGTAGTACTCGCCGACCTGGAGCGAGATGTTGCCCGACATCCGGCGCTGCTGCCCCATGTTGTAGGTGATGCGGGCGTCGTTGTAGTGATAGCCGCCGACCGGAATCATCACGCCCGCGGCCGGCCGGAACGCCGTCACCAACACGTCGTAGTTGACGTTGGCCTCGACCGACAGCTGATCGCTGTTGTCGAACTCGGTGCTGAACTGGCCGGTCTGCTGTCGTGATTCCACCTGACCGGATCCGTTTTCGAAATATTCGAGGTTCGCTTCGTAGCTGAACTTGCGAACCGCCTTGAACCGGGTTGCGGGACGGGGACTGAAGCGGCCCGAGGCAAACGAGCGCGTGAAGTCGCTGCGGCGCAGGAAGCCGACCTCGGGGTTGAAGTCCTTCCCCACCTTCAAGACGCTGGCGCTCGCGCCGTAGCGGTCGGGCGCCCAGTCGAACTTGCCCTGGAAGCTCTCGTGGTCGCCCGTGAGCCGGGTGGTCTGGGTTTGCGCGTAGTAGCCGGTGACGCTGACGTTCTGGTAGAAACCGAACGCGGCATCGACGCCGTAGGCCTGATTGTTACCGCCCGCGGTCACGCTCGACTCGTTGCGGTTGGTGAACATGGCGCCGATGGTGCTGCGGCGAAGAATGTCGCGCTTGGCGCGCAGCACGGTGAAGTTGGTCGCCGGCGACCCGGACGTGCCCTCGTCACCGGCCTGGATGTTCATGACACCGACGCCGAAGGCGCCCACCTTGCCGGTGAGCCGGCCGCCGACGTCAATCGGCACGACTCGGCTGCGATTGAGGCCAATGCGCCGGCTGTAGAACAGGTACGGCTGATCGCTATTGCCGCCGCCGCCGGGATTGCCGCCGCCCGAGGCGCCGCCACGGGCGAAATCGAACAACCCGCGGCCCTCGAGGAAAAAGTCGCGCTTCTCGGGCAGGAACAGGTTGAACCGTGTCAGGTTGACCTGCTGCTCGTCGATCTCCACTTGCGCAAAGTCGGTGTTCACCGTGAGATCGGCCGTGAGGTTGGCGGTGATGCCGTACTTCAGGTCGCCACCGAACTCGCCATGGTTGTCGTTCGACACCGCCGGCTTCTGCAGGCGATCGGTGGAGTTACGGCCGAGCACGTAGGGCTTGATCTCGAGATTGCGGCCGGCGGGCGGCAGGTCAAGGCCGACCACGGTGCCGTACGACGACACCCGGTTGAGCGCCATCGGTCCCGCCATGTTGCGCGGCACCGGCGTCCAGTAGTTCCACTCGTTCTTGTGGCGGACCGAACGGCGGAACTGGATGCCCCACATCTGATCGGCGCCAGACGTGTAGCGCAGCGACTTGAAGGGAATGGCCATCTCGATGGTCCAGCCGCCGTCGAAGCGACCCGTCTTGGCTGACCAGACCGGATTCCAGTCGGTGTTCGGCACGCCTTCGTCGACAATCGAGTAATCCGAGTAGCCGCCGATCGGGTTGGCATAAAACATGTAGCCGCTGCGGCGGTCGTAGAAGGTGTCGAAGCCGACACCGAAGTGGTCGTTCTGGCGCATCTGGTTGGTGTCGCGCCGGAGCTCGTTGGCAATCCACTTGTCGGGCGGCGCCTGGTCCCAGCATTTCGCCGAGACGTAAATGTTGTCGGCGTCGAACGACACCCAGATCTCGGTCTTCTCGGTGGACGGCTGGCCATAGCGCGGCGACGCCTGCACCATGCCGCCAAAGCCGGGATATCGCTGGTAGATAGCCTCGTCCAACTGGCCGTCGACGCGAAACGGTTCGCTCAGCTTGATGGCCCGAATCGTCGGGCGGCCATCGACGCCCTGCACCATGCCGTTGGGCTGGTCAGGCGCAGCTACGCCATCCCCCGCGACTGGGGTGGGCGGCGGCTGCGCGAAAGCGAGGTGGGTCGGTAAAAGAAGGGCCGCGAACGCTAACAGGACACGCACTTATGGTTATTCTTTGCTCCGAGCTTTTCCAGAAGGGCGATGGTCTCGGGATAGGGTTGCACGCGCTGGACGGCGCCGTTGGCCATGTCGACGGTCGTTTTCCCCTCGCGATCGACGGCCATGACGTTGGCGCCTTTCGACACCAGGTAGAGAATCATCTCGTTGTCGCCACGCGCGGCCGCGTGGTGCAGCGCCGTGTTGCCGTCGTGATCGGCGGCGTTGACGTCGGCGCCCAACTCCTCGACCAGATACTTGACGGCCGCCAGCATGCCGGTGGGCGCGAAGCGGTGCGAGTTGGCGGCAAAGCCCTCGCCGTAGCCGACGCCAGTCGTGGCATGGAGCGGCGTCACCGACGGTCCGCCAATCGGCACCGGCGCCAAGCCCGATGTGTCTTTAACCTCTCGCTCGATGGCGTCTCCGAAACGCGGCCGGCCCGCCGGCTTAATGGTCGGCACGTTGGCGTCGGCCCCGGCCGCCACCAGCATTCGCATCGCCGCGACGTCGCTGGCGTAGGCGGCGCGCCAGAACACGCTGGCGCCGATTTCGTCGACACCCGACAGGTCGAAGCTGTAGCCGGAGTACCACACCTTCATCTTCAAGCGCGCGTTGACGTCGGCGCCCTTGTCGATCAGGTTCTTCATCAGCTCGAGATAGCCGATCTTCTGCTGCATGTGCGCGCGGGGCTGGGGATACAGCGCCTTGGGCGCCCACTCCACGTTCAACACGCCGTAGAGCGGCGTCGCGCCGTTCACGCTGGCGAGATTGGGATCCGCGCCCTGGTCCAGCAATTGCTGGGCGAGGTCAAAGTGGCCGTTGATCACCGCCATCAGTAACGGGCTGGTCTGGTCGCCCGCCGAGACCAGGTTCACGTCGGCGCCCGACTTCAACAGCACCGAAGACGACTCCAGGTAACCCTGGCGCACGGCAAACAGCAACGGCGTGAGGCCGCCATGGGCGTTGATCAGTTCGTTGAGCTGGTAGTTGCGGTCCACCCCTGGCATGGGCGCGCGGCGCCCACCGCCGGCGGCCACTTCCGGCCGCGGCGGCGCACCGGGTACCTGGGGATTGCCGCCAAAGCCGAGGCCTTCGCGACTGAGGTTGGCGAGGTCCGACACCTTGCTGGTCGCCTTGAGATCGGCGCCGCGGCTGGCGAGCAGCGTGATGACGTCGGCGCGATTCGACGCCGCGGCATACATCACCGGTGTCTGCGCGCGCACGCCGTCCTTGCCGTTCACGTCGGCGCCGGCATCCACCAGCGCCTTGACGGCGTCGACCTTGCCCGCGGCGGCGGCCACCATCAACGGCGAGGTGCCGTTGGGCGTGCCGGCCTTCACATCGCTGCCGGCCTTGAGCAGCGCGTCAATCACCGGCGCGTGGCCCTGCTGGCTGGCCAGGAACAACGGCGTGTAGGCCCCCAGGCGCGTGGTGGCGCGAACGTTGGCGCCGGCAAACACCAGCATCTGCGCCAGCTCGAGGTCGCCGCTCATGGCGGCCCAGTGCAGCGCGGTCATGCCATCGCCCTGCGCGGCATTGACGTCGGCCGCCGACTTCAATAGCGCACGCACCGCCACCTTGTCGCCACGAGCGGCCGCCTCCGCCACCGGGGCATCAGCGGTGGCCGCGGCTGAGAGCAGTGCCGACAGGCCGACAATCATCAGACCGGCGGCGTAATACCCGAGCATCACTTTGCGCATATGAGAATCCCTGTCACGAAACGACTGCCACTGAGGACACAGAGGACACCGAGTAACTCTTTCAAAATGCCTGGCCGCTGGTTAGCAGCACTGGCGTTTAGAAAAATGATTCCTCTGTGTTCTCTGCGTCCTCTGTGGCTAATTTATTCAGCCGCCGCGGTCGTCGCCGGCACGGTGTTGAGGTCGTAGGCCGCCGTGCTGTCGCCGAACGCCTTGAAGTCGTCCATGCCCAGCAGGTGCGCCATCGACAACATCACGTTGGCCATCGGGGTGCCGTCGGCCGCCTTGTGGTGCAAGCCGCCCTTGAGCGCGCCGCCGGCGTGGCCGGCGAGGAACAGCGGGCAGCGCTTGTGGTTATGCACATTGGAGTTGCCCATCGGCGAGCCGTAAACGATCAGCGTGTTGTCGAGCAGCGTGCTGTCGCCGTCGGGCGTGTTCTTCAGCTTGGCCAGGAAATACGGCAACATGCTGATGTGGTACTTGTTGATCTTCGCGAAGTCAGTGATGCGCTCGTCGCGATCCTGGTGGTGCGAAGCGGAGTGGAAGGCGGCCTTGTAGCCGCTGTCGGGATACACCCGGTTTGACGCATCGCGGCCCATCTTGAACGCAAACACGCGCGTGGTGTCCGAGGCGAAGGCCAGCGCCTGCAGGTCGAACATCAGCTTGACGTGCTGCTCGAACGAATCGGGCACACCGACGGGCGCTCCCGGCAGTTCGCGCTGCTCGCCGCTGCTGTTGCCCGCTTCCACCTGCTGGATGCGCCGCTCGATCTCGCGCACATCGTCCAGGTAGTCGGCCAGCCGCGCGCGATCGGCCGAGCCGAGGTTCTTGTTGAGGCGCGCCACCGCGGAGCCGAGCCAGTCGAGAATGCTCTTGTCTTCGCTGCGCCGCTCCAGCCGCTCGGCCGGCGTGGCGCCGACCCCGAACAACTGGTCGAACACCGTGCGCGGGTCGCGGATCATCGGCAGCGGCTGGTTGGCCGCCGCCCAGCTGATCGAGTCGGTGTAGGTGCAGGAATAACCGTACGAGCAGCCACCGGCCTGGTCGACGTTCTCGATGCACAGCTGCATCGACGGAATGGCGGTCGTCTGGCCGAACCGCTGGGCGTAGTACTGGTCCAGCGACGTCCCCACCAGCACGTCGGAGCCCTGCGTCTGCTTGGGGTGCATCTGGGTGAGGAAGACGGCGCTCGAGCGGAAGTGGTCGCCGCCGATTTCCGGCGCGGTGAATGCCTCGGCATTGCGCACGTCCGTGTTACTGACGATGGTGATGTCGTTGCGGAAGGGTTCAAGCGGCGCGAGCGCGCTTGGCGACAGATCGAAGTCGCGGCCGACCGCGGCCGGCGCCCACAGATTGTTCTTGATGCCGAACGCCGTGCTGCCGGCGGAGCCATGCACCATCTCAATCGCCGCCAGGCGCACCTTGCCCCTCGCCTGCGCGAAGGTGGCGCGGGCCGGAACCATGGCTTCCAGGAACGGTAGGGCCATGGTGACGCCGACGCCCTTGAGTACCGTGCGGCGGGAAATGTGCTTCTGCGTGATGTCCATCGTCTCTGCTCCTACGGCTTGCATTGTCCGGCTAAAGCCGGACGCTACATCTACCTACTACTGCCCCACTTGCAACGTCGCGTCCGCCTTCAGGCGGACCTTATCGCGCGACGTCGGTCGCGCGGCGTTCCTTGCTCGAATCGGTCGTCCCCATCTTGAAGGCCGGGCTGCTCACCACGCCCATCACGAACGCCGACATGCGGTTATTGCTCTTGCCCGCCTCGCGCACGATGTTACGGACGGTCGGCATGTCGGTATGTTCAATCCGGCGGCCGAGCGCGTAAGTCATCAGGCTCTCGGTAAATCCGGTCAGGAACACGTCCGAGTGCTTCAGCAGCGCGGCGCGCAGGCCGGCCGGACCGTCCATCCTGGTGCCGTCGTAAAGGTCGCCCACGACATCCACCGGCACTTCGTTGTCCTTGATGCGCCAGGCGCCGGTGACGTCGAAGTTCTCGAGCGCCAGGCCCAGCGGATCGATCACCTTGTGGCACGACGTGCAGGCCGGGTTCTTGCGGTGTTCTTCCATCCGCTCGCGCGTCGAGAGCAGGCGGCCACCCTCGTTGGCCTTCACCGAATCATCGAGCGCGGGCACATTGGGCGGCGGCGGTGGCGGTGGCGAGGCCAGCAACACTTCCATCACCCACTTGCCGCGCTGCACCGGCGAGGTGCGATCGGCCACCGAAGTCAGCGTCAGGATGCTGCCCTGGCCCAGCAGGCCTCGGCGGTACGGCGGCAGCGTCACGCGCTGGAACGCGCCGCCGATGACATTCGGAATGCCGTAGTGCTTGGCGAGGCGCTCGTTCACGAACGAATAGTCGGCCGTCAGCAACTCGGTCACCTGGCGGTCCTCGCGGACGATGCTGTCGAAGAAGAGCTCGGTTTCGCGCTTCATGGCGCGCGCCAGCGTGTCGTCGTACTGCGGATAGAGCAGGTAGTCAGGAAAAATTTTGTCGAGATCCTGCAGGCGCAGCCACTGCGAACCGAACCGCGTCGAGAGAGCCTCGGCACGCTTGTCGGCCAGCATTCGGCGGACCTGCTTCTCAAGACCGGGGGCGGTACGCAGCGACCCGACCGATGCCGCGCGCAGCAGTTCGGTGTCGGGCACGGTGCCCCATAGGAAGAACGACAGGCGCGAGGCCAGGTCCTCCTCCCCAATCCGGAAAGTCGCCGCACGAATGCCGGCAGGCTGCTCTTCCAGGCGGAACAGGAACCGCGGGCTCATCAGGATCGACTGCACCGCCAGGCGAATGCCGGGCTCGAAGCCGCCCTTCTTGCGGCCCTGCTCGTAAAACTTCAGTGCGTCCTGCAGGTCGGCGGCGGTCGGCGCGCCACGGAACGCCTGCGTCGCCAGCTTGTTGACGATCTCGGCCGCGCACGATTCCTCTTCGGCCGCGCTGGTCGGGCGGCACGAAAAAATCTTCAGGCGGCTCGGCGTGTCCGACACGCCCGTCACATCCAGCGGACCCTGTACGACGAAGTCGCGCAGGTGCGGCAACATGGTGATCCCGAACGTGATGCTGACGTCCGCCAGGGTGTTCTCGAGCGGCATCAGCAGATCATCGACCGGGCCGTCGAGGCGCTGGATAAAGGCGGCGGTCACGCGCTGCGGACCGGCTTTCACCTGTACGGGCGGCGTCTGCAACTCGAGGCTGTTCTTGGGGTCGGTTTCGCTCATGCGCGTGTTGAGGTCGAATAACGCGACCCGCTCGCCGTTGATCGAAATCTCTACCTGCTCGGTCAGGCCGTAGGCGGTCATCGTGTTCCGGCCCGCCAGGCCGCCGAGCGGCTCGTAGTGCAGCGAGGTCTTGAACACGTAGTGGCCGTCGGCCGGGAAGGTGTGCACGACCGAGGTGCCGCCGCGCGTGCCCATGGGCGCGCCGTCGACGCGGCGCATCTGTGACGCCGCTCGCGCGATCTTGAACGTCGTCGAGGTTGCCGTCGCCTGGCGATCACCCACGGCAAGACGGCTGATCTGGCTGGCCGCGCGCAGGTAGCCGTCCATCAGTGTCGGCGAGAACGTCTGCGCATCCGCGACGTTGTCGAAGCCGTGGCTGATGGTGTCGGCCGGCAGGTAGGCCGTGACATCGACGTCGACATTCAGCAGGTCCTTCACCGCATTCGAATACTCGGCGCGATTGAGCCGCTGGAACGGACGCGAGCCCGGGTTCGGATTGAGCGCCGCGGCCCGGTCCATCTTCGCTTCGAATGCCGCAGCCATGCCGGTCAACACGGCCGCTTCAGGACGACGGGCGCCTGACGGCGGCATCATGCCGGCGCGGAGCTTGCGGATCATCTTCTCGGTGGTCTCGCCGTGCGCGTCGAGCTTGGTGGCATCGAAGGCGGCCAACGACAGGCCGCCGGCCTTACCGCGCTCGCTGTGGCAACCGGCACAGTATTGCTTCACGACCGCCGTCTGCTCAGCGGCCAACATGGTCGTCGCCGCGGGCGCATGCGACGCCGCTGGTTTCACGGCGACGGTCGCTTGCTTGCCCACCGGCTTGTCCGCCGTAGCTCGCTGAGCGGAGGCGGAAGCGCGCGGCGTCTGCTCACGCGCGAAGGTGGGTGCCGCCACGCCGCCAACGACCGCCGTCACGAGCACGGCGCTTATCAAGGTCTGTTTCAGCATGTGATGCACTTGTGATTATTCTTGGCGCCAAGCTTTTCGAGCAGCTTGATCGTTTCAGGATACGGCTGGGTCCGCTGCACCGGGCCGTTCGCCATATCGACCGTGGTATTGCCTTCACGGTTCACGCGCATCACGTCGGCCCCCTTCGAGACCAGGAACATGATCGTCTCGTTGTCACCGCGCGCCGCGGCCAGGTGAAGCGGCGTGTTGCCTTCGTGATCCGAGGCGTTGACGTCCATGCCCAGTTCCTCAACCAGGTACTTGATGGCGGGCAGGAACCCGGTCGGCGCGTAGCGATGCGAGTTGGCGGCGAAGCCTTCGCCATAGCCGACACCTGACGCGGCATGGAGCGGCGAAATGGCCGGACCACCGTATGGCACCGGCGGCACGCCCGACAGATCCTGGACTTGGCGGACGCCTTCACCGGTGAACGGCCGGCCGGCCGGTTTCATGGTTGGAATGTAGGGATCGGCGCCACGGCTCACCAGCAACTTCATAGCCGCCACGTCGCTGGCATAGGCCGCCCGGAAGAACGGCGTCGCGCCGCCCTCGTCGAAGCCGGCGTAGTCAGAGTTGTAGGCTTGGTACCACACCTTGCGGCCGACACGCGCATTCGGGTCGGCGCCCTTGTCGAGCAGCGTCGTCATCAGGTCGAGGTAGGTGGTGGTCTGCTGTTGATACGCTTTCGGGCTCGGATACAGCGACTTCGGCGCCCACTGGATGTTGAGCACCGCGTAGAGCGGGGTCGCGCCGTTGAACGCCGCGACGGTCGGGCGAGCGCCCTTCTCGAGCAGGTAGGCGGCCAGGTCGAAATGGCCATTGATGATGGCCATCAGCAGCGGGCTGGTCTGGTCGCCGGCGTTCAGCTGGTTGAGGTCGGCGCCACCTTCGACCAGGGCCTTGACCGTGTCGGCATAACCCTGGCGAGCCGCGAACAGCAGCGCCGTGAGGCCGCCCTGCGTGCTGATCAGCTCGTTGTAGCGATAGCCGCGCGTCGCGCCGGCGATGTCGGCGGGGCGATTGCCCGCCGGGCGCGGAGTATTGCCACCGGCGCCGCGCGCCATGGCTTCCTCCTCAGGCGCGGTCAGCGCAAACAGATCGACCACCTTGGTGGTGGCCTTATGATCGGCGCCGCGCGCCAGCAGCAGCTTGACGGCGTCGGTGCGGTTGAACGCGGCCGCAAACATCAGCGGCGTCTCGCCCTTGGCGCCGTCCTTGGCGTTGAGGTCGGCGCCGTTCTCGACCAGCGCGGTGATGGTGCGCGTGTCGCCGGCGGCCGCGGCAATCATAAGCGGCGTGGTGCCGTTGGTGGTCGTCGCCTTGGCATCGGCACCAGCGGCGAGCATTGCCGCCACCACTGCCGAGTAGCCGCCCTTGGCGGCCAGATAGAGCGGGGTGTAGGCGCCCAGCCGCGTGGTCGCCCGCACGTTGGCGCCGGCGTAAATCAGCATCTGCGCCAGGTCGGCATCGCCCTTCATGGCGGCCCAGTGCAGGGCGGTGGTGCCGTCGCCC
Source organism: Acidobacteriota bacterium (assembly GCA_009694735.1). Lineage (GTDB taxonomy): Bacteria > Acidobacteriota > Vicinamibacteria > Vicinamibacterales > UBA2999 > 12-FULL-67-14b. Next base: position 4,159 of record SHUG01000060.1, on the reverse strand, counting down.
TGCGCTTCGTTGACGTCGAGGCCTTTCTTGAGGAGCGCGCGCACGGCCTCGCGATCACCCTGGCTCGCCGCCTCCGCGACCGGAGCCGGCGCCTGCGCGTTCAGCCACGCCGACAGGCCAACCGCAAGTAACCCCACCGTGATCGATCCTCGAATCACTATTCGCATATATGCATCCCTGTCACGAACGTTTTGCCACAGAGGACACCGAGGACGGTCCTCGGTGTCCTCTGTGGCTAATCCCACTACTGCGCGGCAGTCGTCTCCGGCGCCGTCGTCAAGTTGAACTCGCCCGTGCTGTCGCCAAAGCTCTTGATCTCGTCCAGCCCGAGGCCGTGCAGCGCGCTGAGCATGGCATTGGCCATCGGCGTGCCGTCGGCCGCTTTCACGTGCAGCCCGCCCTTGAGCGCGCCACCGGCCTTGCCTGCAAAGAACAGCGGGCAGCGCTTGTGGTTGTGGATGTTCGAGTCGCCCATCGGCGAGCCGTAGACCACCAGCGTGTTGTCGAGCAGGTTGCTGTCGCCGTCGGGCGTGTCCTTCAGCTTCTTGAGGAAATACGGCAGCATACCGACGTGGTACTTGTTGATCTTCGCGAAGTCCATGATGCGGTCTTCGCGGTCGCCGTGGTGCGAGGCCGGGTGAAAGCCGGTGGTGACGCCGCTGGTCGGGTAGACGCGGCTCGAGGCGTCGCGGCCCATCTTGAACGAGAAGATCCGCGTGGTGTCGGACGCAAAGGCCACCGCCTGCAGGTCGAACATCAGCTTGACGTGCTCGTCGAACGAATCGGGCACGCCCACCGGCGAGGTCGGCATCTCGCGAACTTCGCCGCTCTTGTTGTAGGCCTCGACCTTCTGGATGCGGCGCTCGATCTCGCGGACTTCATCCAGGTAGTTCGACAGGCGCGTACGATCGGCGGCGCCAATCTCCTTGTTCAGCCGCGACAGCTGCGAGCTGATCAGGTCGAGGATGCTCTTGTCTTCGGCGCGCCGAATGGCGCGTTCCTCGGGCGTGGCGCCGACGCCGAACAACTGGTCGAAGGCCAGGCGCGGGTCGCGAATCATCGGCAGCGGCTGGTTCGGTCCGGCCCAGCTGATGGTGTCGGTGTAGACGCACGAGTAGCCGTAGGAGCAGCCGCCGGCCTGGTCGACCGCCTCGATGCACAGCTGCATCGACGGGATCGGCGTGTCCTGGCCAAACTTCCGCGCGTAGAGCTGGTCGAGCGAGACGCCGGCGCGCACGCCGGAGCCCTGCGTCTGCAGCGGATGCGCCTGGGTCAGGAACACCGCGCTCGATCGGAAGTGGTCGCCGCCAATCTCCGGCAGTTCGAACGCCTCGGCGTTGCGGACGTCGGTGTTGCTGACAATCGTGAGGTAGTCGCGGAAGGGCTCGAGGGGCGCCAGGCTCGACGACGAGAGGTCGAAGCCCTTGCCCACCGCCGCCGGCGACCAGAGGTTCTTCTGCAGGCCGAACTTGGTGGCTCCCGCCGAGCCGTGCACCATCTCGATGGCGGCCAACCGCACCTTGCCCGCGGCGGTCTTGGCGAACACGGTGCGCGCCGGCACCATCGCCTCCAGCATCGGCAACGCCATCGTCACTCCCAAGCCACGCAGTACGGCGCGACGGGACATGTGCTTCTTGGTGATGAACATCAGCCTTCTCCTCCGATTACCGACGACTTATCCGGCTAAAGCCGGATGCTACATGTGGCGTCCGCCTTTAGGCGGACCATCCCACGGCGTCCGCCTTTAGGCGGACCGTGCTACCGACCCGCGGCCGTCGTCGTCTCGACGGCAGCCACCCGACCCATGCGAAAGGCACCGCTGTTGGCGACGCCAGCGATAAACGACGAAAACTTGTAGTTGTTGCGCTTGGCGTCGCGGACAATCGCGCGCACTGCCGGCATGTCGTACGACTCAACCCGGCGGCCGAGGGCATAGGTCATCAGGCTCTCGGTGAAGCTGAGCATGATCACGTCCTGGTGCTTCATCAGCGCGCTGCGCAGCGCGATCGGACCATCGAGCTTGGTGCCGTCGAACAGGTCGCCGGCCGGATCCACGGTAACGCCGTTGTCCTTGATGCGCCACACCCCGGTGACGTCGAAGTTCTCGAGCGCCAGGCCGAGCGGGTCGATCACCTTGTGGCACGACGTGCAGGCCGGGTTCTTGCGGTGCTCTTCCATGCGCTCGCGCGTCGACAGCGTCTTGCCGGCGTCGACGGCCCTGGTTTCCTCGAGCGCCGGCACGTTGGGCGGCGGGGGCGGGGGCGGCGAGCCAAGCAGCACTTCCATCACCCACTTGCCGCGCAAGACCGGTGAGGTGCGGTCGGCAATCGACGTCAGCAACAGCACGCTGCCCTGCCCAAGCACGCCGCGCCGGTTCGGATCGGCAATCGTCACGCGCCGATACTCATCGCCGAGGATGTTCGGAATACCGTAATGCTTGGCGAGCCGCTCGTTGACGAAGGTGTGGTCGGCAGTGAGCAAGTCGGTGACCGGGCGATCCTCACGAATCAAGCTGTCAACGAACAGCTCGGTTTCGCGAACCAGCGCCTGCGACAGGGTGGTGTCCCAGTAGGAATAGAAGTGATGGTCGGGGCGGACTTTCTCGACGTCCTGGAGGCGCAGCCACTGCGAGGCAAAGCGGGTCGACAGCGCTTCGGATCGTGAATCGGCGAGCATGCGGTTCAGCTGCTTCTCGAACACCGCGGGCGTCTGCAACGTCCCCTGCATGGCCACACGCACCAACTCGGCGTCGGGCACTGACCCCCACACGAAGAACGACAGGCGCGAGGCCAGGTCGAGGTCACTCACGCGATAGGTCTTCCACCCCAGCGCGGCTGCCGCGCCGGGGGCCCCGGTCTTCCACCCCAGCGCGGCTGCCGCGCCGGGGGCCCCGGTCTTCCACCCCAGCGCGGCTGCCGCGCCGGGGGCCCCGGTTTGTCCGGCGCGCACGGTGGCCGGGGTCTGCTCCATGCGGAAGAGGAAGCGCGGGCTGGCGAGAATGGCCTGCACCGCCAGGCGCACGCCGGCTTCGAAGTCGCCCTGCCTGCGGCCGCGCTCGTAGAACGTCATCAGTTCCTTCAAGTCGTCGGCGTGCGCCGGGCCACGGTACGCCTGGCCGGCGAGCGTGCGCACGATATCGCCGGCGCAGCGGGATTCTTCGGCGGCGCTGGTCGGCCGGCAGGTGAAGATCTTGCGGCGGCTCGCCGTATCGGAGACGCCGGTCACCGACACCGGGCCCGAGACCGTGAAGTCGCGCAGATGCGTGAGCGCCGTGGTGCCGAACACCTCGCCGATGTTGGTATCGGCGAGCGTGTGCTCAATCGGCATGATCAGGTCGTCGGCCGGTCCTTCAAAGCGCTGCACAAACGCCGCCGACAGGCGATGCTGGCCGGCCTTGATGTGGACCTTGGGCGTCTCCATGGTCATGCCGTTCGGGTCCTGCTCGTTCATGCGCGGGTTGATGTCCATCAACGCGACCCGCTCGCCGTTGATCGAGACCTCGATCTGCTCCCCACGATACGGCCCGCCGAACAGATCGCCGGTGGGGCCCATGTGCAGCATGATCTTGAACCCGTAGTCGCCGTCGGCTGGAAACACATGCCGGGTCGACAGACCGCCACGAGTACCGAGCGGCGCGCCCTCGACGTGGCGCATCTGCGACGCCGTGCGCGGCACCTTCCAGGTGGTCGAGCTCGGCGAGGCGTGGCGATCGCCCACCGCCAGGCGGCTGATCTGGCTGGCCGCGCGCAGGTAACCCTCCATCAACGTCGATGAAATGGTCTGCGAGTCGGCAATGTTGTCGAAACCGTCGCTGATGGTGTCGGCCGGCAGGTAGGCGTTGACGTCGACGTCGACCGCCAGCAGGTCGCGCACCGCGCGCGCATACTCGGCGCGGTTAAGGCGCTGCGAGGGGCGCGAGCCGGGATTGGGATTGAGTGCCGCCGCGCGATCGATGCGGGTCTCGAAGGCCGTCGCCAGCGCGTGGATCGCGGCGGGTTCAGGACGCCGCGCGCCGGCCGGCGGCATCATGCCGGCGCGGAGCTTGCGGATCATCTTCTCGGTGGTGTCGACGTGGGCCGTGACATTGGCGGCATCGAATGAGGCCAGCGACAGGCCACCCGCCTTGCCGCGTTCGCTATGGCACCCGGCGCAGTACTGC
>SHUG01000059.1 GCA_009694735.1 Acidobacteriota bacterium | reverse complement strand
GACAACGCGTTTGCCGAACCCGGCTGGGGCCTCGGCTGGTCGTGGGACGACTTCGCCTTTGGTTACGGTGCTCCGGTCGGCGCGCTGCAGTACAACGAAAACCAGGTCGAGCTGTTGATTGGCCCTGGCCTCGAACCCGGCAGCCGCGCCGTCATCAGCGTGTCGCCGCCTGGCAGCGGCCTCACGCTTGACTACCAGGTGGTCACGGTGGCAGCAGGTGCCGAAAGCCGCATTTCACTCGAGCGGGTGCCCGGGACGACCGTGCTGACGGTGCGCGGGCACGTGGCGGCCGGCGCCACGCCGATCCGCGAGACTGCCGCAGTTCCGAATCCCACTGTGTTCTATCTCAACGCTCTGCGCGAAGCGCTGTCGCGTCACGGCATTGTCGTTGGTGGCCGCGCGATCGATATCGACGATGCGGCAACCGTGCCCGAGCTGTCGAAGGCGACGTTGTTGCTGGAGGACCGGTCCGCGTCACTGTTCGAGATTGTCGATGTCACGAACAAGTGGAGCCGCAACCTCTACGCCGAGACCCTGCTGCGTTCGCTGTCACCGGCCGGCGAGCCGGCGACGGCCGAAGCCGGACTGAAGGTGCTTACCGAGACGCTTCGCACGTGGGGTGTCTCCACCGATTACTACCTGGCCCGCGACGGTTCGGGATTGTCGCGTTACGACTACCTGACGCCTGACGCCTTGATCGGCGTGCTGACATACACCTGGCTGAATCCAGCACTGGCCGACAACTTCCGCTCGTCGTTGCCGGTGTCTGGCGTCAGCGGCAGTTTGGCCCAGCGCCTCAAGGGCACGCCGGCTGAAGCACGGGTGTGGGCGAAGACGGGCTCGATGTCGCAGGTGCGATCGCTGTCTGGCTACGTGGTCACCGCCGAGGGCGAACCGCTCGTGTTCTCGTTCATCGTCAACGGCTTCCGCGTCCCGGCCCGGGAGATCGACGCGGCGATCGACCAGGCGCTGATCAGGCTGGTGGCGTTCCAGCACCCCAGCCTCCTGCCGTAGGAGGGTGCGTACGGGTGCCTGAGGTGCCTACAAGTGGACGAAGCGGCCGAAGATCACGGCCATCAGCATCCCGACCGAGCCCACCGCCAACGCGCCGGCCATGCCGACGGCAAACGGCTTCAGCCCCACGCCCTTGAACACCGCGAAGTTGGTATTCAAGCCGACGGCCGCCATCGCGGTGCCTAGCAGGACTTGTGAGGCCCAGTAGTCACCCAGCTGCTTGGTGATCGATGCCCACGCCGCCGCATCCCAAATGCCGAAGGCCGCGCCTCGCGATCCCAGCGTCGCATCGCCGATCGACCGCATCACTGCCATGGCCAGAAAGCCGATGACGAACCCGGGCACCAGCGACTGCCACGACAGCTTCTTCTTCGCGGCACCGACCGCCGACTGCGTGGACCGCAGGTGCTGCCACGTGAGGAACGGGATGACGGCGGCCAGGAAGATGTTGCGCGTCAGCTTGGTGACTGTCGCCACGCGCAGCACCACATCGTCGCCGTAGACCTGCTTGTAGGTGAGCGCGGCGCCGACGACCTGCGAGGTATCGTGGACGGCCGTGCCCAGAAACAAGCCGATGGTCTCGGACGAACCAAGCACCGCGTGGGCGAGATAGGGATAGAACAGCATCCCGAACAGGCCGAAGGCGACCACGTTCGCCACGGCGTAGGCGACCTCGCGCTCATCGGCCTCGATAGCGGGGGCGACTGAGACGATCGCCGTAACTCCACAAATGCTGGTGCCGGCGGCGATCAGCGTGCCCAGGCGTGGCGGCAAGCCGAGCTTCTTGTTGACCCACGTCACGAACAACAGGCCCGTGGCGATGGCTGCAAGCACCACCGGCAGCCCGCCAATCCCAAGCTTCAGCACGTCGAACAAGCTCAGACGAATGCCGACCAGCACGATGCCGGCGCGAAGAATGGTGGTGGTGGCGAATTTCAGACCGGGCGCGAGCGAGGCCGGCAGCGGCAGCGTGTTGCGAAGCAGCAACCCCAGAACGATTGCCACGGGCACACCGGACACCGGACTGCTGCCGGTGAGGCCCTGCGCAGCGAGAATGGCGTGGCCAATCTGATCCGCGAGCCAGAAGCCTGCGAGCATGACGACAAATGCCGCGAGGACACCCGGTAGCTTGCCCACCGTCTTGTCCGCCGTAGCCTTGGCGGAGGTGGAAGCCTTGGCGAAGGTGGGCATCACTGCCCGACCAGCCAGACACCGCCAACGACCAGAGCCACTGCGGACGTGGCGTAGAGCATTCCGCTATAGCTGCGCGAGTGGCGGTTGAGTTTCGACGACAGCAGGCCAACCGCGGCGGAAAACGCCGTCATTCCGGCGATGGCGCCCAGGCCGAACCCGGCAAGATACGTGAGCGAGGATAGCCGTGATGCAAATGCGAGTGCAGGCAGCACGCCGAAGAGATGCGAGCTGCCAGCGAGTCCGTGAATCGTACCCATGGCGAACGAGGTGCCCATGTGAGTATGGGCGTGCATCCCAGCACCCGAGCACCCGAGCACCCCAGCACTTGCCCAAGCGCGCCAGACACCCCAGCTGCCGATCATGATCAACGAAGCGCCAACAATGCGCTCGCTGTACACAGAGATCGCATCGAGCGGTAGTTGTTCCTTGAGCAGCAGGAGCAGCGCCGCGATCAGCAGCACGCCCGTGGTGTGGCCAACGCCCCACTGCAGGCCGGTGAGCCATTGGCGGCGATCGCGATCCGACGCGAGCGGCGCGACGGCGGCAAGGTGATCTGGACCCGAGAAGACGTGCAGCAGGCCAGCCGCGATACCCGCAAGGAAAGCGAACATGTCAGGAACCCGTGCGAGGTTAGCGCTGAATCGATTTCAGCTGGAAAAATTCTTCGAGCGCCAGTGGCCCAATCTCCCGGCCGATGCCCGACTTCTTGTAGCCACCGAACGGCGCGAGCACATTGAAACGGCCGCCATTGATATCCACCTGGCCGGTGCGCAGCTGTTTCGCCACCGCCAGTGCCCGTTCCGGTGTTCCCGCCCACACGCCGCCGGCGAGGCCATATGGCGAGTCGTTCGCGATCGCCACGGCGTCAGCTTCAGTGTCGTACGGGATGATTGCCAGCACCGGTCCGAAGATCTCTTCCTGCGCGATCGCCATGCTGTTCTCGACGTTGGCGAAGATGGTGGGTTCCACGTAGAAGCCCTTGATGGGCTGCGCCGGACGGCCGCCGCCAGCCACCAGCGTAGCGCCCTCTTTCTTGCCCTGCTCGATGAAGCCGAGCACGCTGTCGCGCTGTCCTGCCGAGGCCAGCGGGCCAAGGCGCGTGTTCTTGTCGAACGGATCGCCGAGCGTGAGCTTGGCGAGCTGTGCCTTCGCCAGTTCCACGGCTTCGTCATGACGCACTCGCGGCACCAGCATGCGCGTCCACGCCGAGCACGTCTGACCCGAGTTCTGCATGCAGTTGTTCACACCCGCGGCAATCGCCTTGTCGAACGGCGCATCGTCCAGCACGATGAAGGCGGACTTGCCACCCAGTTCGAGGCACACCTTCTTGATGCCGTCACCGGCCACCGACGCGATGCGACGACCGGCCTGCAGCGAACCGGTGAAGCTCACCATGTCGACATCGGGATGCGCGACGATGGCTTCGCCGACGATGCGGCCGGAGCCGGAGACGATGTTGAGCACGCCGGCGGGGAGGCCGATTTCGTGGGCGGCTTCGGCGAGCATGAAGGCGCTAACCGGCGCCATCTCGGCGGGTTTTAGCACCACCGTGCAGCCGGCCGCGAGCGCCGGCGCAATTTTGCAGACGATCTGGTGCAGCGGGTAATTCCACGGCGTGATGCAGCCAACGACGCCGATTGGTTCCTTGATGATGAGTGAGTTGCCCAGCTCTTCTTCGAGCTTGGCCTCGCGGATGAACGTGGCGTTCATCCCGATCATCATGATCGGGAACTCGACCTGCACCTTGGTGGCGTAGCCGAGCGCGGTGCCGACCTCGTGCGCGATGGCTTCCGCCAGCTGCGGCACGCGCGTCTTCATGGCGGTGGCGAGCTTCTCGAGCCACTGCGCGCGGTCTTCAACCGGCACGCGGCTCCATTGCTCGAACCCGCGCCGAGCCGACTTGACGGCCTGATCGACATCATCGGCGGTGCCGCGCGGCACGCGCGCGACTTCCGCTTCGGTGGCCGACGAAATGACCGCGACAGTCTCGGTGCCGCTCGAGGCCTGCCACGCGCCGTCGTAATAGTGTTTGTCGTAGGACGTCATGAATCTTTCAATTCTACGTTACAGTTTATTTTTGCGCGCACTCCGTGCGCGGTTGGAGAGCAGATGAATATTTCCGGGAAAACCTTCATCGTCACCGGCGGAGCCTCAGGCCTGGGCCGCGCCACCGCGGAGGCGATTCTTGCCGCTGGCGGCAACACCGTTCTTCTGGATGTGAATGCCGAAACCGGCGCGACCGCCGAACAAGCGATGGGCGCCAGGGCCCGCTTCGCGCAGGCCGACGTGACGAGCGAAGAGCAGGTCAAGGCGGCCGTCGACCTCGCCGTATCCGCTTTCGGCGGACTTCACGGGGTGGTCAACGCGGCCGGCATTGGTCTCGCCGCCAAGGTGCTGGGCCGCAACGGCCCGCACCCGCTCGAGCTGTTCGAGAAGACCTTGCGCATCAACGCGGTCGGCACGTTCAACGTGATTCGCCTGGCGGCCGCGGTGATCTCGCAGAACACCCCCGCCGACACCGGCGAACGCGGCGTGATTGTCAATACCGCGTCAATTGCCGCCTACGACGGCCAGATCGGTCAGCCCGCCTACGCCGCCTCCAAGGGCGCTATCGTCAGCATGACGCTGCCGATCGCCCGCGAGTTCGCGCAGTTGGGTATTCGCGTGGTGACCATCGCGCCGGGGATCTTCGATACGCCGCTGCTCGCCGGACTACCCGAGCCCGCACGCCTGTCACTGGGTCAGCAGGTGCCGTTCCCATCTCGCCTCGGCCGTCCGTCTGAGTACGGCGCCCTCGTGCGTCACATCATCGAGAACGAGATGTTGAACGGCGAAGTGATTCGCCTGGACGGCGCGCTGCGGATGGCGCCTAGGTAGCGATCAGCCGCTTCGCCTCCGCAACCAGTTCGCTCGTAGTCGCGGAGAGCCCACCGCCCTGCGCGAGGTCGGGCTTGCCGCCGCCCTTCCCGCCGAACCTCGCGACCAGCCCCCTCAGAAGCGCGCCGGCATCCGTTGTTGCCGCACTCCCGCGCGCGATGACGACCAGCGCCGGAGTGGTGGCCGAGAACAACACGACGATGACATTCGGCCTCTCTGCCACGGCGGCCACCGCGATCGCCTTCAGGCCCTGCGCGTCCCAGCCTTCGAGCGCGTCGACGACGACCACCTGATCGCCAGAGGGCACGGCCTTCGCGATCAACGCCCGTGCTTCGTGGATAGCGAGCTTTTCCTGGAACCCTCGGAGCGTGCGTTGCTGCGACTTGCTCTCGCCCTGCATTCGTTCCACCGCCAGCGCCATCTCTTCGGGCGCGACCGACAGGCACTTCTGCGTGGCCGCGAGCGAATCGCGCCAGAGGCGAAAACGATTGAGGGCGCGGCCGCCGCACAGAAACTCGACGCGCGAGCCGCCGCGGAACTTCTCCGACCCGCCAATCGCAATCACGCCGATGCCGCCGGTTCGTGAGACGTGCGTGCCACCACAGGCCGACAGGTCGAACCCTTCGACATCGATCAGCCGCAGCGGACCGGTGCGGAGTGACTCCTTGCGCAGCGGCATGTTCGCGGCTTCTTCAGGGGTCGCGAAGCGGATCGCGACCGGACGGTCTTCCCAGACGATGCGATTGGCTTGGTCTTCGGCTTTCGTCACCTCCTGCGCGCTGACCTCGCGCGCGAGGTCGACGGTCGCCGACGCCGTCCCCATGTGAAAGCTCTCCGTGCGCACGCCGAACAGGCGATCGAACGCCGCCGACAACACATGCTGTCCGGTGTGCTGCTGCATGTGATCGAAGCGGCGCGCCCAATCGATGGCGCCCCGCACGATCTCGCCGACCCGCGGCGATCCCGAGACGACGTGCGCGATGGTGCCGTCTTCGCGATCGAGCACGTCGCTCACCGCGGCGCCGCCCAGGGTGCCGGTGTCGAACGGCTGGCCGCCGGAGGTGGGATAGAAAGCGGTCTGGTCCAGGGTGACGTGCGTGCGGCCCTCGACCAAGTCAACAGCGACGACGGTCGCGTCGAACGCAGTGCGATACGGCTCGGTGTAGTAGAGGCGATTCGTCATTCGGCTGTTGGTCCGGCTTCCGCCTTCGCCAAGGCTACGGCGGACAAGGAAGCTTCAGGGTTAGTCGGCTGGAACAATCGGCAACTCGAAGAAGAACACGGCGCCGCCCGCCGTGGCGGGGCGGTAGCCGATGCGGCCACCGTAGGTGCGAATAATGTCGTAGCTGACCGACAAGCCCAGGCCCGTGCCCTCACCTACCTGCTTGGTGGTGTGAAACGGTTGAAACAGCTTGGCTTCGTCTTGAGGCGGCACACCGGGACCGGAATCTTCGACCTCGATCCACGCCCAGCCGTCTCGGTCGCCGGTGCGAATGACGATCCGCCGGGTCTCGCTGTCGCTGTGAACGATCGCCTGTTCGGCGTTGATCGCAAAGTTGAGCAGCACCTGCTGCAACTCGGTAAAGATCGCCATTACCGGCGCCACGGACTTCTCGTCAACCTCAACGCGAATGTTGAGCTCCTCGAGCTTGCGGTGCCGCAGTTCCATCACCGAGGCCACCACGTCGTGCAGCTTCACGGGCGTCGGCTCAGACATCTGCCGTCCGAACCTGGAGAGGTTGCGGATGATCGCGCGCGCGCGCGTGCTTTCCTTCTGAATCAGCGTGAGGTCGGCCCGCGCCGACTCCGGCATCTCCTTCTGCATCTGCAGCAGCTCGGAGAAGCCGAGGATCGCCTGTAGCGGGTTGTTTAGCTCATGCGCGACGCCCGACACCAGCACGCCGATGGCCGCCAGGCGTTCCTGCCGGATCACCTGCTGTTGCAGCGACTGCAGTTCTTCCCGCATCCGCCGCTCATCGTCCACCTGCGCGGCAATCGCCTCGCGCGCGCTCTGCAGGTTGGTGATCATGCCGCGCACGGTCTGCTGCAGGTGCTCCATCTCAGCGGTCGGCATCGGATGCGGCTCGAGCGGCGACAAATCGCCGCGGCTGACGCGCCGGGCGGTCTCGTCGAGGTGATCGAACGGCTTGATCCAGCGCCGCCCAAAGATAAACGTCACACCGAAGATGAGAATGGTCAAGAAGACGGAGATCGCAAAGTTGCGCCGGTAGATTGGCGCGGTCCGTCCGCGCGCGACGCTGGTGGGAATGCCGACGCTGGCCAGCCAGGGGCCGCGGTCGACGACGGCGTTGCCAAACACGCGCTCGATTCCGTCGACCCCGGTGCGAATCACGGTGCTCGGCACATCTTCGGGCTCAAGGACGTTCGCTCGCGCCGTGATCGGACGGCCGACATACAGGGCCGAGTCAAGGCTGCGGGCCACGACCACGCTGTTGTGATCGGTGAGCGTCACGACGGATCCGGCCGGAAGAGGAATGGACCTGAGAATCCGCTCGAGGGCCTCGAGGTGGACCGCGAGGCCGATGACACCGACCACCTTGTTGTCCAGCGAGGTGATCGGGTATCCCAACACGATCGAATGTGCCGAATCGCCGGGTCCGCCCAGCATGGGGCTGACCTTGGTCTGGCCGGTATCGGCTACCGACTTCAACCACGCGGGATCGAGCAAGCCTTCGACCTTGGCCTCCGGCGGCTGCGCCCACGCTTGCACCTGCCCGGTGGTGTCGGCCATCAGCGCGTTGTTCAGCAACTGGTCGCGGCCACCGACCAGCGGCAACAACACTTCAGCGGTCGCCCGCGGATCCAGGGCACGCATGCTTGGGTGGCGCGACGCCGTCGCCGCCACGGCATCCGCCGCCTCCAGGTTCCGGTTCACATACACCACCACCGTCGCCGCCATCGTCGAGGTCTCGGCGGCGAGCTGCCGCACATGCTCGCTGTAGGTGAGATATGCGCCGTAACCGATGGCGGCGTACACCACCAGGGTGAGAATCAGGATGACCGTGAAGATCTGGCGTCGGAGGGGCTGGGCCACGGTGGTTACGGGCGAATGGTATCAGCCCGCCGATCCGATTAACGGGTCGGTTGCACCAGCTTCTGCAAAACCGGCAGCGCGGAGCTGGCAGCTATCGCAGTGGCCGCAAGGCCGGCCAGACGGCGGTGGATCGTAGCAGCTATGGGTCAACCCGTAGTCGAGACCCAGCGACAGACCCAGCCGGATGATGCCGGCCTTCGACAAGCTGATTAGCGGCGTATGGACGGTCAGCGGCCGCCCTTCGACACCCGCCCTGGTCGCCAATCGGGCCAGGCGTTCGAACGCCTGGATGAACTCTGGCCGGCAGTCGGGATAGCCGGAGTAGTCGAGCGCGTTGACGCCGATCACGATGTCGGCGGCGCCGAGGACCTCGGCCCAGCCGAGCGCCATCGAAAGAAAGATGGTGTTGCGCGCCGGCACGTAGGTGTTCGGGATGACACCGGGGTGCTTGTCCGCCGTAGCCTTGGCGAAGGTGGAATCCTTGGGCACGTCGATCGCCAATGAGGTCAGCGACGAGCCGCCAATCTGCGACAGGTCGAGGGCGAGTTCGAGGTGGCGATCCACGCCGAGCGCGGCGGCCACGTCACGCGATGCCTCGAGCTCGCGGACGTGGCGCTGGCCGTAATTGATGCTGAGGGCGGAAAGGGAGAAGCCATCGCGCTTAGCGACGGCGGCCGCGGTATAGGAGTCGAGGCCGCCGCTGAGGAGGACGACTGCGGGAGGTCCGGCTAAAGCCGGACGCCACATTTCAGACACCGCGTGTCTCGGGCGTCCAGATGTACTTGTGCATCTGCAACTGGACGCGGACCTCGAGGCGATCCGCGATCACCCACTCGGCTAACTGCTTCGCCTCCAACTCGCCGTGCACCGGGGAGAACAGCACTGCGGCGACCCGCTGGGAGAGGTTCTCGCGCTGCGTGATGTCCTTCGCGAACTCGTAGTCCGCGCGGTCGGCGATCACGAACTTCACCTCATCAGTGGGCGTGAGCAGGGCCAGGTTCGACCAGTCGTTGCGTTCCGACTCACCGGAGCCGGGGCACTTCACGTCCATGATGCGGACGACACCCGCCGGCACTTGCGCGATGCTGCGATGTCCGCCGGTTTCGACCAGCACGGTCTTGCCGGCATCCAGCAGCCGCTGCATCAGCGGGTAGACATCGGCCTGCAACAGCGGTTCGCCGCCGGTCACTTCGACGACCGGGCAGCCACGGGCCTCGACGTCGGCCACCACCTCGTCCACGCTCATCTTGCGCCCCTCGTGGAAGGCGTAAGGCGTGTCGCACCAGCGGCAGCGCAGGTCGCACGCCGTAAGGCGCACGAATACGCAGGGCCGCCCGGCGTGGGTCGACTCGCCCTGGATGGAGTGGAATATCTCGTTGATTGTCAGCATGGATTCGGGATCCGGGATCCGGGATCGGGGATCCGGGAACCCAGAACTTGCTATTTTAGCGTGTGCAGCTGCGGATCGGGACGTCTGGCTGGAACTACCCCACCGGGCGGGGGACGTGGAACGGAATCTTCTATCCGCTCCTTGAAGACCGCCAGCACGGCTTCGACGAGCTCTTACTTGCTACTGAACAATCACTTCTCGGCGCAGGCGGTGGCCAACGCCACCACGCTCAAGAAGATGCTGGACGAGCCCGTGACGGCGCCGATGCCGGCCGAGCTCGTCGAGCGGTTTCCGGAACTCGAAGGCGTCGCTACTTTGCCCCGCGCACGGTTACTCTGACGATCCGGTCGGGCTGAGCGATCTTCATCACCACGTCCATGCCAGAAATGACCTTGCCAAACACGGTGTAGTCGGCATCAAGGCGGTGCACGTCGGCCAGCGTGACGTAGAACTGGCTGTCGGCCTTCGCCGCATCGCCGGCGTGCGCCATGGCCACCGCGCCGCGAACGTGGGTGCGCGTCTTCGAGATCTCGGCGGCGCCAACCGGTGTGCCACTGCCGCCACTGCCCCACGCCGCCTGCTTGGTCATGTCGCGGGTGGCCGGATCGCCCATCTGGATCACGAAACCCGGCACCACGCGGTGCACGCGCTGGCCGTTGTAGAAGCGCTTATTGACCAGGCCGATGATGTGCGCCACGGTCTTGGGCGCTTCGTTCGGATAGGTTTCAAACTCGAACGTCCCCTTCTCGGTTTCCACCACGATCACGGGACCGGTACCGGGAGAAGTCTGGCCCGGCTGGGCCGTGGCGGCCGGCGTCTTGGCCGGAGCGGCCTTGGCCCGGGAGGTCTGGGCGGAAGTGGCCACGGCACCCGCCAACACACTTGCGAGAACGAACGTCAGGATCCGAACGGACATCGAGCTGCCTCCCTGTAGGGACAAATTGTCAGGTTTGTCCATCACGCTTGGATCTGCCCACGCGCTCGACACCGACGCGTTGGCAGTCGGAGATGATGGCGCAATCGCCACATCGAGGATACACCGGGCGGCAGATGTTCTGGCCCCAGGTGACGAGGTGGAGGTTGATGACCGGCCAGAAGCGACGACCGATCACTCGATACAGGGCCTGCTCGGTCTGTTCGGGATCCCTGGTCTGGACCCACCCCAGCCGGTTCGAGATCCGATGAACGTGTATGTCGACGCAGATGCTGGTCTGGCTCTTGAAGGCCAGGATCATCACCAGGTTGGCGGTCTTGCGGCCCACGCCGGGCAGGGTGACCAGCTCCTCGAGCGTCGAGGGCACCTGGCCACCGAACTTGGCGACCAGCACCTTGCTGGCCTCTTTCACAAACCCGGCCTTGTTGCGATAGAAGCCGACCGGATAGATCAGCTTCTCAATCTGCTTGACCGAGAGCGCGGCGACCGCCTTGGCGGTGGGGGCCTTCTTGAAAAGCCGCGTCGATGCCGCGAGCGTGGTGGCGTCCTGGGTCCGCGCCGACAGCAGCGTGGAGATCAGGATCTGAAACGGCGCCTCTTGCTGGCTTTGGGAGATCTTCTCGACCGCCGGCAGTTCCATGCCGTCGACCCTGCGCGCGAGCGTGCGCATCACTCGCGCGACCACGGCTTCGCTGGGTTTGAAGTAGGGGGATGGCTGCGTCGTCTTGGTCATGCCACCGGCGTGAGCGGCGGCTGACCGGTGAGCACCGCGATCGCGTTCGACACCGCCAGGTCGGCCATGCCGGTGCGCGTTTCGGTTGTGGCGCTGGCCAGATGCGGGATCAACAACACGTTCTCGAGCGTCATCAGGCCCGGATGGATCTCCGGTTCCTTCTCGTAGACATCGAGCGCGGCGCCGGCAATCAGGCGTTCCTTGAGCGCCCACGCCAGCGCGCCTTCATCCACAACCGGCCCGCGCGACGTGTTGATCAGATAGGCCGACCGCTTCATCTTGGTCAGCGCCTTTTGATCGATCAGGTGCTTCGTGTCCGGCGTCATCGGGCAATGGAGCGAGACGATGTCGGAGGTCGCCAGCAGCCGATCGAGCGACATGTGCGTGGCGCCCGGTAGATCGGCGGGCGTGCGCGTGGCGTATGCCACCGTCATGCCGAAGGCCGGTGCCTTCTCGGCCACCGCGCGGCCAATGCGGCCGAGGCCGACCAGGCCGAGCTGCTTGCCGCGCAGTTCCATGCCCAGCATGTAGTCCAGCGCCCAGCCACCCCATGCCCCGGCGCGGACGACACGTTCACCTTCGCCCAAGCGGCGCGTCACCGCCAGGATCAGGGCCCAGGTGAAGTCGGCGCACGCATTGGTCAGCACGTCGGGCGTGTTGGTGACCGCCACGCCGCGCGCGCGGCATGCCGGCACGTCGATGTTGTTGTAGCCCACCGCGACGTTGGCCACGATCTTCAGCTGCGGTCCCGCCGCGTCAAGCACCGCCACGTCGATGGCGTCGGTGAGCAGGCACACCAACGCCTGCTTGCCGGCGAGGCGCGTGTGAAGTTCCTCACGCGAGATCGCCGTGTTGCCGGTGTAAAGATCGACGTCGCACGCCTCTTCGAGCCGAGCGATTACGGCAGCGGGAAGTCTTCGGGTAACAAGTACAGTTGGTTTCAATGAAGTGTTAGTGCCCGTGACACTGGCAATAGCCGCAGTGGTTGCACTTCACCGCCGGCTCGATGATGCACATGGTGTCGTCCTCGGCGCGCGGCAAGGCGTAGCGGCCGAAACTTATCGACAAGGTTGGCGGTTGCGGCGGCGCGATATCGTGCGGCCTGTCCACCGAAGCGCCTTGCGCGGAGGTGGACGTGCCCAAGTGTTTCTGGATGGCGACCCGTACCAGCGATCGAATCTCGTCGTCTGTCATTCGACGAACTCCAATTGATCGACGATTCCAATAATCGCGGCGTCCACGGGCGCCAGCTTCTTTCCCAGCGCCTCGCCGGCGGCGCGCCCTTCCAGCACGACAAGCACACGCTCGCTCACGCCGGCGCCCACTGAATCAATGGCCAGCAACGTCGCGCCCGTGGCGACCCCTTGCGGCGTTTCAGGCTGCACGAGCAGCAACTTGGCGCCCTCGAACTCCGGGCGCTTGTGACTTGAGACGACGGTGCCAACCACTCGGCCAATAATCATCTGTGCCTAATCGGTGTCAATCGGTGGCTGTCTAGTCAGTGAAAATCCGCGGCTGGTCAACAATCCCGACGATTGCGGCATCCGCGGCCATCTCGGTGGGATGAAAGGGAAAGCTCGCCTCTTTGCCGCGGACGAAAAACACCGTCTCGCCAACCCCGGCGCCGACCGAATCGACCGCCACCACGAGACGTCCGACGCTCGTGCCGTCGGCGGCGATCGGCTGCAAAAGGAGGAGCGGGATGCTGTCGAAGCCGGGGTCCTTGCGCGTGGCGACGACATCCCCGATCACGCGGGCAAGCTGCATGGCGTTACTCGGCTACATCAACCGCGTCGACGATGCCGACGACCGCGGCATCGACCGGCACGTCCTTCAAGCCGGCGGCCAGGCGGGCTGAACTGCCGCTGACAATCAGGACGGTCTCCCCGACGCCGGCGTCAACGGTGTCGATCGCGACGAGGTAGTTGCCCTCGGCCTTGCCCTTGGGATCCACGGCGCGGGCCAGCAGCAGCTTGCTGCTGACCAGGCGCGGATCCTTCCGGGTCGCAACCACGGTGCCGACGATGCGCGCGAGAAGCATGCCTACCCCTTGGCGTTAGATTTGCCGATCGGCAGGATGTCTTCGAGGTTGGCGTGCGGACGCGGGATCACGTGCACCGACACCAGCTCGCCCACGCGGCGCGCGGCGGCCGCGCCGGCGTCAGTGGCGGCCTTCACGGCGGCGACGTCGCCGCGGACGATCGCGGTCACGTAGCCGGCCCCGATCTTCTCCCAGCCGACCAGCGTCACTTTGGCAGCCTTCACCATGGCGTCGGCCGCTTCGATCATCGCGACGAGGCCCTTGGTTTCGATCATGCCGAGTGCTTCACCCATTGACTGCCTCCACAGGGCTTGAGGCTTAAGGCTTGAGGAGCCCGTTTCGTCCCCAAGCCCCAAGTCCCAAGCCTCAAGTCTTATTTAAGTTGGCGGACCGCATCTTCAATCAAGGCGGTCAACTCGCGGTATGTTAGCCGAATTTCCCCGTCCGTGCCGGTTGCCGGCGCCTGCAAGTTGTGGAGCACCAGCCGTTCATCCGAGAGCGGCGCCTGTACCACCTGGCAGTCTAACTGCCCACCCGTCGTCGGATTGGATTGGTCCGTGCAAATCGGCGCGGGCGACGCAATCCCGTACATGCCGCGCAGGCCTTGCAGGCGGTCGACCTCGCCGCGCGACAGCACGTTCTCGCGCCCCAAGGTGCGCGCCACCAGGCTGATCTTCGCGAAGTGCTCGATGGTCTCCATGCGGTAATACGCGGACATCACGTCGCCCGCCAGCGCGAGGGCGCCATGATTGGCCAGCAACAGGCCGTCGTGGGCCTTCACGTATTTCCGCACGGCCGCCGGCAGTTCTTCAGTGGACGGCGTGGCGTACTCGGCGATCGGAATGCTGCCGAGCGTCGTAATGACCTCCGCGAGCACGGCGCGATCGAGCGCGATGCCGGCGACGGCAAATCCAGTCGCGGTGGGCGGATGTGCGTGGACCACCGCGCGCGCGTCCGGCCGATTGAGATACACCTCAAGGTGCATCTTCAACTCGGACGAGGGTTCGCGTTCGCCGGCGATCCGCTTGCCGTCCATGTCGGTGATCACCATCATGTCGGGGGTCATGAAGCCCTTCGACACGCCCTTCGGGGTGGTGATCAGCCGGTGGTCGTCGAGACGAACGCTGATGTTGCCGTCGTTTGACGCCACGTAGCCGCGCGCCCACAGCCGGCGGCCCACTTCGACGATGTCGGCGCGAGCCTGATCTTCGGCGTTCATCGGGGCGCGTACTCGCCGCGGCACTTCTCGCTGCAAAAATGCACCGCGACGCCGCTGCTGACGGCGCTAATCGCCCTGCCCGGCACCACGTACGTACCGCAAACGGGGCACGGCTGCATCTTCACCGGCGACGGTGCGCTGTTGCGGCGGCCGCCGGGCGGTGGCATCGACGCGCCTCGCACCACGCCGTCGATGAATCGCCAGAAGAGACGGGCGAACACCGAAAACAACACGAGGATGAGGAGTGCGCGGACCACGGGCTATTTCCCCGCGGCTCCGGCGCTGGTGTTTTTCACACCTTCGAGCCCCTTCTTGGCGGCTTGTCCTTCGGGAGAATCCGGAGAGATCGCCACGACCTGCTCCCATGCCTTGGCGGCGCCCGGCAGATCGTTCTTGCCGAAGGCGCGGACAATGCCCACGTTCAACAGCGTCTTGATGTGCTTGGGATCGCTGGCCAGCGACTTGTCGAACTGCGCCAGCGCGCGGTCCGGCTGGTTGGTGTAGTAGTAGGCCACACCCAGGTCGGTTGACACGTTCGTGTCGGCCGGGTTGAGCGCGATGGCTTGCTCGTACCATGCGATCGACTGGGGGTACTGCTCGGCGTCGAAAAACAGGTTGCCCAGCTGCACGCGTGACTCGAGATTCTTCGGGTCTTTCTCGGCCACCGTCTGCAGAGCCTGCACGCGCGCCGGATCGAGCGGCGCCGGTGGCTGTGCCGCGGCGGGCGCGCCGGGCACCGCCGGGGCCGCCTGCGCCACGGGGGCGGCGAGCCGCGCCGTCCCGGCCGCGTTCTGGGTGCCGAGCACCCAGCCGATGATCAGGCCGAACAGCGATCCGGCAATGCCGAAGACGATTGCATCCGCTCTCATGGGGAACCCTCAGGATAGCAACGAGCGGCGTAGCCAGTCCACCAGCGCGCGGCCGACGTCGGCGTCGCGCTCCAGCAGAACCGTGCCATGCGCGACCGCATTGGAAATCATTTGTTCGCGCGGACCGGAATTCTCGGCCGCGAAGTCGCGCAGGGTCCGCAACGCCAGCGGATCCTCGGCGCTGGCCGCGAACCACATCGACCGGCCGCCAACCAGCTTGACCAGGTTCACGTCGGTGCGCAGGCCACGATAGTCGAGCGACGGCGACAGCAGCGCGATGGCGCGCACCGCCGGCAGCTCGACGGCCGCCAACAGCGAAAGACTCGCGCCGAGGGAGGCGCCCACCAGCCCGATCGATCCGGGTCTGACCCCCTGTCGGGCCGCCAGCCACAGCACCGCGGCGCGCACGTCCTGCACCATGTTGGCGAGCGGTTGCGACGAGCCGGACGAGGCGCCGTGGCCACGCAGATCGATCAACAGGGCGGTAATGCCGGCGGCCTGGATGCGGTCCGGCAGGTTGCCCCAATCGGCCTTGGATCGCGTGAGCATGTGCACGAGCACCACCGCGGGCGCGGGACGCGAGGACGCTTCGAAGTAGTCGCCCGATAGCGCCGTGCCGTCGAGGGAGGGAAAGGTGACGGCGCGGCCCGACGCCGAGGCGTGTGAGGCCATCAGCAACCACATTGCGACGACTGCCGCCATGGTCCGGCTGACCACCTTCGCCAAGGCTACGGCGGTCAAGAAGGCGGACTCCACATTCTTAGCCATCGAGCGCCGCCAGGTACTCTTTCACCACGCGGCCGAGACCGACGAACAGCGCGCGGCTGATCAGCGCGTGGCCGATCGACACCTCATCCAGGTGCGGCAGCGTGCGGAACAGGGTGAGGTTCTTCAGGTCGAGATCGTGTCCGGCATTCACGCCCACGCCGAGCTCAAACGCCAGCGTCGAGGCCGCCACGTAGTGCGCGAAGCTGGCCTCCGCGGCCGCGGGTCCCTGCTCGAACGCACGGGCAAATGGCTCCGTGTAGAGCTCGACGCGATCGGCGCCCATGGCCTTCGCCCAGTGAATGGCCGCCGGTTCGGGATCGACGAACAGGCTGACGCGGACGCCCGCCGCCTTGATGGCACCAATGACGCCGGCCAGCGTGTCGTGCGGCGTGTCTGACGGCCAGCCCGCCTGGCTCGTGATCTCACCGGGAGAGACCGGCACCAGCGTGCACTGGTCAGGTTTCACGGCCAGCACCAACTCGATCAAGTCGGGTCGCGGATCGCCCTCGATGTTGAACTCGACGCGGCCCTTGAGCGGCGCCAGTTCCTCGGCGATGGCGTGAACATCGGCGGTGGTGATGTGCCGCGCATCCGCGCGCGGATGCACGGTGATGCCGGTGGCGCCGGCATCCACGCACGTGCGCACCGCCTCGATCGCTGACGGCAGGTTGCCGCCGCGCGAGTTGCGCACGGTCGCCACCTTGTTGACGTTCACCGAAAGCTTAGCCAAGCTGCACCTTCACGACCGTGGCAATCTCGTCGGCCCAACCGAGAATCTCTGCCTGATCTTTCCCTTCGAGCATGATCCGAAGCAGCGGCTCGGTGCCCGAGTAGCGAATCAACAGGCGGCCGTGGCCGGCGAGTGCGGCGTCCACGCGTTGAATCGCGGCAGCGATCGCCGGCACTTGCAAGTAGTCCGATCGCTGCCTGACGCGCACGTTGACCAGCACCTGCGGATAGGTGACCAGCTGGCCCGCCAGATCGGCGAGCTCCCGGCCCGACCGCGCCATGATCCGCAACACGTTCAGCGCGGTCGCCAGCCCGTCACCGGTAAACAGGTGATCCGCGAAGATGATGTGGCCCGACTGTTCGCCACCGAGCGCGTAGCCGCGCTTCACCATCTCCTCCATCACGTACTTGTCGCCCACCGCTGTGCGAATCAGGCTGATGCCGCGATCGCGCAACGCGATCTCGAGCCCGATGTTGCTCATCACCGTGGCGACCACGGCGTCGCCCGGCAGCTTGCCCTCCTGCTTGAGGTGCAGCGCGGCAATCAGCAGCACCGCGTCGCCATCGACGACCGTGCCCGATGCATCGACGAACAAGGCGCGGTCGCCATCACCGTCAAACGCAATGCCGATGCGCGCGCCACTGGTCACCACCTCGCGGGCCAGGCCGACCAGATGTGTCGAGCCACAGTCCAGGTTGATGTTGCGGCCATCTGGCGAAACGCCGATCGGGCGGACATCAAAGCCCAGCGCCGACAGGAACGCCGGCGCCAGGGCGGCCGTCGCGCCGTTCGCGCAATCGACGACAATCGGCGAACCCGCGAGCGGGCCGGCATCGTCGAGAATCTGCTCGAGATGCGCGAGGTACGGACCTGACAGATCCTGACGATCGATTACCCCAGGCGCCACACCCACACTCCACGACGGATCAGCCACGAGCGTTTCGACGGCAGCCTCGAGCGCCTCGGTGAGCTTGACACCTGATCCGCCGAACACCTTGATGCCGTTATCGCCGTACGGATTGTGCGAGGCCGAAATCACCAGCCCGGCGTCGAAGCCTTCGGTTCGCGCAAGATAGGCAATCGCCGGCGTCGGCACCACGCCCGCGCTGACGACGGTGGCGCCACCGCTGGTCAGCCCGCGCGCCAGCTCCTGCTCGATCCACTCGCCCGACTCGCGGGTGTCGCGGCCGATCACAAACCGAGGCGGCGACGCGCCGCCCGTCAACGAGCGAACCAGTGCCGCGCCCACGCGGGCCACCGTCGCCGGCTCGAGCGGCGCGACGCCAGCCTTGCCCCGAATGCCATCCGTGCCAAACAGTTTCATGGTCGCCTGGGAGAAATAGTCACGGTCACTACCGCGGTCCGCGGCGTCGTCAGCCTGAGGCTGGCATCCTGCACACCGATGGTCACCACCTCACGAACCGATCGCGTTTCGTCCGTCACCGTTACCGGTTCGGTCATGGCCGCGTCGAGCCGCTTCAACGCGCTTTCCGGACCCGCCACTTCCACGGTTTGCGGATCGCTCGTCACCTTGGTGACTTCAAACCCTGCCGCCGGACGGCCCTCGATATCGGGTTCCACCGGCACCATTCTCACCCCCGACGTCTCGAACTCCATGGTGATCGTCGACGGACCCACCTGCACCACTTCAATGCCGTACGGAACAGTCACCTGGGTGGGTGTGACGTGAAACAGGCGGCGGCCGGGTCGCGCGGTGCGCAGGTCGAGCACCGCCGACAGGTCGCCTGCCGACATGCGGCTCAGCGCGCCAGACGACCCGCGGAGCCGCACTTCCACCGTATCGGGCAGGTTGCCGACCAGTTCGAGGCCGCTCGGCAGGTTCTGGAACTCCACCGGCGCCCGCAGAACCCGTTCCACCACCCGCTCGCCCGCCACGACGAGCCACAGCATGGCGGCGATGCACGTCGACAGGAACTTGAGCCCGAGGTTACGGAAGGGATGGTACGCCATCAGCTGAGTGAATATCCTGCCTGCCGAGGCTTGCCGGCCGGGCGCAACGTAACCAGGGACTTCAGGCGCGCCCTGAGGCGTTCGGCATCCATGTCGTACTCGAGGTCGCCGTCTTCGACCACCGAGATCCGTCCGGTTTCCTCCGAGACGACGATCGCCACCGCATCGTTCTCCTCAGTGATGCCGATCGCGGCGCGGTGTCGTGAACCGAGTTCGCGGTTCAAGCGCGGATTGACCGTCAACGGCAGGAAGCAGGCCGCCGCCGCCGCCCGATCCCGCTGCACGATCACCGCGCCATCGTGCAGCGGCGAAGTGGGTTGGAAGATGCTGACCAACAGATCGTAAGTCAACTTGGCATCGAGCGGAATGCCGCTTTCGATGTAGTTGCGCAGGCCGATCGACCGCTCGATCACGATGATGGCGCCGGTCTTCTTCGACGACAGGCTGGTGGCGGCCACGACCAGTTCCTCGATGGTGTCGTCATCGCTCACCTTGCGGTTGAGGCGTCGGAACAGGCGGCCACGACCGAGGTGAACGAGCGCCCGCCGGATGTCGGCCTGCAGCAGCACGATGGCCGCAAACACCACGTAGCCGACGATGTTGCGGATCAGCCAGTTGACCGTCTCGAGCTGGAAGCCCCGCGACACATAGAACAGCCCGACGATGAACGCGATGCCGACCGCCATCTGCACGGCACGGGTGCCGCGGATCAGCTTGAGCAGCTCGTAAATCATGATCGAGACGATCAGGATGTCGAGCACGTCCCACCAGGTGACAGGTGGCCGCTGCAGGAGTTCGGTCAGAAACGACATGGACGCCTTGGTATTTTAGTGCGGGGTGGGGACAAACCCTCAGGTTTGTCCGGGCCGATCGACAGACCTGAAGGTTGGTCTAGATGTGTCAGACCCGAGCGGCGTCGCGAATGGCGTCGGCCAGGCGAACCACGTGGACCATCTCCGCCACCCGGTGCACCCGGACGATGTGTGCGCCGGCCAGGATGGCGGCGGTCACCGCGGCCGCCGTCGGCCAATCGCGGGCCGCTGGATCCAGGGGGCCGGTGGCCGCGGTCAGGAACGACTTGCGCGACGGCCCGACCAGGAGCGGAAAGCCCAGTGTCGCTAGGCGCGCCAGGCCAGCCAGCACCGCAAGGCTCTGCGCCGCGTGCTTGGCGAACCCCAATCCCGGGTCCAGCATGATGTGGTCGCGGGAGATGCCCGCCGCCAGCGCGCGGTCAACGGCGCCCTGCAGGTCAGCCGCCACTTCGCCCACGACGTCCTGGTAGTCGGCGTGCGCGTACATGTCTTGCGGCCGGCCGCGGGTGTGCATCAGCACGATCGGCGCGCCCCTGGCAGCCGTGAGCGTCGCCAGGCGGGGGTCGTACTGCAGCCCGCTGATGTCATTGACGATCGACGCGCCCTCTCCCAGGGCCAG
>SHUG01000058.1 GCA_009694735.1 Acidobacteriota bacterium | reverse complement strand
CAGGTGTGTGTCGTCCATCCATCAATTCTGCGTCATCTGTGTCATCCTCCGTCGCGCTCCGCGCTATGGCGGACAGGTCTGTGGCCCTGAGCGAGTCAGCGCCATCTGCGGCTGGCGCGAATTTCGCATGGCACCGACGTATGAGATGGGAAGGTGGTCGTCGCAGTACCAACATTGAGGATCGCAGAGGCCTGGGCGTCGGCACCATTGGTGGCGGCGGCATCGGCATGCTCCTCATCGTCCTGGCGGTTTCGTGCCTCACCGGCACCAATCCGCTGACCCTGCTCCAGGTCGTCGAGCAGGCCAACCCGGGACAGACGCAGTCGGTGCCCACCGGGGCGCCCTCTGGTGATCCCGCCGCAGAATTTGTCTCGGTCGTGCTGGGCGACACCGAGCAAACCTGGGGCCGAGTGTTTCAGGCCGCGGGTAAACGGTATGACGCGCCCGTCCTGGTGCTGTTCGAGGACGAGGTGCAGTCCGCTTGCGGGAGCGCCTTCGCGGCCTCGGGGCCGTTCTATTGCCCAGCCGACCGGAAGGTGTATCTCGACCTGTCATTCTTCCGCGAACTCGATCGGCGCTTCGGCGCCCCTGGCGACTTTGCGCAGGCCTACGTCGTGGCGCACGAGGTTGGTCACCACGTGCAGAACCTGCTTGGCATCAACCGCCAGGTATCGCAGGCGCAGCGGCAGGGCGGCCGGACCGACGCCAACGCGATCTCGGTGCAGATGGAACTGCAGGCCGACTGCTTCGCCGGCATCTGGGGTCATCACGCCGGGAAAAATCGCATGGCCGATGGCCGTCCGCTGCTCGATGAGGGCGACATCGACGAGGGCCTGTCAGCCGCCGCGGCGATTGGCGACGACCGCCTGACCAAGGGGCGGGTGTCGCCCGAAAGCTTTACCCACGGCACCTCGGAGCAGCGCGCGCGCTGGCTGCGTCAGGGCCTGTCGAGCGGCGACATCAATAGCTGTGACACCTTCCGGGCGAACTCCTTATAGCCCCGAGAGCGGGGAGCCAGGGGCCGGCAGGGGACGGCTGACACTTAGGCCGGCGAAAATCAGCTGCCGCAGTAGAATGCGCGCACCCGGAGACGGACCCGGGTGGAGGCATTTGTGCAGATTGAGTGGGGGTCGCGGCAGCCCTGATCGGCGCGCTGTCAACGTTCAGCGTCTGGGTAGATCTCAGCCGGCGCCGTCTGTACGTACGGACCGCCGAAATCGAGAAGGCACTGGAACTGCGTACCACCGAGCTCGAATCCGGACGCCTGCAACTGCAGCGGCTGAGCACCGAGGATCCGCTGACCGCGGTGGCCAACCACGAACAGTTTCTCGAGTTCCTTGAACGCGAATGGCGCCGCGCCCGCCGCGATGGCCTGCCCTTGTCCTTGATCTTCGTCGACGTCGATCACTTCCGTGCCTTCAATCGACAGTTTGGCCGCAAGGCTGGCGACGAGGTGCTGAGGCAGGTCGGCCGCTGCCTGGCGACCGTGGTTGGCCGCCCGGGCGAACTCGTCGCCCGCTACCACCGCGACGAATTCGCGCTGGTGCTGGCCTCGACCGACGGTCCGGGCTCGTTCAAGATTGCCGAACAGGTGCGCAGTGCGATCCGCGACTTGAATCTACCGGCAGCCAAGGAGGCGCCGCAAGATTTCGTAACGGCGTCGGTCGCGACGTCGACTGCCGTCCCGCAACGCGAGTCGGCCTGGGAGGAACTGGATCTGATCAAGGCGGCTCGTCATGCGCTGCGCGAGGCCCGGGCCGCCGGCGGCAATCGCGAGCTGCGCGCCAACCTCGGGCTCGTCGGGCCACCCGAACTCGTCGTCACCCGGCGCTAGGATGCGGCTCGAACTGACGCGGTGCACGGTCCTGCTGTACGCCGCCTACAAGTAGAATGGAAGGCGTGCCGACCGAGTGTCCCGGACTGGCGGAGCTGATTGCGCGCCTCGATCGCTCGGTCGAGGCCGGAGATGCCCGCGCCATCACCGCCGCCGTCAAGGCCGATCTCGAGCACATTCTGGGCGCCCGCACCCTGGCGCTGCCGGCCCGTTTCACCGAGGCGCGGCCCGAGGCCTACGCGCGGCGCCTGCTGCATCGCGACCCCGCCGGACGCTACACCGCCATCGTCATGACGTGGGGACCCGGGCAGGGTACCGCCGTGCACGATCATGGCGGCCTGTGGTGTGTCGAGGGGGTCGTCGACGGCGAGATCGCGGTGACGCAGTACCGGGTGGAGCCCGAGGCCGATGGCTTCTACCGTGTGACACCGATTGGCGCGTTGTTGGCGGGCACCGGCTCCGCCGGCTGCCTGATCCCTCCGACCGACCACCACGTGCTGGCCAACGCCCGTCCGTCGGCAGCGTCGGTCACGCTGCACATCTACGGCGGCGACCTCGACGAGTGCAAGGTGTTCCTGCCGGCCACGCCGGATGGCCGATATACCGAAACCATGAAGTCGCTGTCGTTTCACGAATGACCGAGTACATCGACCTCAACTTTCGTGGCAGCGATCGGGTGATCGCGACCGCCGTGCTGCTGGGTCCCGACGGCGTGACGCTCGTCGACCCCGGTCCGACGTCGTGCCTGCCGGTGCTTGAAGCCGGCCTGCGCCAGCGGGGACTCACCCTGCGCGACGTTCGCGCGCTGGTACTCACGCATATTCACCTCGATCACGCTGGTGCCGTCGGCACCATCGTTGAACGGGTGCCGTCGATTCGCGTGCACGTGCACGAACGCGGGGCACCGCACATGGTGGATCCAGCGAAGCTGTTGGCTAGCGCCACGCGGTTATATGGCGACCAGATGGACGCCCTCTGGGGCGCCTTTCTCCCAGTCCCCGCGGCGAACGTCAACGTGCTGCAAGGGGGCGAACGCATCGCCACGGCCGGCACCACCCTGCAGGTGGCCTATACCCCTGGACACGCGAAACATCACGTCAGTTATCTCGACGAGACGACCGGTGTCGCCTATGTTGGCGACACCGGTGGCATTCGCGTGAGCGCCGACTACCTGATTGCGCCGACCCCGCCGCCAGACATCGACCTCGCCGCCTGGCGCGACAGCCTCACGACCATCGACACCTGGCAACCGGTGTCCCTGTTCCTGACGCACTTTGGCGTCGTCTCGGGCGCCAAGGCGCACCTGGCGCGCTTCCGCGAGACGCTGACCGCGCAGGCGGAAGCGGTGCGACTGTCGCTGACGGCGGGAAGTACGGACGAGGAACGGACACGCGTCTTTGTCGAGCAGATGCGGCGCGAGGTCAGGAAAGCCATGTCCGAGCACGAGGCTCGGGCCACCGAACTGGTCGCGCCCTTCGACCAACTCTGGCAGGGGCTTGACAGATACTGGAAAAAACAAATTACGAAAAACGAATAACAAAAGAAGTAACGAAAAGCAGTTTGTTATTCGTAATTCGTTCTTTGTTCTTTGTTATTTCATACCGCGATGGCTTCAACCATCGGCGCCTTCTGCGTCGCGACCACCTGAGGCTCCACCAGGAAGCGGAGCGCGTACCCGGACGGCGTGCCGGTCGAGCGCCGGCACGGCGCGACCCGCCACACCGCCGACAACACCCGGCCTTCACGGAGCCGCATGGGCAAGAACTCGACCCCGCGCGTCGAGCGCTCGACCTGAAGGTGGACCAGGCGATAGAGCGGAATGGCGGCGCCCGCTTCGCAGTCCACAAACACACCGGCGTCACTGACATCGCGCGTGGTCACCGAGATGAACCGCACGGCGCCCGAGGCGTCTTTCCAGGTCAGTCGGGCCGGCAAGGCAAGGGCCCGGCGTTCCGACGACCGTTGAATGTTTCTTCCCGTCAGGTTTCGTTTGTCAGCCACGGGAGACTCCAGGGATACTGACGACTTGAAAAACAAGGCTTGCAATGCACAGAAACAATCCAAGATCCACGCCGATACTGTGCAGGTGGTGATGCGGTGGGTGCTTAGGGTCAGATGAATGCCAGAAGCGGCCTCGGAGTGACTGTTTGGCTAGTGCATCCAGTGTAGGGAGTGATTACCAGGTATCCATTAACCATCGCAAATGGCTACTTAGTAGCCACATCTGAGCTGCCTTCGATCCCCAGGCGGCGGAGCTTCAGGTACAACCCACGACGGGTCAGGCCCAGGGCGCGGGCCGTCTCCGAGATGTTGCCACGATGGCGCGTCATCATCTCGCGAATCAAATCCCGTTCGATCTCGTCCACCACGGAGGCCAGCGTCTGGCCCCGCCTCAGCGACACCCTGGAACCGCTGGGCGATCCCGACGCCGGTGTGGCGGCGGCAGCGGTGAGATCCGCGGACAAATGCTCCGGCCCGATCGTGCCGCCGGCGGGCGCCATCGCCACGCCCCGCTGAATCTCGTTTCGTAGCTGGCGCACGTTGCCAGGCCAAAAGTACTGCGCGAACAGGTCCAGCACCTCGGCGCTCAGTTGCATGTCGGGCTTGCCCAAACGCTCGGACGCTTCACGCAGGAAGTACGTGGTCAGGTGGGGAATTTCTTCGCGGCGCTGTCGCAGCGGCGGCACGTGGATGCGGATCACGCTGAGGCGATAGTAGAGGTCTTCGCGGAACTTGCCCTCGGCCACGCGCTGTTCGAGGTCGGCGTTGGTGGCGGCCAGCACCCGCACGTCGACCGGCTGCGGCCGGTTCTCGCCGACCGGCATGATCTCGCCCTGCTCCAGGAAGCGCAGCAGCTTCGGTTGCACGTCGAGTGGCAAGTCGCCGACTTCGTCGAGGAACAGCGTGCCGCCGGTAGCGGTGCGTATCAGGCCAGGTTGGTCGGAGACGGCCCCCGTGAACGATCCGCGCCGATGGCCGAACAGCTGGCTGTCAGCCAGCTCGCGGGTGGTCGTCGTGCAGTTATACGGCAGGAAGGTGGCGGAGTTGCGCGACGAGCCCATATGGATGGCGCGCGCCACCAGTTCCTTGCCCGTGCCGCTCTCGCCCGTGATCAGTACCGTCAGGTCGTTGCCCTGCAGGCGCTGGATCTGGTCGACGACGCGATGCATGGCCGCGCTGGCGCACAGGAATCCGGGCAGCAGCGGCTCGAGTGGGCGTTCGCTGGTGGAATCGACCGGCACCGTCGGCCGGTCGCGCACACCACACAGGTCAAATCCCTGCCTGGCGACGGCCGCCATCATGCGGATACGGCGGAGCAGCGGGTGCCCCAGTGTACGCGGTGTGGCAATCACGACCTGGCGCGGGCCATCGGGTTCGCGGCCGATGGCCTCGACGACCAGGCTGCCGGCGCCATGGACGCCGCCCTGTACGGCCAGCCTTGCCATGGCCGCCGCGGCATCGGCATCGGCGCCGGCGAAGGCGATCACACGCACGTCACCGCCGGGCTGCTCCGCGAACACGACCGTGACATCGGCGGTGACGGCTTCGAGCAGCGTCGCCGCCAGCTCCCGCGCCAGCAAATCGGGCATGACCGCGGCATCCACCAGCCGGCGCACGAGCGCATCGTCGGCATCCGCGGGGGAGCCGACGTACTCGCCGGTGCCGGGTGGTTGCGCGGCGGCCATCTCGGTCTGCACCTGCTCGAGGTCGCGGGTGGCGCCCAGCGCGCGGAAGACTTGCGCGGCGTAATGGTAATGGCGATCGGCCGTCGATCGCGCGCCAGCCTTCGAGGCGAGCCGCCCGAGGGCCATCTGACTGACGGCCGCCTGGTAGCGCTCGCCGACCAGTTCGAACACGCTCGAACTCTGCGCGATGTCGTGATACGCCTCGGTGGTGCGCGTCTGGCGCGCGCGCAGGTCGCCGCGCAGGCGGAGGAACTCGCCCCACGCGCCTGGTGTCGTTCGCGGATCCAGACGCGATTGCACCTGGATCAGCCGACGCTCGGCGTCCTCGACACGCGACGCCGACAGCAACGCTTCGGCCGCAATCAGCTCGGCTTCAATGGTCTCGGCGGGCGGCGCGTTGGTGGACTTGGCGATCTCGTCGGCGATGGCCAGGGCTTCATCGGGCTGTCCGCGGCGGCTTGCCAGGCGCGCGGTGATCACGCGCAGCGACCACTCGTACCACCGGCTGGTGTTGCGGCCGTAAGCGCCGTAGGCTTCCGCCGCCCGCCGCAGGTTCTCCGCGGCGTTCTCGTAGTCGCCGCGCATGAGCGACATCTGCGCGAGCGTGTCGTACACCGCGCCGGTGGTTTCGTGGAACTGCATGGCGCTGCGGACGTCGAGGGCGCGGTGCAGCACGGTGTCGGCGCGATCGAGATTGCCGACCCGCACGCAGATCTGTCCAAGCGTCGCGAGCGCGACCGACAGTCCCGGCCCCTGGCCGAGGCCCTCGTGAAGGTTGACGGCGCGCTCGGCGAGCGCGAGAGCCTGCTCGTAGCGGTGTCGAATCAGCGCGACGTTCGCCTGGTTGCCGTACACCGTCGCCAACACATCGTCGGCCTGCAGCAGCGAGGCCATGCGTTCCGCTTGCCGCAGGGCCGCGTTGGCCTCGTCGTAGCGCCCGGTCTGCGCCAGCATGACGGCTGACAGCGAGTGCACCATGGAGAGGTGACGCTTGTCGCCGGCGGCGTGCAGGGCGGCCGCGGCTTCGGCGATGTGCTCGCGCACGATCGCCATGTCGCCGACCTGCCGATAGCACTGGCCAAGATAAAAGTGCGCCAAGCCGATGGCGCGAGAGTCGTGCGCGATCTCCGCCTGTTTCAACGCGCGGTTATGCAGGGCGATGGCGCGGGACTGCTCGCCCCGGGCAAACGCGACCCGGCCATGCAAGCGCCAGAGATTTGAGTGCAGCACCTGGGGCAGGGCTTCGCGCATCGTGTCGGGCGACCGGCCCAGCACCGTTCCGGCCTGTGCAAGATCCCCCTGCAAGAGGTACGATTCAGCCAGCATGACCCGGACGGCCAACTCATCGTCGCGCGTGAGCGACGCCGGCGCACGCAGCAACGGCGCGAGCAGTTCGATGGTGACCGCAGCCTGGCCGCGCTCGAGCGCAGTTGTCGCGCGGGCAATGACCGGCTGCAGCGCTGCGTTAGCCACGGCGGCGAGTATACCAAGTATCCATCCGGCATAATCCTTACAGCTATATGGAGTTGACCGTAGGCAGCCGGAGCGAGACCGGTCCGCGCAAGATGAATCAGGATCACGTCGGATGGTGGCCGGAGTTGGGGCTGTACGTCGTGGCCGACGGCATGGGTGGCCACAATGCCGGCGAGGTCGCGTCTCATCTCGCGGTGGAGGCCATCCGCGAGTTCATTGCCGACAGCGTGAGCGGCTCGGACGTTACCTGGCCGTTCGGGATCGAGGTCGCCAACTCCATCGACGTCAATCGACTGACGACGGCGGTGCGCCTGGCGAACCGCAAGGTCTACTCCGAGGGCTCGCGACACGCCGAGCTGAGTGGCATGGGCACTACCGTCGTCGCCGTGTTGGTGAATGGTGACCGGCTCGCGATCGCGAGCGTCGGTGACAGCCGCATCTATCGCCTTCGCGACGGCAGCCTCGAGCAGCTCACGAAGGATGACACCTGGCTGGCCTCGGTGCTCGGCGCGAAGGAGGCGGAGGATGCCGATCCGGCGCATCCGCTGCGTCACGTGCTCACGAGCGTCGTCGGTACCCGCGATGACGTGAAGCCGGGGGTGCGAGAAGAGCAACTGGTCTCTGGTGACATGTTCGTGCTGTGTTCGGACGGTGTGCATGGCCGGTTGGATAGCGCGGCGATCACCGACGTGTTACAGGGCGCGTCGACGGCGCCCGATCGCGCCACCCGATTGGTCGGCGAAGCCCTGACGCGCGGGAGCTCGGACAACGCGACGGCGCTCGTGATCGCGATTTCCTGATGCTGACGCGCCCACTGCTCCTTATCTCGGCCTGCCTGCTGCTTGCGGCGTGCGGGCGCGAGACGCCGCCGTCGGCAGTGACGCCGGTACCCGCACCCGCGGCGTCGGCGGCCGCCCCTCAAGTCGCGCGTCCGCGGATCGTGTTCCTGGGCGACAGTTTGACGGCCGGTCTCGGTCTCGAGTCGGCGCAGAGTTATCCGTCGTTGATCGGCCAGCGGCTGGCGCGCGAAGGCTACGACTACGAGATCGTCAACGCTGGTGTCTCGGGTGACACCTCCGCCGGTGGCTTGCGCCGGATGGATTGGTCGCTGGACGGCGACGTCAAGGTGCTCGTGGTGGCGCTCGGGGCCAACGACGGGCTGCGCGGGTTGCCGCCCGCGGAGCTGCAGAAGAATCTCGCCGCCGTCATCGAGCGAGCCACCGCGAAGGGCGTGGCGGTCGTGCTCGCCGGCATGGAGGCGCCGCCGAACTTCGGCGCCGATTACACACGGCAATTCCGAGCCGTGTATACCGACCTGGCGCAACAGTACCGGGTCCGGTTCATCCCGTTCCTGCTGCTGGGCGTGGCTGGCAACGGGTCACTCAATCAATCGGACGGCATTCACCCGAATGTTCGGGGTGCGCAGATGGTCGCCGACCTGGTGTGGGCGGAACTGACGCCGGTGCTGCCGCGTCCAAACTCGGTAAGCAAGCCCCAAGTCCCAAGTCCCAAGTCCCAAGCCTTAGCCCAATGATTCAGCTTCGCGGCGTCAGCAAGACCGTTCAAAGCGGCGGACACCCTCTTACCATCCTGCACCCGCTCGATCTTGATGTGCCCGATGGGCAGTGCCTGGCCATTGTCGGGCCGTCGGGCAGCGGCAAGTCGACGTTGCTCGGTTTGATCGCGGGGCTCGACTCGGCGTCGACCGGGACCATTGCCATTGCCGGCACCGAGATCGCGAGCCTCGACGAAGACGCGCTGGCGCGGCTGCGTGGCGAGAAGATTGGCTTCGTCTTTCAGTTTTTTCATTTGGTGCCATCGCTCACGGCGATCGAGAACATCCAGGTGCCGATGGAGATCGCCGGCCGCCGGGATGCGGCGGCAAGGGCCCAGACGCTGCTCGACGAAGTCGGCCTGCACGACCGCGGTCACCACTATCCTTCGCAGTTGTCGGGAGGCGAGCAGCAGCGCATTGCGATTGCCCGCGCGTTGGCGAACGACCCGCCGCTGATCCTCGCGGACGAGCCGACCGGCAATCTCGACAGCTCGAATGGCCGCCACATTCTGGACCTGCTGCTGCAAGTGCGCCAGTCGCGCCTGGTCACGCTGGTCATGGTCACGCACGACGCCTCGGTGGCGGCGGTGGCCGACGTCCGCCTGGTGCTGCGCGATGGGCGGCCGGTCGCCGCCGAGACCACCGCGCACGGAGCGACGCCGTGAGGTTCGTCCTGTTCATGGCGGCGCGCGAGATGCGGGCGTCGTGGCAGCGCCTGTTGTTCTTCTTTCTCTGTATCGCCGTCGGCGTGGGCGCCATTGTCGCCCTGCGCTCGGTGATCCAAAGCGTGCGCAATACCTTCGCCGGCGAGGCACGGACGCTGA
This sequence comes from Acidobacteriota bacterium, assembly GCA_009694735.1. Classification (GTDB taxonomy): domain Bacteria; phylum Acidobacteriota; class Vicinamibacteria; order Vicinamibacterales; family UBA2999; genus 12-FULL-67-14b. The sequence goes on along the minus strand of SHUG01000058.1, from coordinate 10,919 downwards.
TCACCGCTGATGCGATCATCACGAGCAATCAACCGATCAAGCCGGAGCTGGGTGCCAAGATCGCCCGGCGCCTGACCGTCGCCGGCGCCGACAGCATGCGTTCGATCGAGCTGGCGACCATGACGCAGGCCGCCGATCGGGCCAACGGCCGGGCGCGCATGGTGGAGCTGCGCGCGGTCGAAGACGGGTTCCCGTATTACGGCACCATGCGCCTCGCCGACGGCCTGAAGTATGACCACGGGCTGCTGCGTGGTTTCGGCGTGATCGTGCGGCCAGAGCTGCTGGCGCAGTTGGGCGTGAAGGTGGGCGATCGGTTGACCATCGGCTCCCAGCGCTACACCATCCGCGCGGTCGTCGAGAGCGAACCGGGCCGCCGACTCGGCGCCTTCAGCATGGGGCCGCGGGTCTTTGTCGACCTGGCGGATCTCGAGAAGTCCGGACTGATGGGCCTGGGCAGCCGGGCGACCAGCCAGCGGCTGGTGCGCGTGCCCGACGCGAAACTCGACGCGCTGATTCGTGACCTGCGCGCGGACTTCGCCAACGAGTTTGCACGGGTGCGTTCCTACCAGGCCACCGAGGACGACATCGGTGAGAACTTCGCACGTGCCGAAAACTACTTGAGCCTCGTCGGCCTGGTGATCGTGATCCTGGGCGGCATCGGTGTCTCGAGTGTGACGCGGGTGTTCGTCCAGCAGAAGATGAAAAGCATTGCCGTGCTCAAGTGCGTCGGCGCCCGGTCGTCGCAATTGCTGGCGGTGTACGTGGCGCAGGTGGCGATGCTCGGGTTGTCGGGCAGTCTGCTCGGTGTCGCCCTGGCCGCGCTGGCCATGCGCGGCATTCCCTCGCTGCTGGCCGGCGCCACGCCGGGCGTCGAGATCACGTATGCGCTGACACTGCCGGCGACTATCCAGGGCATCGGCATCGGCATTCTCGTGTCGCTGCTGTTCTCACTGGTGCCGCTGCTCGAGGTGCGCCACGTCAAGCCCTCGCTGCTGCTGCGCGACGAAGCGCGCCGCCGCCGGCCCGATGCGGTGCAGGTGCTCGTCACGCTGTTCGTGATGACGGCCCTGGTGTCGCTCACCGTGTGGCAGGCCGGCAACTGGCGGGTCGGCCTGGTGGTGGCCGCCGGCTTCGCCGGCACCGCACTGGCGCTGCACTTCGCGGGCCTGCTGGTGATCAGGGCGATCGCGCCACTGGCGCGGTCACGCTCGTTCGCTCTGCGTCACGCCGTGCTGCAGTTGAGCCGACCCGGCAGCCAGATGCGGATCGTGCTGCTGGCCGTGGGCCTCGGCAGCTTCTTCATCATCGGCGTGCGGTCGTTGCAGCAGAACCTGGTTGACCAGTTCGCGATCAACGTGTCGGCGGATTCTCCGGACCTGTTCCTGCTCGACATCCAGAGCGATCAGGTCGGGCGCGTGCGCGCGGCGATCGCCGCCAACCAGGAACCGTCGGCGGCGCCGCCGCGCCTGTTGCCGGTGCTGCGGGCGCGGATCGTCGGGGTGGCGGGTAAGGAACTCAACCTCGAAAACTACGAGGACGTGCGCGGCCGCGGTTCACTCGGCCGCGAGTACACGATCACCTATCGCCAGACGCTCGAGCCCAACGAACGCATTGTCGCGGGCCAGTTGTGGGACGCCACACCGTCGGACGCGGGGGAGGTGTCGGTTGAGCAGTTCATCAGCGAGCAGTTCAAGATCAACCTGGGCGACACGATTCGGTTCGACGTGCTGGGGCGCGTGATTGCGGCGCGCGTGACGAGCGTGCGGCTGGTGGAGTGGGCCGATAGCCGTGCCGGGGGCTTCATGTTCGTGTTCCGGCCAGGCGTGCTCGAGCAGGCGCCTCACAGCTTTGTCGGCTTCCTGCGCGGGCCGCAAGACCCCGCGGCCCGAGCCCGGCTCCAGTCCGCGCTGGTCGACGCGGCGCCGAATGTGTCGGTGATCGACGGCCGCGAGATTCTCAACACCATGCAGGCGGTGGTCGACAACGTCACGCTCGCGGTCACGATGGTGGGCACCCTGGTGGTGTTCAGCGGCTTGTTGATTCTGATTGGCGCGGTCGCCATGACCAAGTTCCGGCGCGTCTACGAAGCCGCCATCTTCAAGACCCTGGGCGCGACGCGCCAGCTGATCGCGGCGGTGCTGCTGATCGAGTACGGTTTGCTGGGCCTGCTGGCCGGTGGGATCGGCGCCGGCGGGGCGATCGTCCTGTCATGGGCCATCAGCCGTTACGCGCTCGACATCCCGTTCCGGCCGCTTTTCGGCACCAGCGCGATCGGTGTCGCCGTCACGGCCACCCTGGTGGCCGTGATCGGCGTCGCCTCGAGCTGGGAAGTCCTCCAGCGCAAACCGCTCGCCACACTGCGCGCGGAATAGCCCACAAACAGCGTGGTAGAATGATCTTTTGGCGCCACCCCCGCCGGCGCACTGGGAGCACGAAGTCACATGAACGTCTCGGTCTATAAGGACGCCTTGCTCAAGAAGCGGTCAGAGCTCGTCGAAGGCGCTGGCCTCAATTCGCTCCAGAGTTCGATGGAGCACAACAGCGGCCGCCAGGGCGACATGGCGGACCAGGCCACCGGCAACAATGAGGTGCATATCCAGTTGCGCCTCAAGCAGACCGATGCCAAGATTCTCCAGGCCATTGACGAGGCGCTGGTGCGCCTTGACAAGGGCGCGTTCGGCCTGTGCCGCGATTGCGGCGAGCCGATCGCCGTGGCCCGGCTGAATGCCATTCCCTGGACGCGGGTGTGCATCGCCTGCAAAGAAAAGCAGAAAGCGTGAAGCAAAAGGCGTGAGCACGACCTCCCATCTCGCTGACCTGATCCGCGACTTCCTGCTGCAGCGCACCAGCCTGCTGATGCGGCACGAGGACGTGGCGCAGCAGGTTCCGGATTACGACATCAACAACGCCTACCAGTACATCGTGGCGCGTGAGGAGACCCACCTGTCGTGGCTGCAGCACGCGCTGCTCGACCTGGGCGCGCCGCTGCCGGCCGACCCGCCGCGGCAGACCGTGGCGGTCGGCAAGGGCGACGCCTGGAAGGCGCTCGCGGCGGACGATGCCCGTGCGAATGCGCAGTTCGTGGACCAGTGGCGCGCGAAGGTCGAGGAGGTCTCGCACGCCCGCCACAAGGGCATGCTCAAGGTCGTTCTCGGTGAGATGCTCGAGCACAAGCGCCTGTTCGACCAGGCCGCGGCGGGTCGCCAAGACCTGATCGGCACGTCGCTCGCCATCAACGATCACAGCGGCATCGTCATGGGCGCCCGCTGGACCGGGCAATAACGGCGCGCACCACGGTCGCGATCGCACTCGGGAGCAATCTCGGCGATCGCGAAGCGCATCTCGCCTTGGCGGTCGACCGACTGGCCGGCCTGCTTGCCAACCTCCGTCGCTCCACCTGGTTCGACACCGCTCCGGTCGGCGTCGGCGATCAACCGCGCTACCTGAATGGGGTCGTCGTCGGCGACACCAGCCTGTCGGCGCGAGCCTTGCTGGACCGGTTGCTGGAAATCGAGCGCGAGGAGGGGCGTCAGCGGCCGGCCCCCGGGGCCGCGCGAACGCTGGATCTCGATCTGATTCTGTATGGGCACGACCGGCTGGCCGAGCCGGGCCTGGTGGTGCCGCATCCGAGGTTCCGCGAGCGGCTCTTCGTGCTCGAGCCGCTCGCGGAATTAGCACCTGACTGGGTCGATCCGGTCAGCGGGGAAGCCGTTAGTGTGCTGCTTCGATGGGCGTCCCAGCGCCCTTCTTGAAGATCCCGCGCCAGCCTTCTTCGAACAACGTATACATCGCCGGCACGAACACCAGCGTGATGATGGTGGAGGTGAGCAGGCCGCCGATCACCACGCGCGCCAGCGGCGCCTGCAGTTCCGCGCCTTCGCCAATGCCGAGGGCCATCGGCACCAGGCCGAGCGCCGTGCACATCGAGGTCATCAGAATCGGGCGCAGGCGGTGGCGGCCGGCCAGTTCGAGCGCCGCGCGCAGTTCCATCTTGTCGCGGTGCCGCAGCGTATTGGTGTAGTCCACCAGCAGGATGGCGTTGCTGACGACGATGCCGGCCAGCATGATGACGCCGATGTAGGCCTGCATGCTGAACGGCGTGTTCGTGAGCATCAGCATGCCCACCACGCCAATGGCGGCCAGCGGGATGGAGAAGATGATGATGAACGGGTCCTTCAGGGACTCGTACTGCGACGCCATCACGGTGTAGACGAGGACGATCGCGAGGATCAGCACGAGGCGGAGTTCGTTGAACGACTTGGCCTGCTCCTCGACTTCGTTGCCGAAACCGACGGCGAAGTCTTTCGGCACGTTGACTTCGCCCATCCGCGCCTGCACCGCGGTGACCGCCTCGCTCAGTGTCGTTTCGGTCTCGGCGTTCACGCGCTGCACCCGTTCCTGGTTCTTCCGCTCGATCGACACCGGCCCGGTTTCGCGATCGATGACCATGACGTTCTTGGCCGGCAGCACCTGGCCACTGGGCGTGCTCAGCAGCACGTCGCCGACCTCCGCCACCTGCTCGCGGTCTTCTTCGCGCAGGCGGACGATGATCGGATATTCGTTGCCGGCGTCGCGATACATGGCCGCCTGCGTGCCGGCGACGTTGGTGCGAATGGTGTTGGCCACGCCGGTAACGGTCAGGCCCAGCAGGGCTGCCTTGTCGCGGTCGACGCGCACCGCCAGCTCGGGCCGGCCTTCTTCCCGCTGGAGGCGCGAATCGGCAATGCCGGGCGTGGTGTCGAGCATCGCCTTGAGGTCCTGGGCAATCCGCTTCGACTGGTCGAGGTCGTGGCCGAGGATCTCGATCGACAGCCGGCTGTCGCCGCCACCGCCGCCCATGCCGCGCATCATCTGGTTCTGGCCGCCCGACGGCCGGGCGCGAATGATCACGCCGGGAATGCCGGACAGCTCGCGGCGCAACTGCATCGAAATCTGTTCGTTGCTGCGCTCGCGTTCGTCGCGGGGTACCAGCCGGACGTTGACGTTGCCGCGGTGGGTCGAGCCGCCGCCCCAGCCGCCGCCACCGCCGTTGACCTGCGTGATCAGCATCACCGCCTCGGGGACGGACTGGCGAATGCGTTCTTCAAGGCCGATCAGTACCGCCTCGGTCCTCTCCAGGCGGGAGCCGACCGCCAATTCGGCATCGACCGTGATCTCACCCTCGTCGGTCTGCGGCTGAAACTCGAAGCCGATGCGGGGCAGCAGCAACAGCGCCACCGCGAACAGCGCGAAGCCGGTCGCGAACACGGTCGGGCGGTGCGCCAGTGCTTTGTGCAGCATGCGGGCGTAGAACTCGTCGAGCCGGTCGAGCGTGCCGTCAATGCGGCGATTGAGGCGAGCCATCACAGCTACGCCCGCATGCGCCTTAGTGGGCGCATCGAGTATCCGCGAGCACAGCACCGGCACGATCGTCACCGCGACCAGCAGCGACATGGCGAGCGAGAACGACACCACCGCCGCGAGCTGGCCGAACATGATGCTCGAGACACCGGTCAGGAACAGCATCGGCACGAACACCGCGATGTGGGTCAGCGTCGAGGCGAGAATCGCCGACCATACCTCTTCGCTGCCATCAATGGCGGCGGTGACGCGGTCCTTGCCCATCTCCAGATGCCGGTAGGTGTTCTCGAGCACCACGATCGCCGCGTCGACAATCATGCCGATGCCAAGCGCGAGGCCGCCGAACGTCAGCGTGTTGAGCGTGTAGCCACCGAAGTAGAGCAGCGCGAAGGTGCCGATCACCGAGACCGGAATCGACGTGCAGATAATCAGCGTCGACTTGATGTCGCGCAGGAACAGGAAGATGATCGCAATCACCAGCAGGCCGCCGAGAACGGCGTGCTCGGTGACGCTGCCAATCGCGCGGTCGATGAACTTGGACTGGTCGTCGAGCACTTGCAGCGTGATGCCGTCGACGTTGGCGTTGATCTTCTCGATCTCCCGCTTGACACCCTCCGCGATCTGAATGGTGTTGGTGCCCGACTGCTTGGTCACCTGCATGCGGATGCCCGGCGTGCCGTTGATGCGCATGAACGACCGGCGGTCTTCCGTGGTGTCTCGGACATCGGCGATATCGCGCAGGTAGACCGGCACGCCGGCGCGCGTCAACACCACCAAGTTGCGAATTTCCTCGATGTTGGTGAACTGGCCCGGGCTGCGGAGCAGCAGCGTTCGGTCGGCATCGTTGATCTCACCCAGTGGGATGTTCTGGTTCTCGGTGCGCAGGATCTGGACGATGCGATCGGGCGAGAGGTTGAGGCCGGTCAGCTTCTCGCGCGACAGGTCGACTCTAATCTGTCGCCGCAAGCCGCCGTTGATGGTGACCGCGGCGACGCCGGCGACACGCTCGAGGCGCGGTGACAAGTCGTTCTGCGCCAGCTCGCGAAGCGTCACGGCGTCGAAGTCGCCTTCCACGCCAATGCCCATGATCGGCATCGAGGTGGAGTCGAACTTGAACACTGTTGGCGGGTCGGCGTCTTCCGGCAGACGGCCACGCACCCGGTCGAGACGCGTGCGCACCTCGTCGGCGGCTTCGCTAAGGTCAGTGCCCCAAGCGAAGTTCAGGCGGATGTTCGCGTTGCCCTCGGAAGAGGTCGAGTCGACGCGCTCGAGCCCGGCGACGGCGCTGACCGCCTGCTCGATCGGTCGCGTGACCAGCTCCTCCATTTCGAGGGGGCCGACACCCGAATAGTTGACCCGCACCGAGATGGTGGGCATCTGCGTGTCGGGCATCAGGTCAACCGGCAATCGGGTGAGCGAGATGCCACCCAGCAGGATGATGACCATGCTGATCATGAACATCGTGACGGGACGTTCGATGGCTAAGCGCGGAATACTCATATGTGCTCTCGACTGTGCGACTGGCGTTTGGGTCTACTCGGCGGAACAAGTTCCGCCCTCCTGGCACTCGGTTGCTGGTTACTGCGGTGGCCGTTGCCCCTGGGGTCGCTGGCCGCCGGCCGCGCCGACCGCTCCACCGGGACCGCCCGGACGCGCCGCACCGGCCACCATGAGTTGGTCGTTGTTGCGCACGGCCGTGGCGCCGGTGGTGACGATCTTGTCGCCCTCCTTTAGACCGCTCTTGATCTCGATCCGGTCCAGGTCTTCGATGCCCAGGACGACGGGCATGAACCTGGCGCGGTTGTCCTCGTTCGGCATCCACACGCCACGCTGGTTCTCGAAGTCGACCACGGCGCTCTTCGGGGCCACCAGCGTGTCCTTGCGCTCTTCCACGGTCAGGCTGACGCGCGCATACATGCCGGGTTTCAAGCGCTTGTCGTTGTTGACGATCTCGATTTCCATCGTCGCCGTGCGGGTGGCCGGGTCAAGCACCGGCGCCACGCGGGCAATCCGGCCGCGGAACTTCTCGCCGGGGTAGGCGTCGACGTCGACGTCGCCACTGTCGCCGACCGTGACCAGGCGAATGTCCTTCTCGACGACGTTGACGACCATCTTCAACTTGGAGATATCCACCACCGAGGCGATGGGAGAGTTCTGCGACACCATGGCACCCGGGTCGACGTTGCGCTTGCCGACGAAGCCGTCCACCGGCGACGTGACGTTGGTGTTCTGCAGGTTAATCCGCAGTTCCTGGAGCCGCGCGTCGGCCTGCATCAGCTGGGCTTTTGACAGATCGATCTGCGCTTCGGCGGCTAGATAACGCGACTCGGCGTCGTCGAGGGCCTGCTTGGCGAGCAACTGCCGCTGGAAGAGGTTCTTCGAGCGCTCGAAGTTGAGTTCGGCAACCTTGAGGTCGGCCTCGCGCTGACGAATGGTGGCCTTGGAGACCTGCTGCGAGGCCTCGGCCTGGCTGACCTGCTCGACAATCTCGCGGTCTTCAATCTTGGCGATCGTCTGGCCGCGACGGACCGGGTCGCCCAGCTGCACCGAAACCGACATCAGTCGGCCGTTAGTACGCGGCGCGACGTCGACCGTCTGCAGGCCGATGAGGTTGCCGACCACCGTGAGGTGCGCCGCGACATCGCCCTTCGTGACTGCGGCCAGTTCAACGGTCATCGGCGCCCGAGCACCGCCACCGAAGCCACCCATGCCGGGGAAGCCGCCACCGCCGCCACCCTGGCCTTGAGGGCGCTGGCCGGCCGCGCCAGCCGGGGCGCCCGCGCCGCCACGGCCGGGCGCGCCCGCCGGTTGGCCGGTACCGCTGGTCGGGGCAGTGGCGCGCGAGAAGACGCCGAAATAAACGGCGGCGCCACCGGCCATAGCCACGACCACACCAATCAACACAAATTTACGCATATGAATCCGTCTCTAACCTCGTCAAGAATGCCCGTCGCGGGTGCGTTACTGTCCGCCGGTGCTGGCATTCAATCCGCTGCCACCACCGCCGGCGGGCGACTGTTGCGCCCGCTCGAAATTCACCAGCGACTTGCGGTAATCGGCCAGAGCCCGCAGTTCAGTGTTCTGCGCATCGCGCAAGTCGCGCTGCGCCTGCACGACGAAGAAATTGGTGGTCAGGCCCACCTCGAACCGGCTCTGTTCGGCCTCGAGCCGCTTCATGGCCAGCTCGCGAGCCGCGGTCGCCGCCTCGACGCGCTTCAGGTTGCTCTGCACGGTGAGCGCGGCATTCGCGACTTCCGCGGCGATCTGGACTTCCAGCGCGCGCAGGCGGGTGAGGGCCTGCGTCCGCTGCAGGCGCGCCCGGGCATGCAGGGCGTCGGCCTGATTGCCGCCAATCGGGTAGCTCATGGTGACGTTGAGATTCCACGTCGGGTAGTCGCGGGCCCTGAGCAGCGTGAGGGCGTCGCCGTAGCCGCCCGGAATCATCCGCGAGACCGTCTGGTTGCCAAGCGGCCCCGTGCGGACAATGGCGGTGCCGCCAACGCCCTGCGCGCCGTAGCTGGCGTTGAGGTCAACCGCCGGCATCGACTGGTTCTTGAAGAAGCGGAGGCTGACGTCATTCGAGTCCAGGTTCTTCTTGGCCGAGATGACATCGGTGCGTTCCGTGAGCGCCCGGCGAATGGCGCCGTCGATATCGGATGGGGCGGGACCAAGCGACGGCAGGTCGACCGGACGAATGGTTTGGCGCCACAGTGGATCATCGGTGCCGCTGACCATGAAGCGCTTGAGCGTGAGCTCCGCGGTCTGCGCGGTGGCTTCGGCGGCCGCCAGGTTCTGGCGGCGGGTGGCCGATTCGGCCTGCGCCTGCACGATGTCGAGCGGCGCGAGCGTGCCGACCTCGACCCGCGCCTGGTTGTCGGCCACCAGCTTGTCGGCGAGCTCGGTCGCGCGCTGCGCCACTTCCACCGCGCTCTGCGCGAAGACCAGGTCCCAATAGGCGTTGCGGACGTTCGCCAGCGTTTGCGTGATGGTCGCGCGCGCACTCTCTTCGGAGATGTCGCGGCTGATCAGGTTGATCTGCAGCTGCTGCCGCGTGTTGTCGATGCGGAAGCCGCGCAGCAGCGGCTGTGAGTAGGCGGCGACCAGGTTGGTGGTGAAGCTCGGGTTGAAGGTCGAGAAGGTGTTCGACGTCTCGACCCGCGCGTTCGACCAGTTCACCGCGTAGTTGCCGCCCCATTTATTGACGTTCTGCGACAGGCCGAAGTTGTAGGTGGTCGTGCCGTTGTTCACCTTGGTGCCGCCGTTGAGACTGCTGGTGGGCAACTGGTATTGGTCGCGCAGGCCCACCGTTGAGCTCGCCAGGGGGCGATAGGTGTTGCGGAATCCGGCCACCAGCAAATCCACCGACTGCGGTTCGAGGCGCGCGACCTGAATGTCGAGGTTCTTCTCGAGGGCAATCGCGACCGCTTCTTCGAGCCGCAATTCTCGCAGCGTGCCCGAGGCGACGCCCGGCTGGGCCGCCGGCGCGTTGAGGCCGGCGAGGCCCCGCTGATACGTTTGCATCGCCTGCTGGACCACCGCGTTCTGGCGGCTCACATCGGTGGCGGCGCTCGACTGCGCGGAGGCGTGGGTGGCGACAACACACAAGGCTGCCGCGAGGAACGTGCGCGTGGAAAAAGTCATGATCGTCAATGGTCGTCCTTCGGCTTGCGATCGCGCTCGCGTTCGCGCCGATCGTGGTCGTGCATCTCTTTCATCTTGGCGTTCTGTTCGTCCGACAGCACGCGGCGCATGCGGAACAACTGCAGGGTGCGGGTCCGGCTCAACTCGGCGCGCGCGGCCTCCACGCGTTCGGCGGCCTGCAGCACGGTCGCCTCGTCCGACTTTGAGTCGGTGATGACCTTCGACAGCTTGTGCTCGGCCTTGTCGAGCGCGCCTTTCTGCGCCCGTAGCGACGGCGCGGCGGTCTGGAAGATCGCTTCGATGCGGTCGATCTGCTCCTGGCTCAGCGTCAGGCCCTTCTGGAAGCGCTCCATCTGCCACCACTTGAAGCTCTGCGCGGCGGCCGGTTGCGCGGCGGCGACAACCAGAGACAAGACCAAACAAATGAACAACTTACGTAGGATGGACATGGTTCAGTAGCGTTACGACCGGCCGGCGCCTGGTGTTTACGGAATCGCGGTAGAGGTGTGCCCAAGGCAGGAACGATGTACGTCGCGAAAGCGGCCGAATCGACCGCTATTGAGGCTCGTGAAACGGAGTCAGCTCGTCGAGGGTCCGCAGTTCGCTTGCGCTGCGCACCTGGACGGCGAAATCCACTTCGCCTAACAGGCCATCGTCTTGCGGAATGGTCAGGCGCGCGGGCACGTAGCCGGCGATGCTGCTCGCGCTCGGTGCCATGGACGACGCCATGGGCGCCAGGCGGCGGGTGGGTTGCGGCGCCAGGTGGACGATTTGTCCACCGAGCAAACCGATGATGAGGCCGGCGGCGGCGGCGACGCTGATCCAGCGGCGGTTGACGCCGGCCACGGGGGCTTCCACGTGCGCCGCCAGCGGGAAGCGGATGACCTTGGCCGTGTGGCCGAGGTGGGCGAGACGGGCGAGGATCTTGTGGCGCTGCG